>JANMBR010000249.1:0-2808 GCA_031360505.1 Acidobacteriota bacterium
TTGAGTTTGCGAATTGGTTTTAACAAGGAGGAAGGGATGAAGTCTGTGTACCGAATTGGTTTCGTTCTGTCCGTATGCCTTCTCCTCGTCGCCCCGGCCGTTGTGCTTGCACAGACGTCGGGAACGCTCGAGGGAAGCATCACAGATCAGAGCGGTGCCGCGCTTCCGGGCGTCACCGTGGATCTGGCGGGCGTCAAATTGCAGGGCGCCAGGAGCGCCGTCACCTCGGCGGACGGCCGCTACCGTTTCCTGAACCTCATTCCCGGCGATTACACGGTCACCGCGACTCTGGCAGGGTTCGGCAAGGTGCAGAAGAAGGCCGCCGTCACCATCGACGCGCATACGACGGCCAACCTGCAGCTGAACCTCTCGACGACGGCCGAAGTGACGGTCACCGGCGAGGCGCCGCTGATCGACTCGACGTCGACGACGTCGGGCTCGAATTTCAACGGCAGGGTCATCGACAAGCTGCCGCTCGCGAGCCGCAACTATGCCGACATCGTGTTCACGCAGCCGGGCGTCCAGGCCGACAACGGCGAGACGCAGGGCCGCTCGCTCGCGATTTCGATCTATGGATCGACCTCGGCCGAGAACAGCTTCCTGATCGACGGCGTCAACACGACGAACGTCATCAAGGGCATCCAGGGCAAGGACATCAATACAGAGTTCATCCAGGAGGTCGAAGTCAAAACCTCCGGCTACCAGGCCGAGTACGGCCGCAACACCGGCGGCATCGTGAACGTCATCACGAAGTCGGGCGGCAACGAGTTCCACGGCGGCATCTTCGGCTACTACAACAGCCTGGGCCTGGCCTCCGACCAGAAGAACACCATCACGCCCGACTTCAGCCAGACGGGCAACGCCCAGGGCACCGCGCTCACGACGAAGAACACGCGCTCGGAAGGCGGCCTGGACCTCGGCGGCTACGCCTGGAAGGACCGCGTGTGGTTCTTTGCCGCGTATGACCGGGTCATCACGGGCACGGAAATCACTCCGACGAGCGGCGACCTTGTCGGGAACCCCCAGGGCGCGACGCAGACCGAAAACAAGTACTCGCTCAAGCTGACCCTGAATATCGCGCAGAGCACGACGCTGCAGGGCGTGTACTTCTCCGATCGTCAGTCGCAGGTCGGCAACATCAACGGCAATCCCCAGAGCGCCAACCCGCTGGCCAACCGTGGCCGCATCGACGTCGGCGGACCCGACTACGGCGCGCGCTTGAACCAGCTCTTCGGCGCGAGCGGCATCCTGACGCTGGCCTACGGCCAGCACGCCGATCGCTATGCGACACAGCCGAACGGCCGCAACGTGGTGCAGCTGATCGACATCACGAGCATCGCGGATCAGGGCTACCCGGACTACTACGGCGGATTTGGTCAGGTCTTCGGCCCCGTCGCCAACAACTACTCGAAGCGCCAGTCGTTCTCCGGCAACTACACCGGCTACCTGGGCAACCACGAGTTCAAGATCGGCGGCGACTACGAGAAGGTCAACACCAGGGGCACGACTTACCGGACCGGCACGTATCGCGACGAGATTCGTCGCTGCACCCAGGGTGTGAACGGCACGTGCGACCTTTCGCTCGCCCCGTTTTACACGAATGCGGAGGGCAGCACGTACCAGGTCTACTACCAGCACGACTACTTCACGGCGAACGCGACGGACCTGACCCCCCTCGTGGTGGCGCCGTTCAATACGCCGACCAAGCGCTACAGCGGTTTCATTCAGGACCAGTGGAGAGTCACGCCGGCCCTGACCGTGAACGCCGGCCTGCGCTACGACACGGAGACCCTCTACAACGGTCTCCAGCTGAAAGCGTTCAGTCTCACCGACCAGTGGGCCCCGCGTTTCGGCGTGACCTGGGACTTCGCTGGCGACGGCACGTCGAAGCTGTACGCTTCGGCCGGCCGCTTCTTCTACGCGATTCCGACGGACCTGAACGTCCGCGTCTTCACGGGCAATACCTCGTACCGGAGCTTTACGTACGACATCACCGACCTCAGCCAGACCGGTCCGAAGTGTGCGACGGGCGCTCCGATTGCGGGTTGCGTGGCGCGTTCCTCGCTGCTCCAGGTCGGTTCCGTCGAGGGCGAGCCCACGGATGCGGGCATCAAGGCTTCCTACCAGGATGAGTTCACGATCGGCGTCGAGAAGGCGATCGACCCCACGCTCTCGGTCGGCTTGAAGGGTACCTATCGGTCGCTCGGCCGCACGGTCGAGGATCGTTGCGACCTGAACTACGCGACCAACCCGACCGGTTCCTCCTGCGCTCTCATGAACCCGGGCGCCACCGGCATCGACAACCCGGGCGCGACCGGCGCCTATGGCAGCTGCAACAACTCGGCCAATCCGACCGACCCGCTTTCGGGTACGTGCACGGGCCCCGGCCAGGGCACCTCGATCCCGGATGCCAAGCGCATCTTCAAGGGCATCGAGCTCGTCGTCCGCAAGCAGTTCACCAACGAGATCTGGGCCCAGTTGTCGTACCTCGGCTCGTCGCTCACGGGTAACTACTCGGGTGCGATCAGCGAGGCTTCCGGCCAGACGGACCCCGGCATCAACGCCGACTACGACTACGCGGACTTCATCCGCAACTCCTCGGGCCGTCTCGAGCTCGACCGGCCGAACCAGGGCCGGATCGACGCGGTGTACAACGCTCCGTGGGGTCTTTCCGCGGGAATCCAGTTCTACGTGCGCACGGGCGCTCCGACCTCGAAGTCGGGCTACTACAACGGCTTCTACACGACGGAGCTCTACCTCTCGCAACGCGGCTATGCGGGTCGCCTGCCGACTGACTACGAGATGAAC
>JANMBR010000315.1:0-16452 GCA_031360505.1 Acidobacteriota bacterium
AGCAAGTGCCCGGTGAAACATGGCGCCGGCGGCGGCACGACGAACCGCGACTGGTGGCCGAACCAGCTGCGGCTGGACCTGCTCCAACAGCATTCCTCGCGGTCGAATCCGATGGGGCAGGACTTCGACTACGCGAAGGAGTTCAAGAGCCTCGACTACGCGGCCCTGAAGAACGATCTCGCGGCGTTGATGACCGATTCGCAGGACTGGTGGCCGGCGGACTTCGGCCATTACGGGCCGCTGTTCATCCGCATGGCCTGGCACAGCGCCGGCACCTACCGCATCGCGGACGGCCGCGGCGGCGGCGGCCGGGGCCAGCAGCGCTTTGCACCCCTCAACAGCTGGCCGGACAACGTCAGCCTCGACAAAGCGCGCCGCCTGCTCTGGCCGATCAAGCAGAAGTACGGCCGGAAGATTTCGTGGGCCGACCTGATGATCCTCACGGGCAACGTCGCGCTGGAGACGATGGGATTCAAGACCTTTGGCTTCGGCGGCGGCCGCCCGGACGTCTGGGAGCCGGACCAGGACGTCTACTGGGGCGCCGAGAAGAAGTGGCTGGGCGGCGACGTCCGCTACACGCACGGCTCGCCCGGCGTGGTCGAAGACCACGGCGTCGTGGTCTCCGACGACAACAGCAAGACGCCGCACACGCGTGACCTCGAGAACCCGCTTGCCGCCGTGCAGATGGGCCTGATCTACGTGAACCCGGAAGGCCCGGACGGCAAACCCGATCCGATCGCCGCGGCGAAGGACATTCGCGAGACCTTCCAGCGCATGGCCATGAACGACGAGGAGACGGTCGCGCTGATCGCCGGCGGTCACACCTTCGGCAAGACGCACGGCGCCGCCCCGGCCACAAACGTCGACGTCGAGCCCGAAGCCGCCAGCCTCGAAACGCAGGGATTCGGCTGGGCGAACAAGTTCGGCACCGGCAAGGGCGCCGATGCCATCACCAGTGGTCTGGAAGTCACCTGGACGAAGACGCCGACGAAGTGGAGCAACGACTTTTTCCAGCATCTGTTCGGCTACGAATGGGAGCTGACGAAGAGCCCGGCGGGTGCGCAGCAGTGGAGGCCCAGGAACGAGGCCGGCGCCGGCACGGTGCCCCACGCCCACGACACGTCGAAGCGCATCGCCCCCTCCATGCTCACCACAGATCTCTCCCTCCGGTTCGACCCGGCATACGAAAAGATCTCGCGGCGCTTCATGGAGCACCCGGATCAGTTTGCGGACGCGTTCGCCCGGGCCTGGTTCAAGTTAATGCACCGCGACATGGGCCCCCGCGCGCGCTATCTCGGTCCCGAGGTGCCGAAGGAAGAGCTACTCTGGCAGGACCCGGTCCCGGCGGTCGACCACAAGCTGATCGACGACAAGGACGCGGCCGCGCTCAAGGGCAAGATTCTCGCTTCGGGCTTGACGGTGTCGCAGCTGGTGTCCACCGCGTGGGCGTCGGCGTCCACCTTCCGCGGCTCCGACAAGCGCGGCGGCGCCAACGGCGCCCGCATCCGTCTCGCGCCGCAGAAGGACTGGCAGGTCAACCAGCCGGCCGAGCTCGCGAAGGCGCTGAAGACGCTGGAAGGCATCCAGAACGACTTCAACGGCGCGGCCTCCGGCGGCAAGAAGGTTTCGCTGGCCGACCTCATCGTCCTCGGCGGCTGTGCCGGAGTCGAACAGGCCGCGAAGAACGCCGGACACAACGTGACCGTCCCGTTCACACCGGGGCGCACGGACGCGTCGCAGGCGCAGACCGACGTGGAGGCGTTCGAAGTGATCGAGCCGATCGCGGACGGCTTCCGCAACTTTCTCAAGGGGAAGTACGCCGTGCCTTCCGAGGTGCTGCTCGTCGACAAGGCGCAGCTGCTGACGCTGAGCGCGCCGGAGATGGCGGTCTTGGTCGGCGGGATGCGCGTCTTGAACGCCAACGTCGGGAAGTCCTCGAACGGCGTCTTCACGAAGAAGCCGGAGGCCCTGACCAACGACTTCTTCGTCAACCTGCTCGACATGGGCGCCGAGTGGGCGCCGACCTCGCCTGCCGCGGAAGTGTTCGAAGCGCACGACCGCAAGACGGGCCAGGTCCGGTGGACCGGCACGCGTGTCGACCTCGTCTTCGGCTCGAACGCGCAGCTCCGGGCCCTGGCCGAGGTTTACGCAAGCTCGGACGCGCAGGCGAAGTTCGTCCAGGACTTCGTGGCCGCCTGGCACAAGGTGATGGACCTCGATCGCTTCGAGCTTGCTCGAGCTTAACGGGAACGTCAAAGCGCAGGGCGACTCGGTTTCGGGGAGAACGCTCGAATACCACGGGCTGTTCCGGAAATGCCGGCGCGGCGTCCAATAACCAAGTAGGAGATTCGCCATGGCCAAGCTCGCCAACACCAAGACCCACGAGAATCTGAAGCATGCCTTCGCCGGAGAGTCCCAGGCGAACCGGCGCTACATGTACTTCGCCCGCCGCGCCGACATCGAGGGCTACCCGGAGGTCGGCGGACTGTTTCGCGACACCGCCGAGGCCGAGACGGGGCACGCCTTCGGCCACATGGACTTCCTGAAGGAAGTCGGCGATCCGGCGACCGGCTTTGCGATCGGCGACACGGACGCGAACCTGAAGTCCGCCGTCGAGGGCGAGACCTACGAGTACACGCAGATGTACCCGGGCTTCGCCAGGTCCGCCCGCGAGGAAGGCTTCACCGAGATCGCCGAGTGGTTCGAAACGCTCGCGCGCGCCGAGAAGTCGCATGCCGGCCGCTTTCAGAAGGGCCTCGACAACCTGGGCAAGTTCTAAGGTGTTCGATCCGGCTGCGCACGATTTCTACGACCGGGGCGCGGTCGACAACGAGCTGCGGCGTGTGGCAGACATCTGCCACACGTGCCGCCGCTGCTACAACCTGTGTCCGTCCTTCGACGTCCTCTTCCGGGCGCTGGATCGCCCGGAGGTGGACGGCGAGGTGGATCGCCTCGTCCCGGGCGACCTGAATGCGTTCTCGGACCTCTGCTTCGAGTGCAAGCTCTGCATCCCGCACTGCCCGTACTACCCGCCGCACCGCTGGGAGGTCGACATCCCGCGGCTCGTGCTGCGCGATCGCGCGGCGCGGGTCAAGAGCGACGGCAAGCCGGCGCTGCGCGAGCGCGTGCTCGCCTCCACCGACGCGCTCGGCCAGATCGCGACTGCGGCGGCGCCGGTCGTGAACGCGATGAGCCAGATGCGGCTTGCGCGCGTCATGATGGAGAAGACGCTCGGCGTGCACCGTGACCGGCTCCTGCCGACCTGGTCGAGCGAGACGTTCCTGCAATGGTGGCAGCGGCGCGGCGGCGCGACCGAGCCCACGGACCGGGCTCCCCGGGCGGACCGCGTGGCCCTCTTCGTGACCTGCTCGGTCAACGCCCACAACCCCGAGATCGGCCGTGCCGCCGTCGCCGTGCTCGAGAAGAACGGCTGCGAGGTCGTCGTCCCGACTCAGCGCTGCTGCGGCATGCCGTCGCTCGAGAGCGGCGACATCGACACGGCGCGCGAGGCGCGCTGGGACAACGTCACGTCGCTCCTGCCGCTCGTGCGCGCCGGGTACACCATCGTGGCTCCGGGCCCGACCTGCAGCCTCATGCTGAAAAAGGAATACCCGGTGCTCGGGCCGGAGGAAGAGGCGAAGGAAGTCGCCGCGCACACGCTCGACCTCTGCGAGTTCCTGATGCGGCGCCACGCCGCGGGAAAGCTCTCGACCGATTTCCCGCGCTCTCCGCGCAAGGTGCTCTACCAGGTCCCGTGCCACCTCAAGGTCCAGGACATCGGTTTCAAGTCCCGCGACCTCTTGCAGCTGATCCCGGGCGCCGAGGTCGTGACCGTCGAAAAGTGCACCGGGCACGACGGCACGTGGAGTATGAAGACCGAGTACTTCCCGATGTCCATGAAATTCGCCGCTCCCGTATTCGCCGCGGTCGAGGCGGAACAGCCCGACGTCGTCGCCACCGACTGTCCCCTCGCCGGAGTCCAGATCCGGCAGGGAACAGGCAGGGTGCCGAAGCATCCGATCCAGATCGTGGCGGAGGCGTATGGGTTGCGGGTGTAATCGAATTCTCCCGGCCGCAAAAAAGGAACCCAGCCCGTGAACCCCCTGACAGCCTCCGACCTCTCCAACCTCCACGAATACGAGCTCGAACGCCCCGACTACCGTCGCCACGTCATCGAGCTCAAGTCCCATCGCCGCATCGCGCTCGGGCCGCTGATGACGCTCGTCTTCGAAAGCCGCGACACCGTCCGCTTCCAGGTGCAGGAGATGCTGCGCGCCGAGCGCATCGTGCAGCCCGAGAAGGTCCAGCACGAGCTGGATGTCTACAACGAGCTGCTTCCGGGCCCGGGAGAGATCGCAGCAACGCTCTTCATCGAGATCACCGATCAGACCAGGATCCAGGAGGTCCTGGACGGTTTCATCGGCCTCGACGAGCCCGGCAAGCTCGCCGTCAGGGTGGGCGCGAAGTCCTACCCGGCGCTCTTCGCCCCCGGGCAATCCCGGGAAGACCGGATCTCGGCCGTGCACTACATCCGCTTTCCCCTCGGGGACGAGGGCCGTGCCGCGCTCGCCTCGGGCGCCGATGCGGCGCTCGAGGTCGCGCACGGCGGCTACGAGGCGCGCCAGGTGCTCGCGCCGGCAACGGTGCAGAAGCTGGTCCGGGACATTTCCTAGTGTTCCGCGTAACGGTGACTCTCGCGGGCGGCCCAAGGGCCGTCCCTACGGCACCCGGAGACGAATGAGTTTCGCTGCGGCGCGCTAGCTCGCGGCGATCCAGACGCGGGTGCGCGGAGGCAGCAACGCCTTCCATTTCCCGCTGGCGCGGGCCAGGGCCGGAGTCGCGTAGAGGGCGACGAGCTCGATCGGCTCGAGGGCCGACCAGCGCACGCCGCCTTGCGCGAGCGTCCGGTACAAACGGGCGGAAATTCGCACGTGCCTTGCGCTCTCCACGATCCAGTCGCGCGGACTCGAGGCGGCCAGCGCCGACAGGGCACGAGAGGGCCCGACCGCGCCTTCGAGCAAGAGCGCCGAGGCCCTCCCGGGCGCCGACTTCTCGGCCCGACGCGGCCTTTCCCCGTGGGGGCGGATCCCGCCGATCGCCGCGCGAAGGCTCCGGGGCGGCGCGGGCCAGAGCAGACGCCGTGCCGCGAGGCCGAGGAACCTCAGGTCGGAGACCGTCGAGAGCCCGGCGGGGCAGAGGACGATCCGGTCCGGAGCATGCGCCGCCGCCAGGTAGCCGGCGAGCGAAAAGGCTTCGACATGGGTCTTCGGGAGGGTTGCTGCGACGGTTTGTGCCGCCAAAAGTGCAGTGCGGCGGCCCGGGGCGACGCAGGCAAGGCTGTGCGGCATCGTGGGAATTGTAAGGGCTGGCCCGTTCCGGGCGCCCGGGCGGGGCCGGGGTCACGTAAACTGTCTCTCAAAAGCTTCCATGGAAAACGCTGAACTTCTCGCTCTGCCGGTCCAGGCCGCGGGCACGATCCTGCTGTTCATCGTCTTTCTGCTCCTGTACCGAAAGTTCCGCAGGCCCGCGTTCCTCGACTGGATCGCGTCCTGGGGCTTCTTCCTGCTGAGCATCGGCCTCCAGTGGGTGTTGTTGCGCCCGGGGGCCCCGGACGAGTCCCGGCGCATCCCGCTCTTCGGCTTGAACCTCGCGCTGCTCGCCCACGTGTTCTTCCTGCTTCGGGGCGTGTCCCGCTTCCGGGGGCAGCGCACCGCTTCGCGGCCGGTCGAAATGCTCTGGGTGCTTCCGATCCTCGGCGTCGCCTGGGGGCTCGCCGGGACCAGCCCTCCGGAGGCGATCATCTCTTTCATCCGGGCGGCGGCCTATCTGGTCACCGCCGTGGCATTTGCGCGCACTCCGGGATCGGCGGGCGGACGGGTCCTGCTCTCCAGTTCCTTCCTGCTCTGGGCGATCGAGCGCGCGACCGTCGGGTGGGCGCAGCTGCACTACGGCGACGTCCTCGCGATGCCCAGGGCATACGCCTACGGACAGTTTTTCGAGATGTTCCTCGAGATGACGGTCGGTGTCGGCATCATCATCCTGCTCTTCGAAGCGAGCCAGGATGAGCTCAAACGCGAGATGGCGCGGCTCGTCGAGTCCGACACGCAGGTCAAGGAGATGGGGATCCGCGACCGCCTGACGGGTCTCTACAACCGTCACTACTTCAACGACGTGATCCGGCGCGAGCTCGCGCGGTCGCGCCGCCATGGGGTCGCCATCTCGGTCCTGCTGATCGACGTGGACCGGTTCAAGATGATCAACGACGTCCGGGGCCACCAGGTGGGCGACGAGGTGCTGCAGTTCGTCGCGAACTTCCTGACGGCGTGCGTGCGCGAGTCGGACCTCGTCTTTCGCTGGGGCGGCGACGAGTTCCTGGTGCTGCTCACGCAGGCCGACGAGGCGTCCGCGGCGCAGAAGGCGGAGGAGCTCGGAAAGAGCCTCCCTCACATTCCGGGAGCCGAGCATCTGCAGCCCACCCTCTCGGTCGGATGGGCCACCCATCGGCCCAAGGCGGAGTTCCCCCGCACGCTTGCCGAGGCGGACGCGCGTATGTACGAGAGGAAGCTCAGCCGGAAGAAAGAGCGAGACGCGCGAGAGCGGGGTCCGGTCCGTCCCTGAGCAGCAGGTAGACGGCTCGCGCTGGCAGGCCCATCACGTTGGTAAAAGACCCGCGGACCTCTTCGATGAACCGCGCTCCGAGCCCCTGGACGCCATAGGCGCCCGCCTTGTCGCGCGGCTCACCCGTGCCGACGTACCAGCGGATCTCTTCCGCGCTCATGGGTCCGAAGCGCACGCGGCTGGTCTCGGCAACGCCCCGCCCGGGCTCCGCACCGCGACGCAGGTGGACCGCGGTGACGACGCCGTGCTCCCGGCCGGCGAGCCGGCCGAGCATGGCCGCGGCTTCCCGGTCGTCGCGCGGCTTGCCGAGCGTTTCGCCGTCCAGGAAGACGAGCGTGTCGGCCGCGAGCACCCAGGCGTCGGGCCGACGCTGCGCCGCGCTCGCGGCTTTCTCCCGCGCGAGGCGGCGAGCCGTCGTTTCGGCAGTTTCGCCGGGCGTCGGCTCCTCGGGGACGTCGGTCGGGTGGACGGCGAAGAGGATGCCGAGCGAGGTGAGGATCTCGGCGCGGCGCGGTGAGGCCGAAGCGAGGATGAGTCGGGAGTTGTTGTCGGTGCTCAAGGCCCGGAAATACTAGAACAGAACCACCGCTCCTCCTGACTCTTCCAGGCCCCTCCCAAACTTCCCCCGACTACGGGTAGTACCCGCTGATCGTCCTCGCCGACAGGTTCGCCGGCTCGACCTTGATCTCGATCTTGCGCCACTTGTCCCGGGTCTCGAGGTTGGACGAGTAATACGTCAGCAGGTATTGGCTGCGCAGGTCATCGTTGATCTGCCGGTAAACGGTCTCGAGGTTCTTCGCCGAGTCGACGTAGAACGTCTGCCCTCCCGTGGCCTGCGCGAGCTTGTTGAGCTTGTACTTGACCTCGAGGTCGGTGCCGGAAATCTTGAGGCCGATTGCGTACACGGCGAGGCCCGACTTCTTGACGTACTCGACGAGCGTCTCGTAGTCGAACTTCGAGGCCGTGTCCTTGCCGTCGGTGAGGATGACGAGGGCCTTTTTTCCCTTCACACCCGTGAACTGGTAAAGGCCGTAGATGATTGCGTCGTAGAGGGCCGTGGAACCCTCGGCGCGCAGGCCCGAGAATGCACGGTTGAGCTTGTCCTTGCGGCCCGTGAGCTTGGAGAGCAGATAGGGCTCGTTGTCGAAGGAGACGAGGAACGCGCGGTCCTTTTCCCCTACGGAGAAATCGATGAATTTCAGGGCGGCCTGCTGGGCCTCGGGCAGGGACTCGAGCATGGAGGCGGACGTATCGATCAGCAGGCCGATCGAGAGGGGCAGGTTTTTGACGTACTCGAACCCCTGGATCTGTTGCGCCACCCCATCCTCGAAGACCTTGAAATTCGAGGCCTGCAGGTAATTCACGGGGCGCCCTTTCTCGAGCACGGTCGTGTAGAGCTCGACGGCGTCCACCGTCACTTCCGAGACGAACTGCGGGGCGTTGACGTAGCGCAGGTCCTCGGAGACCGTTCCGTCTTCGAGCGTTCCGATGACGCGCACGTAGCTGAGCGACTTCGAGTCCTTGACCGTCACGGTCTGCTCGTATGGTGCCTGGTAGAGCGTGGCGACCCGGGTCTCGTTCGAGTAGAACTCCATTTTCTGCAGCGCTTTTCCCTCCGGCACCGCGACGGCGGCGACGACCTTGGTCGGCCCCGAGACCTTCGATCCCTTCTCGGGAGTGAGGATCCGGACGCGGAACACCTCCCGGCCCTCGTTGACGGTGTACTCGTCCTCGCCGACGGTGCGGCCCGTCGGGCCGTACGCGACAACTCGGATCGTCTGCTTGCGGGGAAGGGGCCCGAGGTTCAGGTCCGCATCGAAGGGGGCGCGCGCCCGGGTCATGACCTTCGATCCGTTCAGGTAGAAGTCGACGGCCTTGACGCCCTCGGAAACACGCGTCTCGAAGCGCTGCAGTCCGGTCACGATCTCCCTGGCGATCGGCAGGATCGAGACGGCGGACGGGAGGAAGCCCTCGTCCTTCATCTTGCCGACGGCGGCCTTTCCGTCCGCGCGGGCGGCGGCGAGCTCGGGCGGCGGCGCGTCGGGCTGCTCGGGCACGACCAGGGTTTCCGCGAGGCGGCCCTCGGCATTCTGGTTTCCGTCCGAAATCTTCAGGACGAGCTTGTACTGGCCGGGATAGAGGTAGCGCCGGACGGTGAGCGGGATCTTCCCTCCGCCGATCTCCCCGACCGGGATGTCGAAGCGGTACTTGAAGTTGTCGATCAGCCGGTCTTCCTTGACGATCTCGCCGACCACGTCCACGTTGTAGAAGCTCTCCTCGCCGAGGGCGCGGGGCCTCAACTCCGCCTTGGGCACGAGCAGCGACAGGTCCATGCCGAGCTTGTTGGAGCGCATGTCGGGGAACCGGACGAGCTTGGCGACGGCCAGGTCGGCGGCCCCCTGGTGCAGGTCCGTCGTCATCGAGAGAATCTGGTCGACGCCCTCCGTCTCGACCACGGGCGGCGCAAAGAGCTGGCTCTGGGCCTGCAGGCCGAAGGCCCCGATGCCGAGCAGCGCAGCGCTGTACTGGAGCGCCTGATCGACGCTGCGCCACTCGAAGCAGCGCTGGACGTCCACCGGGCGCGCCGCCGTCGTCTGCGAGCCGACGCCCACGAGCAGGACGCCTCGCCCGTCGATCGGCAGCCAGAGCTTGTAGGGGCCGGACCCGTAGGGCGCGTAGAAGATCAGGTACGCCTTCGACTTCATGACCTCGAGGCGCTCGTAGTACCAGATCTGCATCGGCACGTAGACGTCCTGGCAATCGATGACCACGACCGCGTCCGGCGGCCCGTTGATGACGAACATCTTCGCGCGGTCATTGTGGAGATCGTGGAACTGCTCGATCGCCAGCTCCACGCGGCGCGTGTAGACGGCGCGATAGTCGGTCCGGATCCCCTGGACGTCGATCGTCCGGCGCTTCCAGAACGCGTCGATGAACTTGTCGCGCTGGTAGTCCTGCTGGATCTCGAGGAAGATCTCGCGCTCGTCGGGCGTGATGATGATCTCGACGAGCTCGAGAAACTGGCGGTACTTCTGCGGGAGGGCCTCGGTCAGCTGGCGGATCTCCTTCTTCGAGAGCTTGCGGTGAGCGGGGGCCGGGCCGGATGCGGCCGCCAGGTCGGAGACCCTGGCCGAAGGGGACGCGGGGACGACCGCCGCGCCGGGGGTCCCGGACGGGCCCTCGACGGTCAGCGGCATGGCCTTCGCGTCGCCGACGGTGGGGAACCGCTCCGCGAGCTTCTCGATGCCCTCGACGTTGACCTGCGGCGGCTCGGCGATCGCGCCCGCGACGGGGCCGACGCCGCGCAGCTTGATTCCCTGGACGATGCGCACGATCGCGCAGGCGCCGTCGCAGGTCTGGGGCACCGCGTTCCTCGGGCAGAACGTGTCGATCGAAGGCGTGCCCGGAGTCCCCGCCTGGCGGCAGGCCTCGTCGATCGTGTTGAGGCACGAGGACGGCAGCAGGATTTCCTTGTCGGGCAGCATCGGGAGCCAGAGCCTCCACGGCCCTGAGCTGGTGGTTGGGCGGTAGAAGAGGTACTGGATCTCGCTGTGCAGGCCCGATCCCGGCTTCGACTGGGCGTACGTCCAGAGCGCGAGATCGCGGAAAACGTTGTTGCAGTCGGTGAACTCCTGGATGCCCGCCGGCTCGCCATGGAGCACGACCATGCGCCCGGTATCGCTGTTGAGGCCTCCATACGCCGTCTCTGCCGCCTCCCGGAACCCCTCGTAGCGGGTGCGGTATCCCGGGCCGAGGGGGTCGGGAAGGCCCTGCTGCTCGCGGCGCTTCCAGAAATCCTGCTTGAAGATCTCGCGCTGGTGCGGCTCGGTCAGCTGCACGAAGAGGTTCTTCTCCTCGGGAAGGATGATGGGCGCGACGAAGACCTCGAGCCACCGGCGCTCCTCCTCGGGGAGGGCTTTGATCTTCTGGGCCATCTCCTTCTTGGTGAGCTCGGTGAGATGGCGGGGCGCCGAGCCCTGGGCCTCTGGCGGCGCGGGGGTCGGGGCGGGCGCGGCTGCCGGCCCGGTGGGCGCAGGCTCCTGCGACGCGCCCACGGAGGCGCGAGCGGCGACAGGCCCGTACAACCCGAGCATGGCCGCGAAGACGAGAACCGCGATGCGTCGCGTCTTCATCGGACTGGCGATCTTAACTCCCGCATTGGGTACGGGTATTCCTTGAAGATAGTTTTGCGGCCGGTCCTCCGTCGGAGCGATAATTTGAAGTCCGCTCCAGGAATCTGAACGCATGATTTACCTCGACAACAACGCCTCCACGCGGCTCGATCCCGAGGTCTGGGCCGCGATGACGAATGCCGCCGGGGCGTTCGGAAATCCGTCTTCCGTCCATGCCGAGGGGCAGAGGGCGCGGCGCGCCATCGAAGGGGCGCGGGACGCAATCGGAGCGCTGATGGGCGCGGGGGCCGGTGAAGTCTTCCTCACCTCGGGCGGCACCGAAGCGAACGCGATGGCGATCTTCGGCGCGGTCGCGGGCCGTCGCGGGCGCATCGTGATTTCGGGCGCGGAGCATCCATCGGTCCGGGAACCGGCCGCGCGGCTGGCCGCGAGCGGGCAGTGCGAGCTCGTCGTGGTCGATCCCGATCCTTCCGGCGCCCTCGATGCCGAGAGGGTCCTCGCGGCGGCGACCCCGGGCACGCTGCTCGTCTCCGTGATGGCGGCCAACAACGAGTACGGTGGCGTCTTCCCGGTCGCGGGTCTGGCCCGGGAGATGCGGCGCCGCGGCGTCCTCTTTCACGCCGACGCGGTGCAGGCCGCGGGACGATTGCCGGGCGACGCCGACGCCTGGGGCGCGGACCTCGTTTCGATTTCGGCGCACAAGCTGCACGGCCCGAAAGGAGCGGGGGCGCTCTTCGTGCGCCGCGGAGTTTCGATCGAAGCCCGTACCCCGGGGGGCGGGCAGGAAAAGAAGCTGAGGGCCGGAACCGAGAACACGCTCGCGATCGTCGGTTTCGGCGTGGCGGCGATCCTCGCCGCGCGGCGCCAGGCCGGCGAAGCTCCCGCGATTGCGCGGCTGAGGGACCGGCTCGAGCGCGGCATCCTCGAACGGGTCCCAGCGGTGCGTGTCATCGGCGCCCTCGTCGAGCGGCTGCCGAACACCTCGGCGGTGGCCTTTTCCGGGGCGTCGGGCGAGGCGTTGCTGATCCGGCTCGACCTTGAGGGGGTGGCCGTTTCGGTGGGGAGCGCCTGCTCGAGCGGCACGCTTGCCCCGTCGCCGGCGCTGCTCGCGCTCGGGCTGTCGCGGGACGAGGCGAAGAGCGTCGTCCGATTCTCGCTCTCGCGGGAGACGACCGAAACCGAGGTCGACCGCGTCCTCGACCTCCTGCCGGGCGTCCTCGCACAGGCGCGCGGCGTGTCGGCGCCGGAGGCTGCAGCCCTCGCGGGCGCGTCCGGAGCGGTGGCGCGGCCATGATCGTCGAGTGCGATCAGTGCCACGCGAAGTTCCAGTACGACGAGGGACGTTTTGGCGGCAAGGCGGCGAAGCGGCTGCGCTGCTCGAGGTGCCGCGCCATCTTCGAGGTCGTGAACACGCGGGCCTTCGAGGCCCAGCCGGCCGTCCGGCCAAGACTCTCTCCGGACGAGACGGCGATCCGGCATTCGGGCGCGAGTCGCACGGCGCGCCGGGACACGCCCGCGCGGCCTCCCGCCACACAGCTCAAGCTTCCGCAGGACGTCAAGCTCTCGCTCGCCGTCATTGCCGGGCCCGACGCCGGACGCATGTTCTTGATCGAGAAGCCGCGCACCGTCATCGGCCGGGAGGGAGTGGACCTCGCGCTCGACGATCCGGAGATCTCGCGCCAGCACGCGGCGCTTGAGGTCTGCGGTGAGCGCATCACGGTCGTCGATCTAGGCTCCGCCAACGGAGTACAGGTCGGCGATCAGTCGGTCGGGGAGGCGCCGCTGGAAAACCACGCGGAGTTCACGGTTGGCGGTTCGACGCTGATGCTGATCGTTACGCCGGTGGCCTAGACCCGCTTTCGGCTACTCTTGCCCGGTGCGCATCGCTGTTGCCATGTCCGGTGGAGTCGACTCGTCGGTCGCCGCCCTCCTGCTGAAGGAGGCGGGGCACGAGGTGGTGGGACTCTCGATGCAGCTCTGGGACCACTCGGCCGAGGGCGGCCGCACCGGCCGCTGCTGCACGCTCGACGACCTTTCCGACGCGCGGCGCGTGGCCTGGGCGCTCGGGATCCGGCACTACGTGCTCAATCTCGAAGAGGAGTTCCGTCGCGATGTGGTCCGGCCCTTCGTTGCCTCCTACCTCGGGGGCGAGACTCCGATCCCCTGCTCGGCGTGCAACGCGAAGGTGAAGTTCGCGACGCTCTGGGACCGCGCGCGCGCCTTCGGCTGCGAGACGATCGCGACGGGGCACTACGTGCGGTCCGAGGCGGGCCCCGCGGGCCGCGCCGTTCTGAAGAAGGGGGTCGATGCGGGCAAGGACCAGTCCTACTTCCTCTACGATCTGACTGCCGAGCAGCTCGAGGCGGCGCGGTTTCCGGTCGGATCGCTGACCAAGGCCGAGGTTCGCGCCCACGCGCGGCGCGCCGGCCTCCCGACGGCTGACAAGCAGGAGAGCCAGGAGATCTGTTTCGTGCCGCCCGGAACGCGCGCGGGCGAGTTCGTGGCGGCGCACTCGGCCTCGCTCGGACTGGGCGCGCCGCCGGCCTCGGGCCCGCTCGAAGATTCCGCCGGCGCCCCCCTCGGCACCCACTCCGGCCACTACCGGTTCACCATCGGGCAGCGTCGGGGCATCGGACTGGCGGCCTCCGAGCGCCTCTACGTGCTTTCGGTGGACGCGGCCGCGAACCGTGTGGTCGTCGGGCCCGGC
Organism: Acidobacteriota bacterium; assembly: GCA_031360505.1. Taxonomy (GTDB): domain Bacteria; phylum Acidobacteriota; class Thermoanaerobaculia; order UBA5066; family Gp7-AA6; genus DAHUXD01. Next base: position 13,459 of record JANMBR010000315.1, read on the forward strand.
CGCGAGCTCGCGTCGTCCGAGGCAGAGCTTTCGCAAGTGCGTTTTCTCGCAGGACCCCCGTCCGCCCCGCTGCGCGTGGCCGCGCGCGTGCGCCACCGCGCCGAGGAAGTGGGAGCCACGGTCCATCCGGGGCAAGCCGGATTCGCCCGCGTCGTGTTCGATGCCCCCGTGCGCGCCGTCACGCCGGGCCAGTCCTGCGTCTTTTACGACGGGGACGTGGTGCTGGGTGGGGGAGTCATCCGGAGCGGGGTCTTCAATTCGTCGGCGTATCCGTCGTGACCAGCAGCGGCGCCTGGAAGTCGGATCGGATCGGTCCGTAGTTGCGCTCGTAGAGCTCGATGTTCTGCTGGAGCGCGCGCAGGAGCTGGCGCGCGTGGTACGGGGTCGTGAGGATGCGGCTGACCACCTTGACGTCGCTGCGCCCCGGGACCACGCGTCCGAAATCGAGGACGAACTCGGTCGGGTTGTGCAGGATGTTCGCGAAATTGGCGTAGTGCCCCTCGGCGGTCGCCTCGTCGATCGTGACCTTTACGGGTATGGGCTTTTCTTCGGTCATTCGAGCCTCCGGGCCCGAGTCTAACGCGGGCGCACCCCCGTGTAGACTGGCGCCGTGAAACGCGCACTGGTCTCCACGCTCCTGGCCGTCTGCGCCTCAGCTTTCGCTCGCGGCCAATCTTCAACAGGGCCGACCGTGTCGGACCGCTCGCAGGCGCCGGGCCGGCTTTCGGCGAATCCGCTCGTGGCCGACGCGGACCGGATGTACCTCAAGCGCCAGGAGGGGCGCGTCGGGGCCAAGGCGAGCACGGGCCCGATCAACGCGGCCATCGCCGGATACGAAACGGCGGCCTCGCGGGAACCGGGGCTCGTCGAGGCGCGCTGGAAGCTGATGCGCGCCCTCTACTTCAAGGGGAGTTTCACGGGCCTCGACGAAGACTCCAAGAAGGCGGTGTTCGAAAAGGCCAAGCGCGTCGGCGACGAGGCCATTGCGATCCTGGAGAAGAGCCTGGAGGACAAGGGCATCCAGGGCATCCTCGAGTTCGGGCCGGAGGCGCTTGCGGGAAATCTGAAGGACCGTTCGGATTCCGCGCCGACGTACTTCTGGGCAGCGGCGTCCTGGGGGCAGTGGGCGCTGACGCAGGGCAAGGTCGAGGCCGTGCGCAAGGGCGCCGCCGACAAGATCCGCACCTACGGGCTGACCGTCATCGGCATCGACCCCGAGTTCGAGGAAGGAGGGGGCTACCGCGTGGTCGGACGCCTGAACGACCAGGCGCCGTGGATTCCGTTCATCACCGGCTGGGTCTCACGCGAAGAGGCGCTCAAGTACCTGCGCCTCGCGATGACGGTCAACGCGCGCAACTTTTCTAACCGCCACTTCCTCGCCGAGGCGCTCCACCACGGCGGCGACGCGAAGGACCAGGCCGAGGCCGTGGCCCTCGAAGAGGCGCTGGTGGCCGACGCGCCGTCGCCCCAGAAGCTGGTCGAAGAGCTTTCGATGCAGGAGCTGGCGCGGCAGGACCTCGAGGCCTGGAAGAAAGCTTCGTAGCCCCAGGTCTTTCTGGCAGCCGCCGCAGCAGTTGCGCGGCGGTGAGTCCGGAGCCCGGGTCTTTCCAGTCGGGCGCGATCTCCGAGAGCGGCGCGAGCACGAAGCGCCGCGCGGCCAGGCGCGGGTGGGGCAGGATCGGGTCCCGAGACCTGGTCTTTCCGCCGAGATCGAGGATGTCCACATCGATCTCGCGCGGACCGTTGCGAAAGCTGGGCGTCCGGCCGACCTCGCGCTCGACCGATTGGGTCGCTCGCAGGAGTCCCGCGGCCGTACCGCTCCACCGAATGGCGACGGCCGTGTTCCAGAAGGCGCGCTGGTCGGTGAAGCCGACCGGGTCGGTCCGATAAAAGGACGAAACGGCGAGGACGGGCGCGATGCGGGCGATTGCGTCGAGCGCGCTCTCGAGGTGGGCGCGACGGTTGCCGCGGTTGGATCCGAGGGACAGGTAGGCGAGCGCCGCTGCGGGCGCCGCGGCCCTAGTACTCCTCTTCCTCGTCGTCCTTTTCGCGCGGCTCTTCGCCTTCCTCGAGCTCGTCGTCGTCGAGGTCGCTCTCCTCCGGCTCGGCGGGCGCCTCTTCACCGAACTCCGGCGGGTTGTCGTCCGGGATCGGCTCCATCATCGCCGAGCGGCGCGGCGGGCGCGGCGCGGGAGGCGGAGCGTCGTCCGCTTTCGCGTTCTTCTGGTTCGCGCCACACTTCGGACAGATGGGGTCCGGCTTGCCGAGGTTGTAAAACTTCGTGTGGCAGTGGAAGCACTCGTACTTTTTTCCGAGATCGGGCATTGTCCCCCAACGAAAGGCGGCCAAACCTAGCACGCGTGTCTACGGGGGTCAACCGGCAGCGCATGTTAGGCTCGAGCGCATGAACACTCGGTGGTTTTCTTCGCGTTTCCTGCTCGCCGCATCCCTCCTTCTCGCCGCCGCGGCGCCCGTGAAAGCGCAGTTTCCGTCGGCAGGCGCCCGGGCCATCGGCATGGGCGGCGCGCAGGTCGCGGCCGTCGACGACGCGTCGGCGGCCTGGGTCAATCCGGCGGCCCTGGCGGGGCTGAAGGGTTGGAACTTCGAGATCCTGGGAGGGGGCGTCGCACAGAACCGCAACAACCTCGTCGGGACGCTGACGAGCCTCGGCGACCTCCCATTCGACCAGATCGTGGTCGGCAACCGTCCGGACCTCGTCCCTGTTCTCGTCGGCGGCATCGCGAACCTGGCCCGGCCGGGCACGAGCGTGGTGTTCTCCGGGGTCGCCGGGATCGCCGCCTCGTACCAGGGCTTTTCGGTTTCGATCGGGAGCGTTCCCTACGGCGGGATCTACCCCCGGATCGACATCGAGCACATCGTTCCCGGCGGAGGCCCCGACAACGGGCTCGCCCACAACGAAACCGGCCTGTACCTGACCGGCCTGTCGGCGCGCGAGGCGCGCGTGGCCTACGGGCATGGGTTTCTTGGCGGCGC
>JANMBR010000196.1:0-1866 GCA_031360505.1 Acidobacteriota bacterium
CCGTTGGCGTCCGGCGGAATCACTTCGAGGCCGGAGAACGGAATGTTGTCGTTGGTCGCCGCGCCGTCGAACTGGAGCAGCACGTCCGGCGCCGAGGGACCGGGCCTCGCCTGGACGACCGAATCCTTCTTGCGCGATCCGGACGTCGGCCGTGGTGTCGACGGCGATTCCAGAACCAGCCGCGGTTCGGGCTTCGAGACCGCACTCGGCCCGATCCCGATCTCGCGCAGGGCCCTGGGCGAGACACTGTGTCGCGCGGCATGCCCGATCCGCGGCTCGACGTGAGATCCGCTCGCGAGAGCGTGCCCCGCCGCCGCCTCGAGCGGCCAGGCCTGGGCGACCAGGAGCAGGAGCCAGGCGGCAATGAAAACGATCCGTTGGGACGCTCTCCTGGCTCTGGATTTGGCCATGGCGTCGGTCCTTCCTCGAAAGGTGGAAGAGAGGGGCCGTCGGTTGTCAGGGGTTCGCACACCAAGAGCGTGCGGCCCCAGGGCCGCCGAGAACAACCGCGTGCGCAGGTCGCTCTGCACTCCGTTGACGCCGACCGGGAGTTCACGCCGGAGCGTGCCGGCCAGCTATTCTGATGGCGTTAGATCACCCGGGCGTCCTGGTGTCAAGCCAGAGGGGCTCGGGGCGGGAAGGTCGCGGAGGCCCAGACGGGACTCCGCGCTCGATCCGTGATCGTCGATCGAGCTAAGGGCCAGGGCTCTCGCGCGGCCCGTGCCTCCGGAGGGCTAGAATCGGTCCCGCCATTCCCCCATACGAAACAGGATCCCGCGCTTTCTGGTGCCGAGAAGGTTCGAGATGATCGGCCGCAGCCTCGGCCACTACCGCATTACCGCTGCCATCGGCGCGGGCGGGATGGGAGAGGTCTACCGGGCCACCGACACGAAGCTCGGGCGGGACGTGGCGATCAAGATGCTCCCGGCGGCGGTGGCGCAGGATCCGGAGCGCCTGGCCCGCTTCGAGCGTGAGGCCCGCTCGCTCGCCTCGCTGAACCACCCCAACATCGTCACCATCTACTCGGTGGAGGAGGACGGCGGCAGCCGGTTTCTCGCGATGGAGCTGGTGGAGGGCGAAACCCTCGACACGCTCCTCGCGCCGGGCGGCCTCCCGCTCCCGCGCTTCTTCGAGATTGCCGTGCCGCTCGCCGACGCGTTGTCGGCCGCGCACGAGCGCGGCATCGTGCACCGGGACTTGAAGCCCGGCAACGTGATGGTCACGCGCGAGGGACGCGTCAAGGTGCTGGACTTCGGGCTCGCAAAGCTCGAGGCCGCGGACTCCAATCCCGATCTCACGAGCACTCCGACCGAGAGCCGCCTGGACCTGACGAGCGAGGGTCAGGTCTTCGGCACGGTCGCCTACATGTCTCCGGAGCAGACGCGGGGCGCCAAAGTCGATGCAAGGTCGGACGTCTTCTCTCTCGGCGTCGTTTTCTACCAGATGCTGACCGGCGAGCGGCCGTTCCAGGGCGCGAGCGCGGTGGACATGATCTCCTCGATCCTGCGCGACACGCCTCCCTCCGTCACGGACCGGCGCGGGGACCTGCCGACACACCTGGCGAGGATCCTTCGCCGCTGCCTCGAGAAGGACCCCCGCGATCGCTACCAGACCTCGCGCGACGTGCACAATGAGCTCCGGGACCTGCGCAACGAGACCTCCGCAGCCCCGTCGACCGCTTCGCCGCGATCCGAGACGACGGCCGGGGGGACTGTCGCGGAGAAGACCGCTCCCCCCGCGCGCACGGCCCGGAAATGGCCCATCCTGGTCACCCTCGCGATCATCCTGCTGGGGATCGCGCTGTATGCGGTAAGACGTTCGGGAGCGTTTCAATCCGCTTCTCGCGCGGCGCAGACGGGAACGCAA
>JANMBR010000333.1:0-10786 GCA_031360505.1 Acidobacteriota bacterium
CCATGAAGATTCGCCGCATCGCCGCCTTCCGCGTCGAGTTGCCGCTGCTCGAGGGCAGCTACCAGTGGTCGGGCGGAAAGTCCGTCGCCGTCTTCGACAGCACGCTCGTCCGCGTCGAGACGGACACGGGCCTCGTCGGCCACGGCGAGGTCTGCCCGCTCGGCCCGGCCTATCTGCCCGCGTACGCCGAGGGTGTCCGGGCCGGGATCGCGATGCTCGCGCCGCACCTGATCGGCGAGGATCCGCGGGACCTCGAGCGGCTGAATCGGCGGATGGATGCGTTTCTGAAGGGGCACCCCTACGTGAAGTCCGGCATCGACATCGCCTGCTGGGACATCCTGGGTCAGGCGGCGCATCTGCCGGTCGCGACGCTGCTCGGAGGGCGCTACGGGGAGGACTTCGTTCTCTACCGCGCCATTTCGCAGGAGTCCCCGGAGGCGATGGCGCGCAAGGTCGCGGGCTACCGCGTCGAGGGGTACCGGCGGTTCCAGCTCAAGGTCGGGGGCGATCCCGACGTGGACGTCGCGCGCATCCGCGCCGTGCGCTCGGTGCTCGAGCCGACCGACGTCCTCGTGGCCGACGCCAACACGGGCTGGCTGGCGCACCAGGCCGCCCGGGTGGTGCGCGCCGTGCGGGACGTAGACGTGTACATCGAGCAGCCGTGCGCGACCTACGAGGAATGCCTCGCCGTGCGGCGGCGCACGGACCATCCGTTCGTCCTCGACGAGACGATCGACGGCATCGGGATCCTCATGCGGGCCGCCAACGACCTGGCGATGGACGTCGTGAACATCAAGATCAGCAAGTTCGGCGGCCTGACGCGGGCGCGGCAAGCCCGCGACCTGTGCGTCAGCCTCGGGATCGGCATGACGATCGAGGACTCCTGGGGCGGGGACGTCACGACGGCCGCGATCGCGCACCTGGCCCACTCGACGCCCCCGGAGCATCTGTTCACGTCCACGGACTTCAACAGCTACGTCACCGTCTCGACGGCCGAGGGGGCTCCGCAGCGCCAGGGCGGGCGCATGGCCTCCTCGACGGCGCCGGGCCTCGGCATCGTCCCCCGTCCCGAGTTCGTGCGCAGCCCCGCCGTGGACGTCAGCGCCTGAAACCCGCGGTGCGCTAGTATCAGCGGCTCATGTTGACCGGTTTCCCCAATTTGACCCCCGAGGTCCAGCACCTCGTCGACCAGAAGAAGTTCGACGCCCTGGGGCAGCTCTGGACGAAGAAGATGGAAGAGAACGCGGAGGACTTCGCGTTTTTCTTCGATCTCGCCGCTGCCGCCAAGAAGAAGGGCGGCAGCACCCAGGCGGTCGGGTGGCTGCGCACGCTCGCGGACTTCCACAACGTGGGCGGCAACGAGTCGCTCATCCGCGTGCTCCTCGAGCTCGCGCGCATGTCTCCGACCGATGCGAGCGTCCGCAAGGATCTGACGACGGCGCTGCGCGCGCGCCACGCCGGCCACCCGGCGCTGTCCGCGGTCATCGCGCAGTTCCCGCTGGAGAGGGCCGCCGACCCGTCCGAGGTCGCGGGACGCATTTCCCGCTGGCTGCGCTTTCAGCCCAACGAGATCTATTTCATGCCGGGCCGCGGCGCGGGGCGCCTCGTGGACATGAACCCGGCGCTCGACGTGATGCGCCTCGAGGTGGCTGGCTCCCGCATGCCGCTCTCCCTCGTTTCGGCCGAGAAGAACCTCGTGCCGCTGTCGGACGGACACTTCCTTCGCCGCAAGGTGGAAGACCAGAAGAGCCTCGTGGCGTTTGCCGAGAGCGAGCCCTCCGAGGCGCTGCGGCTCCTGCTGACGAGCTTCGGCCGGTCGCTGACGGTCCAGGAGGTCAAGGACCACTTCGCCGGCATCGTGCCCGAGGAGCGCTGGACACCATTCTGGACGGCCGCGCGCAAGAATCGGCAGGTCCTGGTCTCGGGCAGCGCAAAGTCCGCCAAGGTGACCTGGAGCGACAGCGCCGACGCCGCCGAGGGAAGCGTGCGGGAGGCCTTCCAGAAGGCCACACCCGCGGCGCGCGTGGATCTCGCGCGCAAGCACGCGAAGCGGTCCAAGGAGCTCGCGCTTTTCTTCGGACAGTCGCTCGCCGGGGACGCGCTCAAAGTGGCGGCCGGCCAGCCGGAGCTCGCCTGGGAGCTTTCGCAGGCGGCGGCGCGCCTGGCGCCCGATGAGCCCGAAGCATTTCCGGCCGAAACGCTGCTTGCCACCGCGGACCTGCGGCGCGTGATCGGAGAGATCCGCGATCAGGGCGCGCGTGAGAAGGCTCTGCAGGCCGTGCGGCTGGGCCGGCCGGACTGGGCCGAGATCTTCATCGAGCAGATCAGCCGCGAGGACGACGCCCGGGTCCTGACGACGCTGTTCGAGGCGCTGGGCGACCGGGCGGCGGACCTGTCCCGCAAGATCCTGCGCTCGCCACGCTCGGCGCCGCGCGCTTTCGTCTGGCTCTGCGAGCGCATGCACGCGGACGGGAAGACCGACGCGCCCGGCCTCTTTTTCGCGCTGACCGACGCCCTGCGCATGGACGAGTTCTCGGGTCTGCGCTCGCGGATGAAGGAGTTCTTCGAGCCGGGCGGCTTCGGCGTCGCGCTCGTGCGGACCGCCTCCTCCGAAGAGGAGGCGCGCGAGATGCTCCACGCTCTCGACCGCGTCCCGGGCCTCGAGGAGCACCGGCGCGCCACCGTGCGCGAGGCGCTGCTGATGAAGTTCCCCGAGCTGCGGGCGCCGGCGCGCGAGTACCTCTATGCCACCGCGGAGGCGATCGAGGCGCGCCGCCAGGAAGTCATCCACATGAAGTCGATCGAGCTGCCGGCCAACGCGGTCGCCATGAAGACGGCCAAGGAGCACGGCGACCTGCGCGAGAACTTCGAGTACCACGCCGCGCGGCAGAAGCACGAATACCTGTCGGCGCGGATTGCCACGATCGCCGACGAGCTGGAGCGCTCGCGGGCGCTCGACCCGACGAAGATCGACGTGTCGGAAGTTCGCGTCGGCGCGCGCGTGCGGCTGCGGGACCTGTCGAGCGGCGCCGAGCGCGACGCGACGATCCTCGGCCCATGGGATTCCAAGCCCGAGGCCGGCGTCTACTCCTACCAGTCGGAGTTTGCCGAGCGCCTGCTCGGATCCCACCTGGGAGACCGCCTGAATCTGTCCGAGGGACAGGTTGAAATCATCGCCATCGCGCCGTGGAAGTGAGCCGGGCCGCCAGGCTCCTGTCCGTTCTCTTCCTCGCCGCTCCGTTGGTCGGCGAAGACCTCCTGAAGCTTCCGATCGGCGATCCGGCCCGCAGGGACCGCCAGGCCCCGCTCGTGCTCGACGCGATCACCGACACTGCTTCGGGCGCGCTCTTGACGCCCGAAGAGCTGGCGGGCAGGCTCGCCGGAGCGCGGCTCGTGCTCGTCGGCGAGGGGCACACCGACATGGATTCGCACCGCGTCGAGAAGCGCGTGATCGAGGGCCTCCACCGCGTCGGGCGCCGGGTTCTCGTCGGCCTCGAGATGTACCCGTACCCCGAGCAGGCGTGGCTGGACCAGTGGTCCGAGGGCAAGCTGACCGAGGAGGCATTCCTCGAGGGCTCGCACTGGTACAAGAACTGGGGCTACAACTGGCTCTACTACCGCGACATTTTTCTCTTCGCGCGGGACAACCACCTGCGGATGTTCGCGATCAACGTGCCGCGCGAGGTCGTCTCGGCGGTCCGCAAGAAGGGCTTCCAGGGCCTGACGCCCGAGGAGGCCGCGCACATTCCGACCGAGATCGACACGAAGAACCCGGACCACCTGCGCCTGTTCAAGGCCAACTTCGACGACGCGAGCTTTCACGCCACCATGAGCGAGGAACAGTGGCAGGGGATGTGGAACGCCCAGTGCACGTGGGACGCGACGATGGGGTTCAACGCGGTCGCGCCGCTGAAGAAGGACGACGACCCGAAGACCGTCATGGTCGTGCTGGTCGGCGCCGGGCACGTGCAGTACGGCCTCGGCATCGAGCGCCAGGTCAAGCCGTGGTTCACCGGAAAAGTGGCCTCCGTGATCCCGGTGTCGATCGAAGACGACAAGAAGGCGCCCGTGCGAAGCGTGCAGGCCTCATTCGCGAACTTCGTGTGGGGGACCCCGGCCGAGAGTGCGGCGCTCTATCCCGACCTCGGCATCTCGACGCGGACACGCGAGGACAAGCAGCTCGAAGTCATCGACGTCGAAAAAGACTCGCCGGCCGCCCGCGCGGGACTGAAGCTCGAGGACGTTCTCGTGACGTTCGACGGCGCGTCGATCCCTGATCGCGAAACGCTGTCGCGCTCGATGGCGGCCAAGCGCTGGGGCGACGCCGCGGCGCTGACGGTGCGGCGGGGCGAAGCGACCGTGCCGGTCGCCGTGCTGCTGCGGCGCGAGCCGCCCGCCGCCGCGAAACCCTGAATCAGGGCGCGGGGTCGAGCGGACGCTTGCCCGGCGAGTATTTCAGAACGCGCACCGTCTCCATCGTGACCAGGCCCTCCGAGACCATCTCGTCGAGGACCGGGAGAAGTCGATCGATCTGGGCGGCGGTGTCCACGATCTCGACGACGAGCGGCAGGTCCTGGGAGAGGCGCTCGATGAGGGTGGTGTGGACGACGCTTCGCGCGCCGAAGCCGCCGATGCCGCGGAAGACCGTCGCTCCGGCATAACCGTCCTTGCGGAGCTTCTGCAGCAGCGCCATCCACAGGGGCTGCTGGTGCCAGCGGTCGGACTCTCCGATGAAGATGCGCATCAGAACCTGTTCGCCGTCGAGCACGCGCATGACTGGCTAACCTCCGAAGATCGAACGCCCCACCGCGACGCCCGCGAAGCCCGCCGCCAGGCAGACGACGAGCGTGACCGCCACGTTGCCCAGGGCGAGGCGCCATGCGCCGTCCTGGATGTACCGGATCGTCTCGTAATTGAACGTCGAATACGTCGTGAAGCCGCCCATCACGCCCGTGGTCAGCGCCATGCGCAGCGTCGGCGACATGAGCGGCGTGGCCACGCCGACCTGCATCAGGAATCCCACGCAGAACGAGCCGATGACGTTGACTGCCAGCGTGCCGTACGGAAATCCCATGCCGAACGCCGCGATCGCCCAGCCCGAAAGCAGGTAGCGTGCTCCCGTGCCGCCGGCCCCGCCGAGGCAGATCCAGAGGAAGCGGCTCACGGCTGCGGGGCTCGCGAGAGGCGGCGCCTGCGGCTACCCGCGATGGCCCCGTACGCGGCCATCACGGGCCCGAACAGGAAATAGGCGAATCCCGCCAGGCCGACCATGCGCAGCGGGACGGTCAGCGCGATCAAGACCGAGATGAGGCCGATCCCCGCCGCCAGGAGATGCCCCACGATTCCCGCCTTCGTGTCGAACGTCTCGACGGGCGTGAGCTCGAGCTCGCCGCGCTTGCGGTAGGCGTGCACGTAGAGGAGGGCGAGGAGCAGGTAGAGCGCGATCACGCCCGCGCCGTAGATCATGAAGAGCGCGGGAACCTGGCCCGGTTCGATGACGGGCCCCGCGCCGCCTTCCTCCGCGCCGGTCAGGCCGGAGAGCACCAGGTTGAACACGAATTTCAGCGGATACACGTAGAACAGTGTGACGAAGAGCAGCGCCGCATTCAGCCAGATGGTCGTCGTGTCCTGGAGGCCGTAGCGGCGAAAGAACACGTAGTGCTCGCGCCAGATGACGACGAGCAGCGTGAAGCAGACCGCGAAGGCCAGAAACCCCCGCATCACGCCGGCGAGCTCGTGGAACGTGCGCGGAACCTCGAGCGAGACGACGAGCAGCGTGATCGCGAAGGCGAAGACCGCATCGCTGAAGCCCTCGACCCGTGTGATCTCGCCGCCCCGCCAGCGGAAGCCTTCGCGCCGACCGATACCCTTTTCAGCGAGCTGTTCCCGGACGGCACGGGTCATGGAGGGAGAGTTTAGACCGGGAGCTCGAGCTGCACGCGCAGGGCGTGCTCGACGGCAGAAAGGCCTTCGTCGTCGAGGCGGCCAAGGCGCCGAGTCAGCCGCGCCTTCGCGACCGTGGCGATCTGATCGGCCATCGCCTTGCTCTGACGGCCGGCGAACGTGACGTAGGCCTCGCTCGGGTACAGGCGCTCGACGTTCGAGGTCAGTGGAACGACCTGGACGCGGTTGAGAAAATCGTTCGAGGAGTCATTGCTGATGATGACGGCGGGGCGGTTTTTGCGTACCTCGCCGCCCGTGGCGGGCCCGAATGCGACCCACCAGACTTCACCGCGTTTCATCTGATGAGGGGCCAGTTGCGGTTGCTTCGGACCAATCGAGCGCGTCGCGCTCGCGCTCTTCATCCATGCCCATCTGCCGATATCCCTCTCGAAGCTCGGAGCCCGTCACATGAGGCCGGACGAGCTCTTCGATGAACTGGCTGATCCTTCGGCGGCCGACGACGCGGTGCAGTCCGCGGTAGACGTCTTCCTCGACCGTGATTGTGAGCTTCTTATGCATATACGTATACTACACGTATTCATTTTGACGCTGCCGGGCTTCAACTACTTATTGTCGCAGCGGATTCGGTGCTCGGCTACCTCCTGGCGAGACTCCGAAGACAGGAGTCCGCGATGAAGAGGTCCTCGGCGCCCAGCCCCGTGAAGTCGGCGACGGTGATGCCGGTTCGGTCATAGGCGTCGGGCGCGGCGCAGTACGCGCCGATCTCGATCGCTCGCGGCTTCTCCGAGAGCGCGTGCTGGAGCTCGCCGAGCCTCTCGCATTGCTTGAGCGAGTCGACGAGGATGAGTGAGGCTGTCCGTAGGATCTCGGGATCGAGCTCCTGTTTACCGGGCGAGTCCGACCCGACGGCCGAGATGTGGGTGGCGGGCCGGATGTCCGCGGCGTTGAGGAGCGGCGCGCGCGAGGCGGTCGCGGTGACGATCAGCTTCGCGCCCGCAGCGACCTCGGCAGGCGAGGCCGCTGCGACCACGCGCGCGCCCGGCAGGAGTACGGCGATCTCGCGCACACACGCTGCCGCGCGTTCCGGATTGCGGCCCCAGACGAATACGTCCGAGAGCTTCAGCACCTCGGCGTGGAGCTGTGCCTGCAGGCGCGCCTGGACGCCGGTGCCGAGGATGCCGAGGACGGTGTCCGTGCGGCCGAGCTCCTTGGCCACCATGGCGGAAACCGCCGCGGTGCGCAGGTCGGTCAGGTATCCGCCGTCGTCGAAGTAGGCGACGGTCTCGCCCGTTTCGACAGAGACGAGGACGATCGAGCCGTAGGGTCGCGCCGCATACGTGCCGGCGACCTTGAGCGCGAACTGGCGGCCGCCCCTGCGGTAGCTCGACTTGATATGGACCTCGCCGCCTCCTCCCGCCGCGAGGTCGAGGTGCATCGGCAGGGGTGTGTCGCATTCGCCGCGCGACTGCGCGACGACGGCCTCGCGCATGGCCGCGATCGCGCCTTGCAGGCTCACGGATCTGCGGATCTCGTCCTGCAAAACGACCTTCACGCGGCGAGGATCCTGCGAATGGTCGCCAGCGCGACGTTGCGGCCGGAGATGACGGCGGCTACGGGGGAGTCGAGGGGGCCGGCCTTGCCCGTCAGGATTGCGGCGACGGTCACGGCGGAGGACGGTTCGATCAGGTACTGGTGCTTGTCGAGCATGAAGCGCACGGCCTCGAAGATCTCCCCTTCCGTGATCAAGGCGACTCCGTCGACGCGCGACTTCAAAATGTCGAACCCGGTCTTCCCGATGCCGCCCTCGAGCCCTCCCGCCGTCGTGATGATCGGCGGCAGGCTGAGGACCGCCTCGCCCCGCTCGAGCGAGAGCGCGAGGGCGGGCGAGAGCGCGAGCTGGCAGCCGATGACGCGGCAGTCCGGCAGCGCCGTTTTTGCATAGAAGGCGAAGCCCCCGGCCAGGCCGGCACCGCTGACGGGGAGAAGAAAGGTCCGCGCCGGCAGGCAGTCTTCGAGGGTCTCGGCCGCGAGCGTCCCGCCGTTGGCGGCGAGGATGAGGTCGTCGTCAAACGCGCTGATGAAGCGCCGCCCCGTGCGCGCCGCCTCGGCCCTGGCGAGCCGCTCGGTCTCGTCGTAGCCGTCGAAGCGGGAGCGTGCGACGTTGGCGCCGAGGGCGAGCATCCCCTGGTACTTCGACTCGTCGACGCTGCGGGGAACATGGATCTCGGCGGGAATGCCGAGCTCGCGCGCCACGAAGGCGACCGCCTTGCCGTGGTTTCCGGCCGAGCAGGTGACGATGCCGCGACGGCGCTCCTCGTCCTCGAGCCGCAGCATGACGAAGAAGGCGCCGCGGATCTTGAAGGAGCCCGTCAACTGCAGCGACTCGAGCTTGAGGAAGACCGGGACTTTCGCCGCGTCCGACAGCGCGGCCGAGAATTCGGTCGGCGTGCGCCGGATGCGCCCTTCGAGGGCCTTGCGGGCCTCGAGGACGAGCCCCATGTCGAGCGCCGTCACGATGGTCCCAACTCTACCTTCAGCGCGCGCGCGATTCCGACGCGTACACGCTCGGCCAGCGCCGGGGCATCGGCCGCAGTCAGGCCGGCCGTCGGAACCGGAGGAAGGACTTCGACCGTCGCGGTCGTGCGCTGGAAGACGAGGGAGTGCTTGGGCAGAGCCGTCTCGGTCCCGCTGATCGCGAGCGGCACGATATCGACGCCGAGATCGATCGCGAGGCGAAAGGCGCCGTCCCGGAACTTTGCGAGGCTCCCGTCGGCGCTGCGTGTGCCCTCCGGGAAGACCACGACCGAGCTCTTGTCGAGCAACCGCTGCCGCATCTCGAGCATCGCCTTGCGCGCGCTCTCCTTGTCGCCGCGCGTCAGCGAGATGTCGCCGGCCACTTTCATCTCCCAGCCGAGCAGCCAGATGCGGAAGACCGAGTCCTTGGAGAGAAACTTCATCTCCCAGGGCAGCAGGGCGAGCATGTAGACATCCGCCATCGAGCGGTGGTTGGAGACGAAGAGGTAGGGGCGCCGCGCGTCGGGATGGACGGTGTCGATGACGCGAAAATCCCAGAACGGGTTGAACCTGACGGTGAACGAGCCGGCGTTGCGCAGGACGCGCCCGATGCGGTGTCGGCCGGGGTCGTTGTTCTTCGTCGCGAGGCGGAACACGGCCATGAACGGGGCCCAGACGATGACGGCGAGGACGTTCAAGCCCCACCAGAAATAGGAAAGCGGCGCCGCGATGGGACGCAATTCGTAGAAGCGCCGGCGCGGTTTCTCCACCGGCGGAGAATTCTAACGGCGGGCGGCGGCGCTCAGTACATCTTTCGCAGGCGCGCGGGCGCTCCGCGTTTGGCCTGGAGCGGCCCGATCGCCGTCCTGGACCGCGTCAGCGTGACGTCGAGGGTCAGAGTATCGCCCGCGATCGTGCCCCGGTATTGCGCGGGCTCGCCCTCGGCGTCCCTGCCGCCGGAGCGCGTGGGGCCCGGCCGCTCGCGGACGAGCGTCCCGTTCGCCTCGAACCGGCCTTCGGCGTCGAGCACGAGCGGCCCCTCGATCGCGCCGTGGGCGGCGTCGAGCTCGACCTTTGCGCCATCGGCGCCGACCTCGACGAGCAGGCCGACGCCTCCCCATTTGCCTTCGGGCACACGCTTGGACTCGGGCGCGGCGCCGCCAAGCAGGGCCACGGCAGCGAGCAACGGCAGCAAGGCGTTCAAATGTAGGCGTCGTCCATGTAGCACCACTTCCAGTCCTCGCCCGGCTCGAAGGACTGGATGATCGGGTGTTTCAAGGTGTTGAAGTGCGCGCGCGCGTGCTTGTTCTTCGAGGAGTCGCAGCAGCCGACGTGGGGCACGACAGGCACAGGCGCAGGTGGACCCAGCGGTCGCCAGTCTTCAGACAGTCTTCGCAGCCCTTCGCGCTCGGTGTCACCTCCCGGATCTGGCTCAGGTGCGGGTCCTGTTTTGCCATGGCTCTCCTCGCTATTCCCGGCTCAGTGGCACTTCGCGCTGCCCTTGTCGGTGAAGCTCTGTCCCTCGACCGGAATGAACTCCCAGTCGTAGCCGTCGTCGTGGAGGGTCATCTTGAAGACGCCGAAGGTCTCGTTGTTCTTGACCTCGCTGTTGGGGTCGTTGTGCTCCCACTCGTAGAGACCGCGGCCGCCGGTTCCACTGACGAACTGGCGGATGCCGCGCGCGGAGTCCCCATTGCCGTTGGCGTCCTGCGGGCCGAAGCGCTCGTAGTCGTGGTCGTGGCCGGAGAGGACGACTTCGGCGTTGGCGTCATAAAGGGCCTGCCAGATGTCGCGCATCGACTTGTCGTCTCCGTGGTCGCCCGAGGAGTAGCGCGGGTGGTGCCACATGGCCGCGGTGCAGGGAGCCGGATGCGCGGCAAGGTCCTGCCGGAGCCACTGCTCTTGCGGCGATCCCGCCTTGCAGCCGCCGATCTGCGTGCAGTTGCTGTTGACCACGATCACATGCCACTTGCCGAGGTCGTAGCTGTAGTACCCCTTTGTGGGATCGCCCGCCGCCGCTCCGAAGTAGTTGAAGTAGCCGCTGGCGAACGCGGTCCCGTACTCGTGGTTGCCCACCGCGGGCCGCGTGCGCGCCTTGAAGCGGCCCCACGTCGGCGTGTAGCAGTCGGCGAACTGCTTCGGGCTGCCGTTCTCGTAGGCGTTGTCGCCCAGGGTGAAGACGGTTCCCTCGATGTGCTCGATGAGGTTGGCCGTCTTCACCGCGGGGGAGAGGGCCTTGCAGTCGGCGATGTCGCCGGCGCCGACCAGAACGGGATCCGATGAAGCCGGCTGCTGTGCGCGCAGTATGGTCGCGGCGACCAGCAGGCTGAATGCGACCGAAAGCGTTTTTCCCATCGGGGGGCATTAT
>JANMBR010000200.1:0-5095 GCA_031360505.1 Acidobacteriota bacterium
GTAGGAGGTCCGGTAGGGAATCCAGTCGGGACGATCGGGAAGGCTGTGAAGGTGCCCCTTGAGCTCAGACAGCGGCATCGTCGCCCGGACCGGGACGCTGTAGTTGACGACATGCAGGTTTGACTTCCGAAAGTCGATCACGCGTTCACCCCTCGCGTTGGCGACGTACGCGTCCCGGATGTTCCATTCCTTCGGCACCGTCCAGTCGAGGGCCGGCGTTTGGGACGGGACCTCGTGGATCGAGAGGGGCGCCACCTGGCGCAGGATGCCAAGTGTCTGGCGCAGCCCCTCGCCCGTGATGCTGCGGCAAATGGGGTAGAGCTCGCTCGCCAGGGCGTGCATCTCTCGCCCGAGCGACGCGAAGTCGGCGTTTTTCCGCAGATCGGCAAGAGTCCGGCGCATCGTCATTCGCGAAAATCAGGATAGGTGCGGTCGCGCTCGGCGATCACTGTGATCGCTTCCGGCCAGGCGATCCCGAATGCGGGGTCGTTCCACCGTACGCCGGTTCCGTACTCGGGGTTGTAGAACTGCGAAATCTGGTACGAGACCTCGGTCCCCTCCTCGAGCGTGAGGAATCCGTGCGCGAAGCCCTCGGGCACGTAGAGCATCTTTCGGTTCTCCGCGTCGAGGCGGATCCCGACATGCGCCTCGTACGTCGGGGAGCCCGGCCGCAGGTCGATGATCACGTCGTGGATCGCGCCGCGCGTGCAGCGGATGAGCTTGGCCTCGGCAAACGGCGCCCGCTGGTAGTGCATGCCCCGGAGCGTGCCGCGTCGGGGGTTGTAGGAGACGTTGGTCTGCGCGATGCGCGCGTTGAGCCCGCGCGACTCGAAGTCGCGCGCGCAGAACGTGCGGGCGAAGAATCCGCGGGAATCCTCCACGCGCTCGGGCTCGAGCACGAAGGCCCCAGGCAGAGATGTCTCCGTGAAGATCATGGCGTCAGGGGCAGACCGTCACGCGAGGGATCGGAACGACAAATTGTCCGCCCCACTCCCGCACGTACGAAAGCTGTTCCACGATCTCGTCTTTGAGGTTCCAGGGGAGGATCAGGACATAGTCGGGGCGCTCCTCCCGGATCCGATCGGCGGGGAAGATCGGGATGTGCGTTCCGGGGGTGAAGCGCCCGTGTTTGTACGGGTTGCGGTCCACCGCGTAGTCCACGAAGTCGGTTCGGATTCCGCAGTAGTTCAAGAGCGTATTGCCTTTCCCGGGAGCGCCGTAGGCGGCGATCGACTTTCCGCTTCGCCGGGCCTCGATCAGGAACGCGAGCAGCGCGCGTTTGGTCTCCTCGACCTGGGGCGAAAAGGACAGGTACCGGTCGATCGACCGGAATCCGGCAGCTTCCTCGGCCGAGAGGAGCTCCTGGACCCGCGGCTCCATCGCCCGGGCATCCTCGGCGTGGCAGGCGTAGATCCGCAGCGATCCGCCATGCGTCGAGAGATGGTCCACGTCGAAGAGCTTGAGGCCGTGCGCCGCGAAGATCTCGTGGACGGTAGAAAAGGACAGGTACGAAAAGTGCTCGTGATAAATCGTGTCGAACTGGTTCTGCTCGATCAGGCGCCACAGATGCGGAAACTCCATGGTGACGGCGCCCTTCGGCTTCAGGAGGATCTTCAGGCCCCCGACGAAGTCATTGATGTCCGGAACGTGGGCCAGGACGTTGTTTCCGATGATCAGGTCGGCCTTGCCGTGGGTGCCGGCCAGATCCGCGGCGGACTGGCAGCCGAAGAACCGGACGACCGTCGGAACGCCCTTTTCGATGGCGGCCTTTGCGACGTTGGCCGCCGGCTCGACACCGAGCACCGGGATGCCCTTTTCGACGAAATACTGGAGGAGGTAGCCGTCGTTGCTGGCGATCTCGACGACGTTCGAGGAGCCGCCGAGGCCGAATCGCCGCACGGCCATGTCGCTGTAGCTCTTCGCATGCTGGAGCCACGACGTCGAGAAAGAGGAGAAGTAGGCGTACTCGGTGAAGATCTCGGCGGGGGACACATACTCCTGGAGCTGCACGAGAAAGCAGCGCTCGCAGACCCATACCTTGAGCGGATAGAACGGCTCCATGCGATTGAGCTCGGCGGGCAGGAGAAAGGTCTCGCAAAGGGGAGACATGCCGAGGTCCACGAAGACGTGGCGCAAGGGTGTTCCGCAGAAGCGGCAGGACGGGAGGGTCATGGGCGACAGCCTACCTCGACCGCCTCTCGCGCAAATCCCGGACCGCGGATGAGCGTAGCAGGACGCGGCGGGCGTTCATGCGGAGGTCGCGCACGAGTTGGCCGGTGATGCGCTTTTCGCGCCAGTAGCGGCCGAGTTGGGCGATGCAGCGCAGCCGTTCACGCAAGCCCATGGGCACGCGTCGGATCGACGCCAGGTACTCGCCGAGCCGCCGCCAGGTCGGAAAGAAGAGGGCCGAGGCGCGGCCGGGATCCGACCACGCCAGCCGCTCGTGAAGCGGAGTGAGATGCCCGGCGCCGGGCCGGATGCGGCGGTAGAAGAGGAATTCAGGGATCTCGTACAGGCGGCCGCGCAGCGCGAGCTCGGCCTGCCAGAACGCATCGGAGGACGGGTACGCCGCGAGCGGCGGCATCGCGCGCAGAGTTCGGGATCGAATCATTCCGAAGTTCGCGACGACGTACCGCGAGACGCAGATCGCATCGAAAAAGCGCTGGTGCGGCTCCGGAGAATCCGAGAAGGGATTGGGTTCGAGATCTCGAACGACGGCGCCGGCCTCGTCGATCTGGCGGGATCGGGAATGGCAGAACACGACGTCGGGACTTGCGTCCATGACCGCAACCGTCTTTTCGAGGTATTGAGGACCCAGCCGATCGTCGTGCGCCAGGGTGAGGACGTAGTCTCCGGTCGCGAGCTCGAAGCAGCGGTTGTAGTTCCGGTCGCCGCCGATGTTCTCCGGGTTGCGGTGGTAGCGGATCCGGCCGTCTCTGGCGGCGTAGGCCTGGCAGATCTCGCCGGTCCGGTCGGTCGAGGCGTTGTCGCAGATGATGACCTCGTAGTCCTGAAAGGTTTGCGCTGCGACCGACTCGAGCGCTTGCTCGAGGTGTGCCTCGCCGTTGTACACGGGCACCCCGACGCTGACGCGGGGCCGCGAGGGCCTCGATTTCGCGTCTGTTGATGCCACCGGGAGATGCTAGCAGGTGAGTCAAGCCAGCCCGTCACCGAAGTCTTGATCACGCTTTCGGCTCGTAGGGGCGGGGCTCGCCCCGCACGGGCGGCGCCCGGAGAGCCGCCCCTACGACACCCAAATGCGAGGGACTTCTGTTACAGGGCACCAGAAGGACAGAGGTGCGATCGCGGATCAGTCCTCTTGACGGGCGGACGCCGAGTCCTGTGAGGCGTTCTCGATGACGGACGCGAATGCGTACACGGGCAGCATTCCGGCATCGACAGCGACCGACAGATTCTCGCCGGGCGCAAGAGCAACGGATGGGAACAGGTCGGAGAGGGAGCGAAGAACGTAACCGCGGGGCGGTACGAAGACGAACGTGGTTCCGAGAACGGTTGCTGGCGGGAGGAGCAGTGTCAGGGAGATCTCGGCGCCGCCGGCGTTGGGATTGAGGAGGACGACGTCGGATCTGGATTCGGTGTCCTGGCGAAGGCCAAGGAGCGTGCTCGTTGGCGCGAGGTCCTCGGCAGAGATCGCGGCCAGTTGCCGGGCGGTCGGTCCCGCCCTTCCCGGATCGGCAAGGACTCGCTCGAAGACCGAGACTGCCGGGGCCCCATCCGCTTCCACTTCCAGCGTTCCGTAGGTGTCGTTGGCGCCGAAGAGGGTCATCAAGGCGTCGTCGGCGCGCAGGGTTTCCTGCGGCGCGAGAACGAAGGACTTTGCGGGAGCCGACGTGTTGTCGCGGTCATGCTCGAGGAATCGCAGCGTGACCGTGGCGGGATGCGCGCCTCCGTTCGCGATGAAAACCTCGTTGCGAGACGCTGAGCTTCCGGCGGACGAGAAGGCCGCGAATCCCGGGAAGTACTGGATCCGCGCGGATCCGCGAGCGGGAGAGTCGGCCGGGCCGCTCGAGATGGATGCCGCGGTGCGGATGCCCTGGGATTCGCTCCGCGCCAGAGTCAGCGGGGAGTGCGGAGCTGCGGAAGGGCGGACGACGCGCAGTCTCGCGGCCGGCGGCGGGGCTTTCGGGAGCAGCACGAACACCTGGAAGTCTGGCCCGGTCGGCGCCGGCGCGGGTCGCCCGACCGGAGTCGCCGGGGTCAGTCCGGTCATCGGTACGTGCAGCGGGGACCCGTCATAGACGCCCGTAAGCACGGGCGGGCCGAAGAAGTTCTGCGCATTCCGCAGTTCGAAGTGCGAGCCTTGACTCAGAATCCCGGTGAGGCTGACATCCACGGTGGCCGCCTTGTCCCAGTTGTAGACAGTGATGTTGGCGCGGCCGGGCTCGTAGTGATTTGGGCGCGTGAATACTTTGATGCCGGTCGGCCGGCTGGCGTAGTACGTGTTGCTCGGAAACTCGGAGGATTGGAACCCCGAGATGCTCCCGTAGAGCGAGTTGCCAGTCATCGTGATTGGCCGGAACGCGTTCACGAGCGCAAGCGCGGATCCGCCAACCAGGTAGTTGTCGACGATGGTCGGAGAAGCGATGCCCTTGCTATAGCCGAGATTGGCAGCGGTTCCTCCCGAGCCGGAGAAGTACGTGAAGTTGCTGCGAAGCGTGGTGTCCTTCGCGATTTTCGTTGAATCGGTCGCGTTCGCGGCCGCAGATCCGTTGGCGCCGACGAGAATGTTGGTCGTCTGGCCCGTCACCTGGGAGAGAACGCCGTTGTTGAACGACGTGTTTCCCTCGAAGTAGAGGCCGTCGAGCTTGCCGCTCTCCGTGTAGGCGTGGATGCCATAACCAAACTGGGCGAAGATAACGTTATCCACGACGCGCTTCGTGCTGGGCGCGATATTCTGGATATAAATACCATGGCCGTGCCCCCGGTCGGTGCCGTCATAGCCGTTGTAGTAGATCAGGCAGCCGCTCACCTCGGTGTCGGGAATGTCGGTCGTGGTGAGGACCCCCTGGCTCGTGTCGTGGAGGGCGAGATTGATGAGTCGGGTACGGGCCCCGAGCAGGTTGACGCCTTCGCC
>JANMBR010000357.1:0-3760 GCA_031360505.1 Acidobacteriota bacterium
CTTCGAAGCGTCGGCGAGGGGAGGCGGATGGGGCATGAACACGACCCGAACGGAACCCAGGGTGACCAGCCGACGGCGGGTCGCGGTGAACACCGTGCATACGTTCCAATCGGAGTGCGCGGCGCCGAGCAGTTCGAAGGCAGCGTGATACGAAAAGACCGCATCGGCCCGAGCCTTGGCCGCCACGAGATACCGGTCGGGTTGAAAGGTCGTGGAGTCCGCTGTCGGCGGGATCGATGCGTAGACTCCCCGGGCGACGCTTTTCAGTCGCCCCAGCCGCAGGTAGTAGCGAAGGCTGTTGCGCACGCCGTCCTTGCCGCGTGGGTGTGCGAGAGCGGCGGTGGCTTCGTCGAGTGAGAAGACGTCGTGCGCTCGGACGAAGCTCTCGACATCGACATTGACTTTACGATTCGTAACCATAGGTGTAGTAATTTTGCACCTAATGGTACTGTTCGTCAAGTGATGGTTCGGTGCTGTCGATCCTGGCAGACATCGGTGACCCCGAGGCAGAGGCCCGGATCCTGAGCTTTAGCTCCGACGATGACCCCGAGGTATCGCGGGCGGCGAAGGACGCGCTGCGCGTCTTGCGTCACGCGTAGGGGCCCGCGCGGGGAGCTATCGCGCTTCCAACTTCTGCCCCGCCGCGACCTCCCGCAGCCCCGTGCCGAGCTCGAACAGCCAGCCTCCCGTCGCCGCCGCAGGGTAGGTCGACACGCCGAGCACGATGTCCGTTCCCGGCGGAGCCGTCATCGTTTCGACTGTGTCGCCGTGCACGTCGAAGATCCTCCCCAGAACGCTTCCCGTATGCACGCGGTCGCCAGGCTTGACCGCGGCCTCGAAGAATCCGCCCCGGCCATTCGTCACGATTTGGTAGCCGGTCACGATCGTGTGGGCGGTCGGATGGGGCGGCCCGCCCGGAAGAACGCCGACTTTGCGAAGGAAGCTGCGCACCGCCTCGGCCTGGAGGCGCAGATCGGCCGCCTCGAGCGGCTGCCCGCCTCCCACCTCGAGCAGGAATGACGGAATCCCGGCGGCACTGAAGATCGTCGTGGCGTCGCTTGCGAAGATCTTCTCGGTGTCCCGCCACAGCGTCGGAACGCCGAAGCTCCGCGCCAGCTCGTCGTAGCGATCCGCCGGCACGGTACCCGTCACGGAATAGAACACGAACGGCTGCTGGATGAATCGGTCGCCGCCCGTGTGCATGTCCACGAAGTACTCGGCGACGCGCCGCACGTTGGCAGACACCCCCGCCGCGACCCGCTCGGTCGCGAATCGGTCCCGCCCCGGGAACGCACCTCCGATGTCCTCCAGATCGTCGAGATTCGGGTTCACGCGCTGGAGGGCACGGAAGGCCAGCGGGTTCGTGATCATCACCGCGACCACCGTCCCCGACATCGCCGCCGGATCGAGGCTCCGAACGACGTCCTGCAGCGCCCGCGGCCCGCCGTACTCGTCGCCGTGCGCGCCCGCCTCCACCCACACGACCGGCCCGGCCTGGCGCCCAGTGACGATCGCGATCGGCAGCGCGACGGGTGAGCCGTCCGCGGCCTCGGCCACGACAAGAGACCCTCGCACCGTCTGCCCGGGAACGCCCCGCGCCGTCCCGATCTGGATGACTTTGAGATCCGAGGCTGCTGCGTCGAAACCCGCCGCGAAGAGTGCTGGGATGAGCAGCGGCAAGGCCAGGCGGGAGTAGGGCATCGGGGACCTCCGAGTCAGGTGTGAGCTCGATGGATCGTATCGCACGGGGTCTACGCCGTCCGAGTTGCCCGGGGTCAGGTCTGAATTCTTCGGAGTTTGGGCGGAAGCCTGAAGGGGGCCTCATCCCCCGCCGCCCGGATCTCAACTGTTTGCTCGCCCGGGAACGCTCATGGTGTGCCGACAGTCGCAAGTTGCCCAAGTTGCCCGGGGTCAGGTCTGAAGTCTTCGGAGTTTGGGCACACATCCACGTGGAGCGCCCCGGGACGCTGACCGACCGCCTCCGTGCAACCTCCGCGCGCACATTCCTCCGCCACGCTGCCGGGAGCCGGCCGTGCGCACGACGTCGGGCACGGCCTCGGGGTGTTTGGCGACGATCCGTAGAAGGATCCTGGCGCTGCCTTCCCGCTCGGACTCCATCTGTCCGCCACGCGGCGCCAGAATTCAAGAGAAGAGGGCACGCGATTCATGTCCGATGCAAAACGAACGATCGAGTGGTTAAACCACGCGATTGCGTGGTATAAACACGCATATGGACAACCTCGAGCGGCTTCTTTCGTCTCGCGTCAAGGCCGAGGTTTTCCGCCTGCTCTTTGGCCCCGACGCCCGGGAGCTGCACGTGCGCGAGCTTGCGCGCCAGGCCCGGTTGAACGATGCGACGGTGCGGCAGGAGCTTCGCCGTTTGCGAGGCTTGCAACTGGTCAGTCTGCGGCGAGACGGAAACCGCGCCTACTACCGGGCCGAGAGGGCGCACCCGCTCTACCAGGACATCCGGAGCCTGGTCTTGAAGACGAGCGGGCTCGTCGACGTGGTGCGGCAGGCCCTGGCCAGGGGCAAGGCGACAATTCGTTGCGCGTTCGTGTTCGGGTCCCTCGCGGACGGAAGCGAGAAGTCCGGCAGCGACGTGGATCTGATGGTGATCGGATCGATCTCCCTGCGCCAGCTCTCGGCCCTTCTTGCGGGCCTGGAGACGCGGCTCGGCCGGGAGATCAATCCACACGTGCTGACCCCCGCGGAGTTCGCCCGGCGCAGGAAAGGGAAGGACCACTTTCTGACCACGGTCCTGGCGGGCCCGAAACTATTCGTCGTCGGCGCCGCCGATGAGCTTGAAGCAATGGTCCGATAACGGCTGGCTCAGACCGCACCGAAGCAGTCGGAAGGAGATCGAGGACTTGCTTTCGATCGTGGACCGCGACATCGAGAGCGCCCGCGTGGAACAGCTCTCGCCCGACTGGCGATTCGGAATTGCTTACAACGCCGCGCTCAAGCTTTGCACGATCCTGGTTCACGCCTCCGGGTACCGCCCGGAACGCACGCGCCACCACTACCTGACGATCCAAACGCTGCCCTTGATCCTCGGCGAAGGCCGCAAGGCCGATGCCCGCTACCTGGACACGTGCCGGATCAAGCGCAACAAGGTCGAGTACGAGACGGCTGGCAGCGCGACGGAGATGGATGCGGAGGAGCTGGCCGCCTTCGCCGTTGGGCTGCGCAAGGACGTGGTCAGCTGGTTGAAAAGGAAGCACCCCGAGCTCTGTTAGCGCCCGCCGAACGCACCCGAAAAGGGCCCAGCCGGTATATTGCAGCCTGGCGGAGGACCCCGATGAACGCCTCGACCCGCATCTCCCTCGTCGCCCTCGCCGCCATCCTGACCACCGCCGCCGGCACTCCCGCCCCACCCCGCACCCCCGCCGTCGTCGACCGCGCCGCCCTGGCCGCGCAGGTCAAAGCCGAGCTCCTCCACGCCTGGCAGGGCTACGAGCGATACGCGTGGGGCCACGACGAGTTGAAGCCCGTCAGCCGCACCGCGCACGACTGGCACGCGCAGTCCCTCCTCATGACGCCCGTAGACGCCCTGGACACGCTGCTCCTGATGGGCTTCAACGACGAGGCGGCCCGCGCGAAGGCGCTGATCCTGGAAAAGCTCTCCTTCGACCAGGACGTCTCGGTGAAGAACTTCGAGATCACGATCCGGATTCTCGGAGGCCTGCTCTCCGCCTACCAGGCGACCGGCGATCCGCGCCTGCTCGCCCTCGCGGAAGACCTGGGCACCCGGCTACTG
>JANMBR010000208.1:0-4099 GCA_031360505.1 Acidobacteriota bacterium
GGTGCCCCGTCACTCCTTGAGCAAGAACTCCCTCATGAACAGCACCGTCGCGTAAAACTCGAAGTCCCGGTTCGACTTCTTCGCGAACCCGTGGCCCTCGTCTTTGGCCATCAGATACCAGACTGGCGTGCCGATGGCGCGGATCCGCTTGACCATCTGCTCGGACTCCGACAGCGGCACGCGGGGATCGTTGGCGCCCTGGATGACGAAGAGGGGTTTGCGGATCTTCTCGGCGTTGGTCAGCGGCGCGATCTTCTCGAGAAACGCCCGCATCTTGGGATCGCGCTCGTCGCCGTACTCGACGCGCCGCAGGTCCCTCCGGTACCCGGAGGTGTTCTCCAGGAACGTCACGAGGTTCGACGGGCCGACAATGTCCACGGCGCAGCGGATGCGGTCGCTGTAGAACGTCGAGATCGCCAGCGTCATGTGGCCGCCATAGCTGCCGCCCTGGACCATGACTCGGCCCGCGTCCAGATCGGGCCGGGCGGCGATCCAATCGAAGAGCGAGGCAATGTCCTTGTAGGAGTTCTCGCGCAGGAAGCCGTTGTCGAGCTTGACGAACGTCTTTCCGTAGCCCGTCGAGCCGCGCACGTTCGGCATGAGCATCGCGACCCCGAGCTCGTTGATCAGATAGTTGTCTCTGCCCATGAATCCGGGCCGCTCCTGCCCCTCCGGGCCGCCGTGAATGTCCACGACGACCGGGCGCTTGCCGGGAAACTTCGAGGCCGGCGGGCGGTACAGGAAGCCCGAAATCTCGCGGCCGTCGAAGCTCTTCCAGGTGACGAGCTCCGGCTCGACGAACGTCGCCGGATTCAGGCCGCCCGTTTCGCTGAAGGTCCAGCGCTCCACCTTCCCCGTGGTCGGCTCGAACGAGTACGCGTCGGCGCTCGAGCGCGCCGACGTCATCGTGAAGCCGATCCGCGTGCCGTCCGGGTGCCAGTCGACGCCGCCGATCAAGCCGTACGGAAGCTTCGGGCCCGGCTTTTCCACTCGCGCCACCGTGTCGAAGAGCCGCAGGACGCTGGCGCCCTTCTCGTTGGTCACGTAGACGATCGTCTTGCCGTCGGGCGAGAGGTCGAAGGCGTCCACGTCGGCGGTGTCGGGCGTCAGGAGCGTGACTCCCTTGGTCGCGAGATCCAGGTAGCCCAAGCGCTGGAACTCGGAGCCGCGGTCGCAGGTGACGTAGAGGCCTTTACCGTCCCTGGCAAATTGCGCGCCCCCCCAGGCGACGGGCTCGGCGCCCTTCGGCGTCAGCCGGGCCTTCTGCCCGGTGGCCACGTCCAGCAGCCACAGGTATGTCTCGTTGACCGAGATCCCTTCCACCAGCAGCAACTGCTTGTCGTCCGGGGACCAATCCGCGGCCTCCCAGCCTCCGCCCTTCAACTCGACGACTCGGCGGTCGGACTTCGGGTCTTTCGGATCCAGAACGTAGATGTCCACGTCGTCGCCTGTTCGCCGCGTCGAGCCGTAAGCGACCCACCGGCCCGAGTTGGACCAGAGGTGCCCGGTGTTGCGCGACTTGCCGTCGGTCAGAAGTGCGATCGATCCCTCCGCAAAGCCGTAGCGATAGATCTGGAAGAACTCGTCTCCTCCCTTGTCCTTGGAAAACACGAACGAGTCGCCGCCGCCGGGGTCGAACTCCCCCCCGCCCACCCGGTCGGGAAAGAAGGTCAGCTGGGAGCGGGCTGCCCCGGGCGACCTCACGACGTGGATCTGGTTCGTGTTGCCGAACCGCGTCGAAATCAGCATCTCGTGCCGCTTCGGGTTCCAGCTCGAGAACGAAGCGCCCCGGGACTCGGTGTACCGCAGGGCGTCCTCCGCAATCGAGGCCGGAATCGAGGGCATCCCCTCGACGACCAGGTTCTCGCCGGGTTTGATCGTCGGCGCCTGAGGTGGCGGCGTCTGCGGCGGTGTTTGCGGCGGTGTTTGCGCGCGGACGAATACGGATAGAAAGAGAGCCCCAACGGCCAGGACGGTGCGGGTCTTCACGGTCAGCCTCCTTGCGGGACGAGAGTCCCCACTGGCCTGCCGTTACGCGCCCGCGCGCGAAAAGTTCACTTTCGGCCTGCCGGCGGAGGCTACGGCGTCGGGCTCCAGTCCCCGATCGGGTAGATCGTCGGTCCGCCCAGATCGCAGTCATCGAGCGCGTTGGGCGGGTGATACCAACCGGCCCGATACCAAACCACCACGTCGCTCGCGGTGGTCTCGCCGCTCAGGAACGTGCTGAAGTCGACCGGACAGTCGCCGATGTTGCCGCCGTCGTCGATCTCGTTGGCCTTGTACCGGAGCGCCCAGAAGTCGCCGACCGAGAAACCGTCGGCCGGCAGTGCGACCTCGCCCCCGGGGACGATCCGGTACCCGCGGCGCGTCGCGGAGTCGATCACGGACCAGGTCATGCCCGGCTTGTTGTTGCGGCGCATCACCTCGGTCGGGAGCGCGACGATCGGAAAGCGCGTGCCGCCCCGTCCGCCGCCCGGACCCGGGTTGGGGCCTTCCGTCACGATGTCGCTGCCTGGGCCATCGATGTCGAAGTCGAGGCGCCAGTACGCGTGGTGCCGGTGCGAGTGATAGACGCACGAGGCGTCTACGGCGGAAAACCCGAAGAACGGCTCGATGCGGCCGTCGAGGAAGAACCGCCACTTCATCGTGTAGCGGTACCAGCCGGCCTCGAACTGCGTCGTCAGGATGAGGCGATCGGCCAATTTCTCGGCCGCCACGCCCTGGAAGCAGTCGGTGTCGGGAAACCCGCAGTCGCCGGCGGAGCCGCCGTCGTCGCACACGGTGGTCGGAGGAACGGTCGGCTCGGCGTAGCCGGGAGAAATCGGGTTGTTCGCGTGGAACACGACTTCCTGGTCCTGCCAGTCGCGGTAGCAGCCGCAGCCGCCCGGATCGTAGTCCACGTTCAACATCGGCACGTGGCCCCTCTTCAGGACGAGGTGGCCATTGAAGTACACGTTGCGGACCTCAAGGCCGGAGCCGTTGGTGCCCGAGCTTGCCGACGGGCGGATCCAGCAGAGCTCCCAGACCGGGGCGTCGGTGGGCCAGGACAGGAGATGCTCGCCGCTCAGGTTGCAGGTCGGCGACGCGGCGCCGAGCGGCTCGGCGAGCACCGCGGCGGCGAACACGAGCAGCCCCATCCATCGATTCTTCATCGGCCCGTCCTCCGGATCGTCGGCGGCACGTAGTTGCGGTAAACAATCCTCTGCCGCGCCAGGTCGACGACCAGCCGTTCGATTAATCCGGCCCGGTCCGACGACAGCAGGAACACATGAAGGCAGCGGGCGCCGGGCCCACAGGGCCTCGTCCGCCCCTCTTCCAGGACGAACCCGCCTTCGAGCACCGGCCGGAAGCGCGAAAACATGCGGGTCAGATCCGGGTCGGCCCGGACCATCGCGAACGCTTCCTCGATCTCCTCGGGAGAAGGCGCGGGGAGTGTCTGCGCGATTTTCTTCGAGCCGAGACGCAGGCCGTCCGCCGAGTAAAAGTTCTGGTAGGCCACGCCCTTGCGGTAGTCGAACACCAGGTCGACGCGGCGGGTGTATTCGTACCCGCTCGCCGTCTTGACCGGCTCCTCCCATGTGCGGAGCAGGCGCACCGGACGCGAAGTCCGCGTGATGACGAGCTCAGCGGGCGCCGAGGAGGCCCCGGCGAGCACCGCCAGAGCGAAGAACGCCGTAAGCAATCGTTTTCCCATGGTCAACACCCCCGATTGGATCAGCAAATCCTAACAGGTTGCGGGACGGGCGCGCGCCGCGTCAGTTTTTGGGCGCTTCCGCGGGAGCGGCCGGCTGAGCGGCATCGGTCTTTTTCGCGGGGGCGGCGGGTTTCGGGGCGTCCTTCTTCCCGCTCTTCGCGTCGGGCTCGTCTTTCGGCATGGGCTTACGCGGCAGCATCGCGTCGCGCATGGCGGCGTTGTACGCGAAGGAGGCCATGACGACGGCGGCCTGCTGGAGGTCCGCCTTCACAAGGCGGTCGTAGAGGTCCATGTTCGTGTGGTGCGTCCGCGTGTCGTACTCGATCTCGTCCTGGATGAACTGGAAGCCGGGCAGGCCCACGCCGTCGAACGATTCGTGGTCCGTGCCGCCGGTCGTGTTCATCG
>JANMBR010000038.1:0-17105 GCA_031360505.1 Acidobacteriota bacterium
ACGTCGTCTCCTGCTTGAGCCGGCGGTTTCCGGTTTCGGTGGAGGCGTTGTCGTATTCGTGCACGCGTTGCGCGACGCGGATGGAGTGGGTCACGCAGAGAGCATCGGCGCTCGAGCCGCAGAGAGGCTGCGGGAAGGGGCTGATCAAGCCGGGATAGGGATCGTGGTCGTACGTCGCGGCGCGGATGTCGGCGCCGACGCGGCTGCCCGGGCTGCCGCCTCCCGTCGTGCCGATGCGGGAACCCCAGAAGAGGGTTGCGGTCGCGTTGCGGTGGCCGTCCCGGTCGGCGGGATGGGCGACGAGAGTCAGCGTCTGTGGGCCGTCGCTGTCGGAGACGGTGCCCTGCTCGCCGAACGGAAAGGCGTACTGCGCATAGTCCGTCACCGCGTCGACGACCGCGCCGTCCGAGCGCGCAAACGTCTCGGTGCGCCGCGTGACGCCCTTGATGCCGTCGAGCCAGCGATTGGGGTTCTGGAGGGTGCAGTCGGTGCCGGCGATCGCGGGCTCCGGTTCGAGTTGTTCGGGCCCGTTGGTTTTGACTCCCGCTGCGGGGCGGCCGGACTGTTTCACGGGCGCGTCGTTGGGCGGCCCGAGCGGGGCGCAGTTGATGCTGATCGCCGCCGTGCGGCCATGGTAGAAGCTGTACGCGCCCCAGACGTAGGAGAGCACGGCGCCCGTCGGCAGCGTCGCCGTTTTCAGGAGCCCCCCGTACCCGCTGTCGGCGCCGCCCGCGTTCCACGTGAACAAGTACTGCGGCGTCGGCGTCGTCGGCAGCTTGACGGCCGACAGGACCGGCAGCGACAGGGACGGCAGATTCGGGTCGCCGCGGGTCACGGTCACCGTCGAACGCGAGAGGGACCAGCGCGCGGTCGAGCCGCCGGCCGCGGCCACGTCGATCGAGGTGACGAGGTTCGTGATGCCGGGTGCGCCGGCGTCCGTGCCGAGATTTACGGTTGCGAGCGTCGTCGTCCCGCGCCGCACGGTCCGCAGGATCCAGGAGTTGCCGGCGGTCGGGCAGTGCGACGTCCAGCAGGGACTCGCGGCGCCGAGGCCGCTGTAGTAGTCGAGCGTGATTCCGTTGCCGAACGGATCGGTCAGGCTCGTCAGGTACCAGCCGTTCCTTCCGCGGCCGAGGTCGAAGATGTAGTCCTGCGCCGGATCGTCGAAGCCCATGACGTGCCAGTCGAAGACATAGCGGTTGCCGTCCCCATCCCACATCTCGAAGCCCGAGGCGCCGAGGGAGTGGAGCAGCAGTTGGCCACCGTCGCTCGTGCGGTAATAATTTGCTGCCGGGAAGCTGTCGAACAGATGCTCGGACCCGTCGGGCCCGATGTAGCAATTCGAGTTCTGGACGACGCCGCAACGCTTGATCGCGCCGGCGGTCAGGCTCCAGCCGACCGCCAGAGAGGGATCGGCCTTGATCGGCTCGTAGAGCCCGACGTCGCTCTGGTTGTCGGGCCCCGGGTTGCCGAACTCCCACACGACCGAGTTGTACGAGAGCATCGCCTGGAACTTGAGCTTGGGCCCAACGGGGTAGGCCGGTCCGATGGCGATCGGGAGCGTGAGCGACCCGTTGTACACATTGACCGAATCGACGGAGGCGTGGTGGAAGACGCTCTTCGAGTAGCCGGGCGCCGCGTCCGGGTCGGCGTCGGGTCCGTTTTGAGCGCGGCTGACAGAATTGGTTGTCACGACGGCGCAGAGGACGAGCAGGGGCGCGAGTTTCCTTCTCATGTTCGAACTCCTTTTGCGGAGTTCGCCGGCGAATCTCTAGTTACTGATTGTCGCGAGATCGGCCCTCGCGGCTCGCGAGGTAAACTTTGCCGCCGTGCCGCGCATCCACCGCCTCGAAAGCCCCGTCATCGACCGCATCGCCGCGGGCGAGGTCGTGGAGCGCCCGGCGTCCGCCGTCAAGGAGCTCGTCGAGAACGCTCTGGACGCTGGCGCGTCGCGCGTCGACGTGGAGGTGGACGGAGGCGGCGTCGACCGGATCCTCGTCCGCGATGACGGCTCCGGGATGTCCGTCGAGGACGCCCGGCTCTGCCTCGAGCGCCACGCCACCTCGAAGATCTCGACCGACGCCGACCTTCTGAAGGTGGCGACGTTCGGGTTTCGCGGAGAGGCCCTGCCCTCGATCGCCTCGGTCTCGAAGCTGACGCTGACGAGCTCCGACGGGACTTCGCCCGAGGCGATCCGCCTGTGGATCGAGTGCGGCGGCCCGGTCTCCGAGGAGCCCGCGGCGCGCCCGCGCGGGACCGACGTGCTCGTCGAGGATCTCTTTGCCAAAACGCCCGCGCGGCGCAAGTTCCTGGCCTCCCCGGAGACCGAGGCTCGCGCGGTGGCGGCCGCGGTGACCAAGGCGGCGCTCTCGAACCACACGGTTGCCTTCTCCCTGCGCTCGAACGGGCGCGAGACGCTCGACGCGCCCGCCGCGGTGGATCGGGGGGCGCGCATCCTCCAGGTGTTCGGCCGCTCGACCCTTGGGGAGCTCGAGCTGTTCGAGGCGCGGTCGGGGCCGCTGCGCCTCCTGGGCTATGCCACGCGAGGGTCCGTGACGTTTCCGAGCCGCCGGTACCAGTACATCTTCGTCAACGGCCGGCCGGTGGAGGATCGCGCGCTCGCGAAGGCGATGTCGCAGGCGTCGCGCGACGCGATCCGCATCGACCGTCACCCGGGCGTGTTCCTCTACATCACGGCGGAGCCGGGCGCGGTGGACGTCAACGTTTCGCCCGGCAAGACCCAGGTGCGCTTTGCAGACGGCGCGACCGCGTTCCGGCTCGTCTACCACGCGCTGCACTCGGCGCTGCTTTCCGGCAAGGAGGAGCGGCGGCTGCGGCCCGTTCCCTCGGGCTCTCTCGTGGCCGAGCCCCAGGCTCCTTACAGGGATCCTTTCGCCGCGCCGAGCTCGGTTCCCGTCGGAGTTCCGGCGCCGCCCGCGGAAGTCGACGACGCTTCGGCGACCGCAGGTGCGCCGCCGGTCGAGAAGAGGATCCCGGACATCGTTCCGATCGGTCAGCACCGCGAATCATTCATCCTCGCTTCCGGTCCCGAGGGGCTGCTGGTGATCGACCAGCACGCGGCGCACGAGCGCACGCTGTACGAGCGCATCCGCGACCGCGTCGCCTCCGGGCGCATGCTTTCGCAGCGGCTCCTGCTGCGCGTTCTCTTCGAGGCGACTCCGGAGGAAGTGGAGACTCTTGCGGCCCGTTGCGCGGACCTCGCGGCCTCGGGCTTCGAGATCGAGCCGATGTCGGGAAGGTCCTACGCGATCGCGTCGCTGCCCGCGGAGGCGACGGATCGGGACCCCGGCGAGACCCTCCACATGGCGCTCGCAGCGCTGGCAGACTCGGGAAGCGCCGACGAGACCATGCGACGCGACCGGCTCGCCGCAAGCCTCGCCTGCCGTTCCGCCGTCACGATCCGCTACCACCTCGCGCCCGAGGAGATCCGGCACCTCGTGTCGGACTGGGCAAAAACCCGCGACCGCTTCACCTGCCCCCACGGCCGCCCGGTGGTGCTCTCGATGTCCGAGGAGGACCTCGAGAAGTACTTCAAGCGCCGCTAGCAGGCTGCTGAAAAAGGGTGTGGGATGACGTTACGAGCGCCGTGGGGCCAGATGCAAGCAAGCGCGACGACGGCGATGCCTTTGCATCGCAGGGGAGCGATGACGCCGCAGATGGCCCCACGCCGCCGTAAGGGCGCCCGCATCCATTTTTCAGCAGCCTGCTAGAGTTCTGGGCAACGTGGGGGCGGGGGTAACCGCCGGCCCCCGGCCGGCGTTGCCTACGGCGTCCCCGCCCGCTTCTGGGATGTCGTGGCTCTCGCGGGCGGCCCAAGGGCCGTCCCTACGGCGCCTGGAGGCGAGAGAGTTTCATTGCGGAACACGGAAAACACGAACCGGGAGACTTTCGTCTCCCGGTTTCGGCTCCTGGCTTTCGGCTTACGAACTCCGCGGCGGCATTCCCACGTGCGCCTCGTTGTCGCGGCGGCGCTTGCGGACGTGGCTGACGATCAGGATCGCGCCGAGGAGGATGAACGCCGCCGGCCCGCCCCACTCGGACATGAAGGACCAGTCGATCTCGAAGTAACGGTCGATCAACAAGAGCGCGCCCAGACCGACGAGGATGACGCCCCACGTCAGGCCGCCCGTGCCGGCCGCCGCCTTGCGCAGCTGCTGTTCGGGCGCGAAGCCCTCCGCGGCCACCTCGCCCCGGTTGATCGCCTTGGCCTGGCGAACGGCGTCGATGATCCCGAAGAACCACACGAAGGCGATGAGCGGGCCGAAGAACTCGCCCGGGCCGTTGTGCGAGGTCATCATGATTCCGAGGATGAACGCGCCGCCCACGGCGAACGCTCGCGGATAGAGGCCCAGGTACAGGTGCCCGAGGCCCGGGAAAAAGGAGAGGAACCCGGCCAGCGCCGGCGACTTGCGATCCACGACCACCGTGTGCACGACGGGGGGCGGCGTGAAGGCAGCCGGAGCCGGGGGAGGCTGTGGGGCCGCGGACTGCGATGTGAAGTTGTCGTTCATGGCTTTTCTCCTCGTCGACTTTCGTCGTCGCTCTTACACACGAAAACGGGGGGGCAAAGGTTCCCGGATCGCCCGGGCGACAGTCTGGAATTCACCGGGTTGCGAGGCGGCGCCGCCTTCTTTGCCGAGGCGAGGGCGGTTCGGCGCCTTCTTCGTCTCGGGCTTCCACACGATCGCGAGCGCGTTCGAGACGGCCGCGCGACCGTAGCCGGCGACGTGGCCTCTCCAGACCGCCAGCGTGCGCAGCGTCTTTTCCTGGAGGGCGCCGAGCCGATCGCCGACGGAGCTCTCCGCCACGGTGATCGTCTTGCGGGTGCTTTCGCCGAGACTCGCGAATCCCGTCTTGCGGACCACGGCCGTCGGGTTCAGACCGAGCAGCATGACGAGGACCGCGGCCGAGTACGCGTAGGTGATGACCATCTTTCCGGAAAAGGCC
Organism: Acidobacteriota bacterium; assembly: GCA_031360505.1. Classification (GTDB taxonomy): domain Bacteria; phylum Acidobacteriota; class Thermoanaerobaculia; order UBA5066; family Gp7-AA6; genus DAHUXD01. The sequence continues at coordinate 4,969 of JANMBR010000038.1, forward strand.
GAGCGCCAGAAGGATTTCTTCTTCTGGGGCTTCGCGGCCACGAGCCGCGTCGCGAGCCACGGGGCAGGCTCGGGCGCCGCGAGGTCCCGCATGGCGTAGAGCGCCTGTGCCGCCTGCGTGCAACCGGCGCACCGCGAGAGGTGGCCCTGGAGGCGGGCCTCGTCGGCCTTCAGGATCTCGCCTTCGAGGGCGCTCGCGAGCAGCATCTCCGCGCCTTCGCAGCGTACGGTCATGGACGGGATCCGCAGGAGCGCATGGCGCAGCTGCGGGCTCCATGCGGGCGGCTGGAGCAGGGCGGCGAGATCGGCGGTGCGGTCGAGGTCGCCGCCGAGGCGCGAGCATTCCGCGCACGTGCCGCGGTGCGCCTGCTGCTCCGAGTCGGCAGACCCGGCGACGAAGAGCCGTTCGAGCTCGCGGCAGCTCATACGAGCCCCGCCGCGGCGATTGCCAGCGAAGCGAGCGCGCCCGGTGCGCCCTTGCTCTCGTGGCGCTCGCGGATCGTGCGGGCCACCTCTGCGCGCGCCCGGAAGAGACGCGACTTGACGGTGCCCTCCGGCAGCTCGAGGGCCTTGCCGATCTCGTCGTAGGCGAGGCCGTTCAAGTCGCGCAGGATCAGGATCTCGGCGAGGTCCTCGGGGATCTCGGCGAGCGCCGAGAACAGCATCTGCGTGCGCTCTTTCTTGAGCGCCATGCTTGCCGGGTCGTCATCGGACTTGAGCAATGCCGTGACCGCGTCGTCCGAAACGAAGCGGAAGGACTTCTCGCGCTTGCGGCGACGGTACCGGTCGATGCAAAGGTTGCGGGAAACCGACAGGATCCATGCCACGAGCGGAAAGCCCCCGTCGTAGCGGTGGAGGTTCTCGAAGAGCTTCAGGAAGATCTCCTGGGACAACTCTTCGGCGTCTTCGCGCTTCAACGTGAAGTGGTATGCGATCGCGTAGACTTTGTGGCCGAACCGGTCCACGAGCTCCCTCCAGGCATCGTCGTTGCCTTCGCGGCAGCGGGCGACCAGGTCCTTTTCGTCGGTGGTGCTCACGCTGCCCTCAGAGACTCAAGACGCAGATCCGGGAGGAATGTTCGCGAAAGAAGCCAGCAGGACGGGCTCGGAAGTGTCTCAGCCACAGTCACTTACTTGGGTGACAGGACCGGGTTGCGAGCCTTTTCGGGGAAGAAGGCGTATCCCAGCAGCTTGTAGCAGAGCTTGGCGACCATGAAATCCGGGGCCCGGTTGCCGGCCAGCGGGGCATGCTCGACCACGTCGGCGCCGATGATTGTCCGCTCCGACGCGACCCTCCGAATGATGGAAAGCGCCTGGTCGTACGTTCCGCCGCCTGGCTCGGGCGTGCCGGTGGCCGGGACGAGGGCGCCGTCGAAAAAGTCCACGTCGAACGTGACATAGACCTCGCCGGTCAGTCTCTGGAGCGCCTTCTCCATCCAGGCGTCGGAGCGGTGCATCTCCCGGTTCGAGACGATCATCGTCCCGCTCTCGCGGACGTAGTCGATTTCCTCTTTCGAGATCGACCGGATGCCGACGTGGACCGACGGGATCCCGAGCTCCACAAAGCGGCGCGCGGCGCAGGCGTGCGAATACTTCTGGCCCTCGTACTCGTCGCGCAGGTCTCCGTGGGCGTCGAAGTGCAGGATCGACATGTTCGGGAACTTCGCGCGGTGCGCGCGGATGGGCCCGGGCGCGATCGAGTGCTCGCCGCCGAGGGTCAGGACGAAGCGGTCCTTGCCGAGCAGCTCGCCCACGACCTTCTCGAGGCCGAGCACGCAGGATTCCGGTTCCATGTCGTCCGGGAGCCAGGCGGGCAGCGTGTGCACGCCGACGCGGTAGACCTCCTCGTCGAGCTCGTCGTCGTAGAGCTCCACGTAGTGCGAGGCCTCGAGGATCGCCTGCGGCCCGTTCTTGGTCCCGACGCCGTACGAGACCGTGCGCTCGTAAGGACAGGGGAGGATCGCCACGCGGCTCTTCTCGAGCGTGTTCTCTTCCGGAGGGATGCCGAGGAAATTGGATGAGAGGAACATCCGCGGATTCTATTTCGGAATTGGGAATCGGGGCTGCATCGGGTGTCGTAGGGGCGGCCCTTGCGGCCGCCCGCAAGAGTCACAGTGTCGAAGAGGCGGGCGGGGACAATCCCCGCCCCTCCGGCCCAAACTTACGCCGGCGCTGGCCCACGTTTCCCGCGGCCGCCGCGGCGCCGACGTCGCGGCGGCGGAGCCGGTGCGGGCGGGATTTCGCCGGTCTCGCGGCCGCGCGCGATGCGCGCCTGGAGGGCGCGCCAGTCGCGGACGAGCTCCTGGCCGCGCCCGGTCGCCATGGCGGTCAGCTCGAAGATGTCCAGCGCCGTGCCGAACGCGTCCCGGAACGCGAGGCGGCGGGCCGGCAGTTTCCCGTCGGGGCGGTGGGAGAGCTTGCCGACGATGGAGAGCGCCTGCTTGATCCGATCGGTCGCGGCGCGCGGCAGGGACATCCGGAAGGCGAGCGGCGAGACGACATCTTCGATGATCGTCGAGAGGCTGCCCGGCTCGGGGTCGCCGTCGGGAGCGGCGTCGCGCACGCGGGAGCGCACGATCGGAAAGTACAGGAGCGCGAAGAGCACCGTGTCGTCGAAGACGCGGCCGCGACGCCGCTCGGCGTCGAGCACGTCGAGCAGCGCCCAGAACAGATGCCCGGTGCCGTGCGCATGGTCCGGGTCGATCTGGCGCAGCACGGCGGCGAGCTCGGGCAGGAGCACGTCGAGCAGTCCCACCTCCCGCATCAGCAGGAGCGTGGGCAGCGCGTGCCCGCCGCGCAGCGCCTGCGCGAGCTCCTCGGTGACGCGCGGCGGGGCGGACTTCACGAGCTCCTTGCGGTGCCGGAGGATCGCCTCGTACGCGTCCGGCGTGATCGCGAAACCGAGGCGGCTGGCGAACTCGACGGCGCGCATCATGCGCACCGGGTCCTCCTGGAAGCGGATGTCGGGATCGCCGATCGTGCGGATCAGTCCGGCGGAGAGGTCCTCGAGGCCGCCGACGTGGTCGATCACCGCGAGGCTCGCGATGTCGTAGAAGAGCCCGTTGATCGTGAAGTCGCGGCGCAGGGCGTCCTCGCGGGGCGTGCCGAACGTGTTGTCCTCGGTCTGCAGCAGCTGCGGGCCCGCCCCCGCGGCGGCGGACTCGGGCGGCCGGCGGAACGTCGCGACTTCGACGACCTTTCCGTTTGCAAAGAGGATGTGCGCGAGCCGGAAGCGGCGGCCGATCATGCGGCAGTTGCGAAAGAGCTTGCGCAGGCCCGCCGGGTGCGCGTCGGTGCCGATGTCGAAGTCCTTGGGAACGCGCGAGAGGAGCAGGTCGCGCACGCTGCCCCCGACCAGGTAGCCCTTGTACCCGGCCCCCTGAAGCCGATAGAGGACCTTCAGGGCGTCCGGGTCGATCCGGGAGCGCGAGATCGCATGCTCGCCTCGCGGCCGGATGCGGGGGGCGGGCTCGGAGCTCGGAACTGGGGCGGGTATGTCGGTCGGATGGAAGCTGGTGTCGCTAATGAAGGTAAGCCTCTCTCGGGGGGGGATTCTAGCCCAAGGATTCTAGCTTAAGCCATTGACAGAAAGGATCTTTTGACTTTCCGGCACCCTCTGCGAAAGAATACGCCGTCTTTCCGCAATCCGGACACGAGGAGGTCGCATGATGAGACTCCGTATCCTTGCCGCGGTCGGTCTGGCGGCCGTTCTGGCCACGACGCTGTCCTGCGGCTCGAAGGGATCCCAGAAGGAGATCCTGATCGGCGAGTACGGCTCGCTGACCGGGGGAGTCGCGACTTTCGGCATCTCCACGAAGAACGGCTCCGAGCTCGCCTTCGACGACATCAACCAGAAGGGCGGCATCCTCGGACAAAAGATCAAGTTGCTCGTCGAAGACGACCAGTCCAAGCCCGAAGAAGCCGGCACGGTCGTCAACAAACTGATCCACCAGGACCACGTCGTTGCGATGCTCGGCCACGTGGTCTCATCGCATTCTCTGGCGGCGGCTCCAATCTGCCAGGCCGAGAAGATTCCGATGATCTCCCCCTCCTCGACCAACCCGCGCGTGACGCAGGTGGGCAACTACATCTTCCGCGTGTGCTTCCTGGACACCTTTCAGGGCGCCGTGATGGCCAAGTTTGCCTACGACACGCTCAACGTGAAGAAGGTCGCGATCCTCGTCGACGTTCGCAGCGACTATTCGGTCGGCTTGCAGACGTTCTTCGGCCAGGCGTTCAAGAAGCTCGGTGGGACGATCGTCACGGAACAGTCCTATAGCCAGGGCGACTCCGACTTCCGGGCGCAGCTGACGGCAATCAAGGGATCCAATCCCGAAGCGATTTACGTTCCGGGCTACTACACCGAGGTCGGTACGATCGTGCACCAGGCCCGCGAGCTCGGGATCACGGCGGTCTTCCTGGGAAGCGACGGCTGGGATTCGCCCAAGCTCTGGGAGATCGGTGGAACGGCGTTGAATGGCTCCTACTTCTCGAACCACTATGCGACCGACGACCCGAGTCCCGTCGTGCAGAAGTTCATCAATGACTACAAGGCGAAGTACGGCCAGATGCCGGATGCGCTCGCGGCGCTTGGCTACGACGCCGCGCGCATCATGGCGGACGCGATGACCCGTGCCGGCTCGACGGACGGCGCGAAGGTCCGCGACAAGATCGCCGAGACGAAGGATTTCCCGGGCGTGACCGGTTCCATCACGATCAACGCGGACCGCAACGCCGTGAAGACGGCTGTGATCGTCAAGGTCGAGAACGGGAAGTACCTTTTGACCGAGAGCATCAAGCCTGACGCGGTGAAGCCGTAGGAGTCGCGCGATAGCGGACGGCCCGGAGGCTCTCGGCTTTTCCGCATGACGACTTTCCTCCAGCAGCTGGTCAACGGCCTGTCGCTCGGGTCGATTTACGCCCTGATTGCCCTGGGCTACACCATGGTCTACGGCGTGCTGCGCCTGATCAACTTCGCGCACGGCGACGTGTACATGGTGGGCGCCTACGTGGGCTACTTCCTGTCGCGCCGGCTCCAGGGCGGCGGGCCGTCGCTCGTCTCGGCATTGCTCGTCATGCTGGGGTCGATGATCGCCTGCGCGTTGCTCGGAATCTTGATTGAGCGGCTGGCCTACCGGCCGGTGCGGCGCGAGGCGCGGCTGACCCTGCTCATCACCGCGATCGGCGTGTCTCTCTTCATCGAGAACGTCGCGCAGCTCGTTTTTGGGGCCGACCCGAAGTTCTTCCCCTCGCTCGCACCGCGAGCGGATTTCATCGTTGCTGGCGTGCGGCTGACGAGCGAGCAGATCACCGTCATCGTCGTGTCCTTCCTTCTCATGCTGCTGCTGCGCTTCTTCATCATGAAGACGCGCACCGGCAAGGCGATGCGCGCGGTGTCGTTCAGCCTGGACGCGGCCCGCCTCATGGGCATATCGACCGACTGGATCATCTCGGTGACCTTCGCTCTCGGCTCGGCGCTTGCGGCCGCAGCCGGCGTGCTCATCGGGATGCAGATTCCGAAGATCGATCCCTTGATGGGCATCATGTACGGCCTGAAAGCGTTCGTCGCCGCTGTCCTCGGAGGCATCGGCAGCATTCCGGGCGCGGTGCTCGGGGGCCTCCTGATCGGCACCTCGGAGGTCATGGTCGTCGGATACCTCTCCTCGACCTACCGGGAGGCGATCGCCTTCGGCATTCTCATCCTGGTCCTCATTCTCCGGCCGCAGGGCCTTCTCGGGCGCGTGCAGAAGGAAAAGGTATGAAGGGGCTGCTGGCCGCCGGAGCGGTCATCGCGATGCTGCTCCTGGTCAATGGCCTGCTGTCGGGCGGCCTTCTGCCCGGAGTGTCGATGTCGCCGTACATCCTGCAGGTCCTGTGTCTGGCCGGCATCAACATCACGCTGGCGGTGAGCCTGAATCTCATCAACGGCTTTACCGGGCAGTTCTCGATCGGCCACGCGGGCTTCATGGCGATCGGCGCCTACTCTGGTGCGTACTTCACGGTCACCTTCGGCGACCGACTGCGGTCGATCTTCGCGCTCCTGCCCGAGTTCGGGCGAGAGAGCGTCGTGCTGCTCGTCGCACTGTCGATCGGCGCTGTGCTGGCCGCGATCGCCGGCTTCTTCGTGGGCGTTCCCTCGCTGCGGCTGCGGGGCGACTACCTCGCGATCGTCACCCTCGGCTTCGGCGAGATCATCCGGGTCTTTATCCTGAACATCGACGCCGTGGGCGGAGCGCGCGGCTACGGGGGCATCCCGAAGCTCGCCAACTTCTTCTGGATCTATTTTTTCGCCGCGGCCACCATCCTGGTGGTCTACCGGATCGTGCACTCCTCGTTCGGGCGGACCCTCGTGGCAATCCGCGAGGACGAGATCGCGGCCGAGGCGATGGGGGTCCACACGACGCGGGCCAAGGTCATCTCCTTCGTGGTTTCGTCGGCGATGGCGGGTGTCGCGGGCGGGCTCTTCGCCCACTACCTCATGTACGTGCACACGAATTCCTTCTCCTTCCTGCGGTCCTTTGAGATCATCATCATGATCGTCATCGGGGGCCTCGGATCGATCAGCGGCTCGGTGCTCGGCGCCGTGCTTTTCATCTCGCTGACGGAAGGTCTGCGCGAATTTGCGCAGTACCGGATGGTGCTCTTCTCGCTGATGCTGATCGTCCTGATGATCGTGCGGCCGCAGGGCATCCTGGGCCACAAGGAATTCGTCACTTTCCTGACGAAGCGGCGCCGCCCGATTGGCGGGGCGCCCGGCACCACCGGGACCTAGGCGGATCGTCGTGTCGATCCTGCAGCTCTCGAAGGTGACGATGCGGTTCGGCGGTCTCTGCGCCGTCAACGAGCTCGAGCTCGCGATCGCGCCGGGCCAGCTCTACGGCTTGATCGGGCCCAACGGCGCCGGCAAGACGACCGTCTTCAACGTGATCACCGGCGTCTACACGCCGACCTCGGGTTCGATCGTCTTCGAGGGCAACTCGATCGCGGGCGAGCGCTGCGGCCGGATCACGCGGCGCGGCGTCGCGCGGACCTTTCAGAACATTCGTCTCTTCGGGGGGATGTCGGTGCTCGACAACGTGAAGGTCGCGTTCGACTGCCGGCAGGCAACCACGCTCTCGACCGCGGTCCTGCGCACGCGGGGACACCGGGAAGAGGAAGCCCGGATCGACCGGGAAAGCCGCGATTTGCTCAAGATCTTCAAGCTCGGCGACCTCGCGCACGAGCGCGCGAAGAACCTTCCCTACGGCAGCCAGCGGCGGCTCGAGATTGCCCGCGCGATGGCGACCGCCCCGCGCCTCCTGCTGCTCGACGAGCCGGCGGCCGGCATGAACCCGCACGAGTCCACCGAGCTGATGGAACTGATCCGCTGGATCCGCGATCGCTTCGGCATGGCCATTCTGCTGGTCGAGCACAACATGAAGGTCGTCATGGGCATCTGCGAGACGGTGCACGTGCTCGACTACGGCTCGACGATCGCCATCGGCCCGCCCGCGCACATCCAGAAAGACCCGAAGGTCATCGAAGCCTACCTGGGGGGCGCGTGAGCGCGATCCTCGAGGTCCGCGATCTGAACGTTTCCTACGGCGCCATCAAGGCGCTCAAGGGCGTTTCGCTGTCGCTGTCGGACGGGGAGATCGTGACCCTGATCGGCGCCAACGGCGCCGGCAAGACCACGACGCTGCGGGCGATCATGGGCCTCGTGCCCGCATCCGGCGGCGAGGTGCGCTACCGCGGCGAGCCGACGCGCTCGACGCCCACCCACCGCCTGGTGCGCCAGGGGCTCGTGCTCGTTCCGGAAGGACGCATCGTGTTCGCAAATCTCACGGTGCAGGAAAACCTCGAAATGGGGGCGTACGCGCGGCGCGACTCCGGTATTGCGTCGGACTTCGAGAAGGTCTACACGCTCTTTCCGAGGTTGAAGGAACGGCTCAAGCAGACGGCTGGAACGCTGTCCGGCGGCGAGCAGCAGATGCTCGCGATCGGGCGCGCGCTGATGTCGAAGCCGCGCGTGCTGCTGCTCGACGAGCCGTCGCTGGGCCTCGCGCCGATCGTCGTCCACGCCATCTTCGAAGCGATCGAGGAGATCCACCGCGCCGGAGTCCCGGTGCTGCTCGTCGAGCAGAACGCGAACGCCGCGTTACGACACTCGAAGAGGGCTTACGTGCTGGAGACCGGGACCGTGGCGCTGGAAGGGACTTCGGCGGAGGTCGCGGCGAACCCGAAGGTGAAAGAGGCGTACCTCGGAGAGTGACAGGCGTCGCGAACGCGGCGCCTGTCATCCTGAGGACCCACCAGGGCCCGAAGGATCCCTTTAGTTGCCGAGGACGGCGTTTTTTAGCCGGCCTTCTCCACCGCCTTCGCAATCACCGGATCCAGTCCCGGGAACTTCGTCAGCCACTCGCGCCGCTCGGCGCGCAGCTTGTCGATCAGGGCCACATATTCCTCGGCGGAGTAGTGCCGGCGCGGGTCGTACTTGGCGAGATCGATCCCCGGGACGTCCTTCGGGACCTCGTAGCCCCAGTCGGGGTCCTTCTCCCAGCGGATGCCTTCCTTCGCGATCTGCTTCATGATCTCGGTCGAGATCTTGATCGTGATCTTCTCGCCCGCCGAGCCCGCCTTCGCGCCGATCGAGCCCGTGTTCAGGATGTAGGCCTGCATGTCGGGGTTCTCGCGCAGGATCTTGAGCACGCGGTTGCCCTCTTCGGCCTCGAGCCCGACGATGAACGGATTCGTGCCGACCTCGCGCTTGGCCTGCCCGGCTTTCGTCGGGTCACCGGCGGAGGTTTCGATGGACTCACCGAGCATGAAGTAAGCCGCGGCCTGCTCCGACGTCAGTTTCGCGCAGACCGGGACGACGTCGTTCCTGCGCGTGATGAAGACGATCTTGTTGGCTTTCTCGAGGTCGATGCCGTCGCCCGAGCCCTTGATGAACCGGCGCAGAACGACGCCGCGCCCGTTCGAGGTCAGCGACGTGTCGAGGAAGTCCACCTTGCCGTTCTCGCCCACCGCGATGTTCTCGTACGCGGCCGTCGGGTGCGTGGCCGCGCCCCAGAGAACCGTCTGCGAGGGCTCGAGGCCCTCGGTCTTGATGTAGAAGCCGTCCTCGGTGCCGAAGGCGCGCCCGTCGCGCGAGAGCAGCACGACGTCGTCCTGCTTGATGATCGCCTTCTCGGGCTCCTTCAGGCCGTGGTCGTGCAGCGTCAGCGTCGTCTTGCCGGTGCCGGAAAGCCCGAAGAGCAGGAACCCCACGTCGGCGAGCTTCCCGTCGGGGCGCTCAACGTGCAGGATCTTCGAGCCGGCATGCAGGCCGAGGCCGCCCTTGCGCTTGATCCAGTACATCGCCTGGCGCAGCATCGATTTCTTCGCCTCGCCGGGGTAGTCGGTGCCGAGGATGTACGTGTAGCCCTGGTTGACGTCGCAGAAGATGAACGTCTCCGGCCAGTCGGGCACGTAGACCGAGATGAAGTCGGGCTCCCTCGAGGAGTCCGACGGGAAGAGCATGTTGTGCCACATGTACGCGATGCGGGCATACTCCTTCGGCACGAAGAGGCGACAGTGGATCGGGACCTCCGGGCTCATGCCCATGCGCCGGTCCACCTGGATCAGGTCCATCTTCGACAGGGCTTCCTGGACCTCGCGGATCTTCTCCATCGCCTTTGCGGCTTCGATCGGCTGTTGCATCACGCCGACCGGAACGTCCGCGACGATGTAGGTCTTCTTGGCCGACCGGTTCTTGACGCGCGTGGCGTAGACGGGGGAGCCGTACTCGGTGGTTTTCTCGCCGGAGCGGGCAAGGGCGCGCAGCTCGTCGCCCGAAAGATCTTTGGCGATCGATCGAGCGCGTATGGCCCTGGGGGAGACCGTCTCGACTGTGCTCATGGCGACAAGTCCTTCTATGACAGCGGGTTTGGGCTCCAAAGGGGAAGCGTATTTATACCATTTCCCGAGGCTCGATCGGCCGCTACAGGTCGATCTCGTCCGCGATCGGCTTCAAGGCCTCGATGAGAAAGCCCACGTGCTCCTCGAGCGGGACCCCGACGGCCTCGGCTCCACCGTAGACGTAGGACCGGTCCACCGAGCGGGCGAAGGCCTTGTCCTTCAACCGTTTGAGCACGGAAGCGGCCGGCAGGTCTGCAATCTTCTTCGTGGGCCGCACCTTCACGCAGGCTCCGATGAAGCCCACGAGCTCATCGCAGGCGTAGATGGCCTTCTTCATGGGGGTGTCCCGGGGAATCTTCATGTAGTCGGCGTGCGACTCGATGCTCGAGACCATCTCCTCGGCATAGCCCCGCTCCCGCAGGATGCGGCCGCCCACGTGGAGATGCGTGTCCTCCGTGGGGTTCTGTTCGTAGTCGAAGTCGTGCAGCAGCCCCACGATGCCCCAGCGCTCGATTTCCGCCGGGTCCGTGACGCCCGCGCGCCCTGCGCAGGCCCTCATGGCCTCTTCGACGGCACGCCCGTGCTTGCGCAGGCCGTCGGATTGGGTGAATTCGAAGAGCAGGGCGCGGGCTTCGTCGCGGGTGGGCCAGCGGGTCGTAGTCACGCCGGAATTCTAACGTGAGCCAGGGAAATTGGCACCTGCACAGCGCATTGTGCATCTCGGGCCACTTTCACACATCAAAACAGCAAATTGGACCTTGATTCTGGCCAGAATGACCGTAGAATCCTGCTCCAACGTCAAGAAAAAGGGGGCGGAATGGCAAAAGGCAAGGTTTTAAAGTTCGACGCGGCGGGGCCGGGTCTTTCGAAGTCCGAGATCCTCAAGGTGTGCGAGGCGGAGAACGTCCGCTTCATGCGCCTGCAGTTCACCGACATCTTCGGTGTGATCAAGAACGTCGAGCTTCCGAGCTCGCAGTTCGCCAAGGCGCTCGACGGCGAGATCCAGTTCGACGGCTCGTCGATCGAGGGGTTCACGCGGATCGAAGAGTCCGACATGAATCTCGTTCCGGACCTGAACTCCTTCGCGATCTACCCGTGGGCCCACAAGAACGGTGAGAAGGTCGGTCGGCTGATCTGCGACGTCTACACGCCCGACGGCGTCCCGTTTTCGGGCTGCCCGCGCATGACGCTGAAGAAGCAAATGGACAAGGCCGATGCCATGGGCTACACGCTCGTGACCGGTCCCGAGGCCGAGTTCTTCCTGTTTCGCCGCGACGCCAACGGCGATCCGATCGTGGACACGCACGATGAGGGCGCCTACTTCGACCTGACTCCGGTGGACCGCGGTGAAGAGGCCCGGCGCGACATCGTCCTCGCCCTCGAGCAGATGGGCTTCGAGGTCGAGGCCGCCCACCACGAGGTCGCCGCCGGCCAGCACGAGATCGACTTCAAGTACGCCGAGGCGGTCACGACGGCCGACCGCGTCTCGACCTTCCGCTTCATCGTCAAGAAGGTCGCGATGGACCACGGCCTGCATGCGACCTTCATGCCGAAGCCCATTTACGGCATCAACGGCTCGGGCATGCACGTCCACCAGTCCTTCCTCGACAAGAAGGGCAACAACGTCTTCTACGACGCGAAGGCCAAGTACCAGCTCTCCAAGACCGCGCTGCACTACACGGGCGGCATCCTGCGCCACGCCCGCGCATTCGTCGCCATCACGAACCCGCTGGTGAACTCGTACAAGCGCCTCGTGCCGGGCTACGAGGCCCCGATCAACGTCGCATGGTCCATGCGCAACCGCTCGCCCCTCGTCCGCGTCCCCGCCCGCCGCGGCATGGGGACCCGGATCGAAGTTCGCGTGCCCGATCCGTCCTGCAACCCGTACCTCGCCTTCGCCGTCATGCTGGCCTCGGGCCTGGATGGCGTGAAGAACCGCATGGATCCGGGTGAGCCGGTCGACAAGAACATCTTCAAGATGAGCGAGCGCGAGAAGCGGCGCCTGCGGATCGATCAGCTCCCGGCCAACCTCTCCGAAGCGATCGACAACCTGGAGAAGGACCCGGTCGTGACGGACGCGCTCGGCGAGCACATCCTCACCCATTACCTGGAGGCCAAGCGCTGCGAGTGGGCAGAGTACATCTCGAAGGTGCATCCGTGGGAGACGCAGAAGTACGTCGAGACGTACTGAGCTGCGCCGCACTGGCGGGGCTCGCTCCGCCAGTATTCCTAATTTATTAAGGCCAGAGGCAACTCTGGC
>JANMBR010000070.1:0-2153 GCA_031360505.1 Acidobacteriota bacterium
CGCGATGCGGGAGCGGATCGCGTGGAAGAGGATGCCCTGCTCCTGGAACGGGACGAGCGCGGCGGTGACTTCCTTGCGCTCCTCCTCCGGGAGCGCGGTGTCGAGAAGCGCCAGCCCCGTCTCGCGGACGAGTCTCCAGCCCGTCCAGACGATGTTGATCGCGACGGCGAAGGCGATGAGGGGATCGAGTCGCAGCCATCCCGTCATGGCGACGAGGACGATACCGACGATGACGCCGACGGAGGTCCAGACATCCGTCAGCAGGTGGTGGGCGTCGGCGCGCAGAGTAATCGAGCGCAGGCGCCTGCCTGCGCGCAGCAGCACGAAGGCGACGACCCCGTTGACGGCCGAGGCGACGACCGAGACCGCGATGCCCGTCCACGCGTCGGTGATGGGAGCCGGCGTCTGCCAGCGCTCCCAGGCTGCGATCGCGATTCCGACGGCTGCCGCGAGGATGAGAAAGCCCTCGGCGCCGCTGGCGAAGTACTCGGCCTTGGAGTATCCGAAGTCGTGCGTGGGATCGGGCGGTTTGGCCGCGACGGTGAGGGCCCAGAAGGCGATCAGCGCTGCGACGAGGTTGACCACCGACTCGGCGGCGTCCGAGAGAAGCCCGACCGAGCCGGTGAGCTTCCAGGCGGCCGCCTTGAGGGTGATGGTGACGAGGGCCGCGGCGATCGAGAGAACGGCGTAGAAGCGCGCCGAGCGCTCCGGGCGGGTCATCGCCGCGTCTCGCGGTCGAGCGCCTCCAGGGCCGATGCATAGATCGCGTCGGCTTCCTCACGGCTGTTGCCAATCGTCGTCAGTCCGACCTTTCCGTACTGGGAGAGAGCGCCCATCATGTGGAAGAGCGCGCCCGTCTCCGTGCCGTGGCTGTAGTGCAGGTGGTTCATCGTGGTGATGTCGATGAGGTCCTCGGGGCAGAGGCCGCGGTAGGAGTCGGACTTCAGGTTGTCGGTCGAGCGATAAAACTTCGGGAGCCCGCTCGGAGAAAGGAACTCACCCGACTCGGGGTCGAGCTTGCCGCCCGTCAGGAACTGCAGCGCGAGGAACGGATGTGTCGTCCCGCCCATTCGAAGGTTGATCTCGAGGGCGAAGACCTCAGGCTCGCTGCCGGGGCGCCACCCGACGAAAAAGTCGACGCCGAAGCGGCTGACGACGCCGCGGCGGGCGAGGACGTCACCCACTCGCCGCGCCGCCTTCTGAATCTGGGGCCGATAAGGCGCCTCGGCCGGAAACCGGCAGCCCTGGTAGACCTGGTTCGAGGGGCCGCCGAGGATCTGGTCGTGGGTCGAGAGGAGCACGGCCTCGCCCTGAGGGTCGATGCGCAGCTGCACCGAGGGCGAGACCGACTCGGGGTACTCGAGAAACTCCTCGACGATCCCGCCCATCTCGGTGAACTTCGCGAGGAACCGCCCGCGCGTCTCCGCGGCCACGGCGAAAGAGAGATCGGCCAGGGCGTCGCGCAGGGCATTGGGGCCTTGCGCCTCCGGGTAGCGAAAGAGGGCGTTGCCCTCGCCCGAGAAGCTCTCGTTCAGCTTCACGACGGCGCGGCGGATCCCGGGCCTCGCCCGCCGCAGGTCGTCGAGCGCGGCAACGATGTCGTCCTCGGAGCTCAGGTCCTCGGAGCCTTCGGGCATCGTGATGGCCGCTTCGCGGAAGATCCTGCGGCTTCCGGACTTCGAGCCGAGGTGGGAGAGCGCGGGATCCACGCCGTTCAAAGGGATGCCGAGCAGGACGGAGAGCTTGCGTTCGAGCGGCGTGGAGTTGAAGACCGTCATGAAGGCGCGCGAGGGATCGGGAATTCCGTAGCGGATGCGCTGGATCAAACGGGGTCGTTCCAGGATTTTTTCCGTCAGCGAGCGCGGCGATGCGTCCTGCGCGCAGAGCAGCGTCAGCCGCGCACGCGCGTGGCTGGCCGGGATTCCGGCCAAGAGCTGGAAGTAGTACTCGAGAATGAGCGGGTGGACGGGCTGCGACGTGACGTAGACCATCCGGGCCTGCGGGTTGCGCAAACGGATGAGCAGGAACAGGAGGCGCTCCTCGTAAAAGCTCGCCGCCTCGAGCTTCTGCAGCTCCGACTGGTCGAGCGTGAGCGAGGGGATGACGACCGACGTGTACGGCTCCTCCTCGCGCGCCGAGAGCGCGCCCCAGAG
>JANMBR010000089.1:0-2306 GCA_031360505.1 Acidobacteriota bacterium
ACGGATTCTACCGGTCGCCGGCAAGACGGCCGGCGAGAGGACTCTTGAAGCGCGGGCTCAATGGCCGGGACTGGGCGGCTTGCGACGGTCGATGTCGCGGATCTTCGCGACGAGGGCCGCGATGGAAAGCCCGATGAGGACGAGCGCCACGACGAGGCCCTTGCGCCGGAAATCGCGCTCGTGCCGAATGAGAACCGCTTCTGCCTGTGCGGTACGGGCGATGGTGAGCCCGCCGGCCACGGTCTGCTGCACGGCGTAGGGCTGGAACAAATGGACGTCCGTCCGCGCCTTCGTGAGCGCCTCGTCGGCTCGGGAAAGATCGAACTGGGAGCGGGCGACGAGCATTCCGGCCTCGGCTTCCCGCCGGAGCGCGGCCCTCGCGGCATCGGTCTCTCTTTCGAGCGCGACGATGTCCTCGTACATGGCGGCCGCGGAGCGCGCCCCCTCCGTCCCCGTCTCGTGGCAGTTGACGCACTTGCCCTCCTTGCCCGTCGAGAGGAACGCGTCGGTGGGGGCTCCGATCTCGTGATTCTCGTGGCAGGTGATGCAGCCCGGCAGGCCCATCTCGGCGAAAGCCTCCCAGTGCGGGCTCGCCTTGAATTGCTCGGCGAAGACCGCGTGACACGTTCCGCAGACGTTCGAGACGGACCCGACCTCCGGCGGCGCCGCGCCGTGGTTGCCGTGACAGGTGTTGCAGGTCGGCGAGGAGAGGTCGCCTTTCTTCATGAGCGCCTCGAAGTGCACGCTCTTCGAGTATTTCAAGTAGACGTCGGAGGGGAGCTTGTGGGCGGCCATGAGCGTCGCGTCCCCGTGGCAGCGGTTGCAGGTCTGCGCGACGCGCGTGGGATAGACCGGCGACCGGACGTCCTTGACGGCCAGGATGCCATGGGCTCCATGGCAGCTGACGCACGTGGCGACACTCTCGTCACCGCGCAGGAGTGCCTTGCCGTGGCCGCTGGTGCGGTACTCGGTGAGCTGGTCCACTCGCTCCGAGGGATTGAAGTGCTTCATCGCTGCGGCGTCGGCATGACACGTGCCGCACAGGACGGGGATGTCCTTGGGCGACGGCTTGCCCCGGAATCCCTTCTTTGCATCGTGGGCGAGGTCCTGGTCCTCCGCGCGAGGGTCGCCGCCATGGCAGGAGGCGCAGGTGAAGCCCGAGCGCGCGTGGATGTCGTCGGCGAAGAGCTTCGCGGGAGGGCTCACGCGGGCGTCGTCGAGGGCCAGATGGCAGTCGACGCACCCGATCGCGGCGACGGCCCTGGAGGGGGACGGGGACGGGGGCGTGGGCGCGGGCGGCCCGGCCTGCGCGGCCAGGGCGCCTGCGAAAAGGGCCGCGAAGACGGCCAGCCGGCGCGTCACGGCTTGACCTGCCCGGGCACCGGCAGCAGGGCAAGGACGGTCAGAACGAGCGCGCCCGCGAGCGCGACGAGCGCCAGGCGGTTCCACCAGGGCGACGGGCGCCCGAGGGAGGCCTTCCGGTCGAGGACCGGGACCAGAACGAGGACCGCGGCGAGCACGCCGAAGAAGAGGATTCCCAGCAATTCGCCGGGGATGCCCGCGATCTCCGCGGGGAGGTACTTGAGCAACTGGAACATCGAGAGGAAGTACCACTCGGGCCGGATTCCGGCCGGCGCCGGAGCGAAGGGCTCCGCCTTCTGGCCGAGCTCCCAGGGCAGGAAGGCCGCCAGCCCGGCGAGCAGGCCCACGGCGATCATCCATCCGACCATGTCGCGCAGAAGGAAGTCGGGAACGAATCTCATCGTTCGCGGCTTCTTGCGCTCGATCGACAGCGGCACGCTCATGCCCTTCTGCTGGACGAGAACGAGGTGCACTCCGAGCAGCAGCGTCGTGATCGCGGGAAGGATCGCGACGTGGATTCCGTAGAAGCGCGACACCGTGGCTCCGGTGACGTCGGAGCCGCCGCGGAGGATCCGCGACAGCAGCGGCCCGATTCCCGGAATCTGCGCGGGGACGTCGGTCCCGACCTTCGTCGCGAAGAAGGCGAGCGTGTTCCAGGGCAGCAGGTAGCCCGAGAAACCGAAGCCGAGCGCGAGAAAGAGCAGCAGGGCTCCGGAGATCCAGGTCATCTCGCGCGGCGCGCGGTACGCCTTCAGGAAGAAGACGGAAGCCATGTGCAGGATGACCACGCCCACGAAAAGGTTGGCGCCCCACGAATGGATCGAGCGGATGAGCCATCCGAACGGGACCTCGGCCATGATGTATTGCACGCTCTCGAAAGCCTCGGCCGCGCTCGGCCGGTAGTAGAGAAGCAGAAGGATTCCCGTGGCCACCTGGACGAGGAA
>JANMBR010000103.1:0-2728 GCA_031360505.1 Acidobacteriota bacterium
CGCCGTCACGGAGCTTTTGGAAGGCGAGACGCTGCGCGGCAAGCTCGACACCGGCCCGATCGCGCAGAAGCAGGCTGTGGACTACGCGCTCCAGGTCGCGAAGGGTCTTTCCGCAGCGCACGAGAAGGGGATCGTCCACCGGGACCTGAAGCCCGAGAATCTGTTCGTGTCGAAAGACGGCCACGTCAAGATCCTGGACTTCGGTCTCGCGAAGAAGGTGGAGGCGGTCTCGGCGGACGAGAAGACGAGCGCGGCGACGGGCTCGGGCCACACGGAGCCCGGGACGGTCATGGGGACGATGGGCTACATGTCGCCCGAGCAGGTTCGGGGCCTGCCCGTGGATCACCGCTCGGATCTCTTCTCGTTCGGAGCGATCCTGTACGAGATGCTTTCCGGCAGGAGGGCGTTCAAGCGGGACACGGCGAGCGACACGATTGCGGCGATTCTGAAGGAGGAGCCGCCGGAGCTGACGCAGTCGGGGAGGAACATCTCTCCGGCCCTGGATCACATCGTCAAGCACTGCCTGGAGAAGGACCGGGACAACCGCTTCCAGACCGCCAAGGATGTCGCGTTCACCTGTCGGAGCAGTCGTCGTCGAGTGTAGTGAGCAGCGCGAGCGGTTCCTACGTCGCCGCGGCACCCGCCCGCAAGAGCAGGGTCCTCATCGCCGTTGTGGCCGTCGTCGTTCTCGCTGCCGTCGGCGTGCTTCTCATGAGGCGTCCGCACTGGGGGAGCCCTGCCGGTGGCGTCAAGCGGGTGGCGGTACTGCCGTTCGAGAACCTGGGCTCGCCCGAAGACGACTACTTCGCCGACGGCATCGCCGATGCGGTGCGCGGCAAACTCACCTCCGTGCCCGGTCTCGAGGTCATCGCGCGGGGCAGCTCGACGCCCTACAAGAAGACGACCAAGACGCCGCAGGAGATCGCCCGCGAGCTGGACGCGCACTATCTGCTGACGGCGACCGTGCGCTGGCAGAAAGCCGGCGGGGGCAATCGCGTGCAGGTCAGCCCGGAGCTCGTCGAGATCCGGGAGTCCGGGGCGCCGGCCTCGAAGTGGCAGCAGCCGTTCGACGCGGCGATCACGGACGTCTTCCAGGTGCAGTCGGAGATCGCGACGAAGGTGGCGCAGGCTCTGGGCGCGGCGCTCGGGGCGGGCGAGGAGAAGCGGCTTTCCGAGAAGCCGACGCAGAACCTCGCCGCCTACGACGCCTTCCTGAAGGGCGAGGAGATCCGAAACAGCGGAGTTGCCGATCCCCCGGGCCTGCGCAAAGAGATCGCCTTCTACGATCAGGCCGTGGCGCTGGATCCCGGCTTCGCGCAGGCCTGGGCGGGAGTTTCGGCCGCCAATTCGATTCTGTACGGCAACGCTGCACCCATGCCCGAGCTCGCGGAGCGTGCCCGGCAGGCGGGGGAGAGGGCAGTGGCCCTCGCACCAAACCGCCCGGAGGGCTACCTCGCCCTCGGCGGCTACCAGCGGCTTGTTTCTCTCGATTTCCATCGGGCTCTGGAGGAGTACGAGAAGGGGTTGCGAATCGCCCGCGGCGATTCCTCTCTCATCAGAGGAACGGGGTTCGCCGAACAGAGCCTCGGGCGCTGGGATTCCTCAGTGGAGCATTTCCGCGAGGCGGAGCGCTTGGATCCTCGGTCTGCCAGCAACCCGTACGGATTGGGCGACGCGCTCTTGCGTCTTCGTCGCTATCCAGAGGCGCGGGACGTCATGGACCGCGGTCTCGCCCTCGCGCCTACGAATCTCGCTCTGATCGAGTCCAAGGCCATAACCCACCTCGGCGAGGGAAGCCTGGCCGGTGCCCGGGCCGTGCTCGAGGCCGCGCCTAAGGAGGTCGAGAGGACCGCGCTCGTGGCCTACGTAGCGAACTACTACGATCTCGCCTGGGTCCTCGACGACGAGCAGCGAGAGCTTCTGCTGCGGCTTGCGCCGAGCGCGTTCGACGGCGACCGAGGCGCCTGGGCCATCTGCCGCGTTCAGGCCTACGCCTTGAGGGCCGATGCCGCAAACATGCATACGGCCGCAGAGGAAGCGGGGAAGGTCATCGAGGAGCAGCTTCAGGCAGCGCCTCAGGATCCGGGACGCCACATGTCTCTCGGCATCGCGCTGGCGTATCTTGGCCGGAAGGAGGAGGCGATTCGGGAGGGCGAGCGCGGTGTCGCGTTGAGCTCCGTGAAGAAGGATGCGCGAGACGGCCCCTACTTCCAGCACCAGCTCGCGCGGATCTACATGCTCGTCGGCGAGCCGGAGAAGGCGCTCGACGAGCTCGAGCCGCTGCTGAAGATCCCGTACCTCCTCTCGCCCGGCTGGCTCAAGATCGACCCCAACTTCGACTCGCTGCGCAAGAACCCGCGGTTCCAGAAGCTCGTCGCCGGCGGGAAGTAGCCCAGCTTCACGAAGCGGCTCGCAGTTCCGCCAGATTCTGTAACCTGTTGAACTGAGGCCCCGATCAGCGCAAGGATGAGAACATGAAAAAGTCGGGCGCGAGCCAGGGCGAGCCGGCATCGGAGCTCATCTCGAGGAGAATCGCCGACCTCGGGGACTGGCGCGGGGAAACCCTCGGCAGAATGCGCAAGCTCATCAAGGAAGCAGACCCGGACGTCGTCGAGGAGTGGAAGTGGATGGGCACTCCGATCTGGTCGCACGACGGCATCATCTGCACTGGCGAGTCCTACAAGAAGGTCGTGAAGCTGACCTTCATCAAGGGCGCGTCTCTGAAGGA
>JANMBR010000124.1:0-14227 GCA_031360505.1 Acidobacteriota bacterium
ATCAGGCTTTACGCTGATCGAGCTCTTGATCGTCATCGCGATCATCGGCATCCTGGCGGCCATCGCCATTCCGAACCTGTTGAACGCCGTGCAGCGCGGCAAGCAGAAGCGGTCGATGAGCGACATGCGCGCCCTGGCGACTGCGATCGAGGCGTACGCGGTCGACAACAACCAGTATCCGACGGCGGCGTGCAACCCGGGCATCTACACGACGACCACGGTGACGCTGGCGACCAACTCGTTCACGAACCTGACGCCGACCTACATCGCGCAGCCCCCGAAGTCGGACGGCTGGGGCACGTTCCTCAAGTACGGTTCCGACGCGGCCGGCAACAACTACATCATCGGATCGGGCGCCCGCGACAAGACGGCTGTTGCGCCGACCTGCGGCACGACGACCAACTTCAACAACGACATCTACTACTCCGACGGCACGTTCATCCAGTGGCCGGAAGGCACCCAGTTCTGAGGCGGCGCAGCCACTTCGAGCAGCGCGGAAGCGGCCCTGGCTCGAAAACCGGGGCCGTTTGTAATATGAAAACGAAAACCGCCGGCTTCACGCTCGTCGAGCTCCTGATCGTCATCGCGATCATCGGGATCCTCGCGGCGATCGCGATCCCGAACCTGTTGAACGCGGTCCAGCGCGGCAGGCAGAAACGGACCATGGCCGACATGAAGGCCCTGGCGGCCGCGATCGAGGCCTACCACGTGGACAACTCCATGTATCCAACCGCCGCCTGCCTGGCGGGCGTGTACACGAACCCCGGCCCCTTTCTCGGCACCGACTCGTTCACCAACCTGTCGCCGACCTACATTGCGCAGCCGCCCTTGCAGGACGGGTGGGGCAACTTCATGCGCTACGGTCTGGACGCCGCGGCCGTGAACTACAACGTGCGCAGCCTCGGCCGCAACGGCACCGGCAATGCGATCGTGTGCGGCACGACGACCAACTTCAACCAGGACATCCTCTTCTCGGACGGCGTCTTCCTGCAGTGGCCCGAAGGCGCGCAGGACTAGCAGGCTGCTGAAAAATGGATGCTTCGAGCGAAGAGATTGGTATCGTGACTTCGGTTACAGGACACGAGCCGGTCACGTCAGCCGCCCTGGACTGCCCGTAACGGTTTAGAATCGCACCGTGCGGTTCGGCCGACGGCTCCTCTCCGGCATTTGCGGGGCTGCGGCGCTTTTCCCGGCCGTCTTCTGGCTGCTCCCCGCGCTCGTCTCCCGCCGCGCGCCTTCGTTTCGGGACCAGGGCGACTTCTTCTATCCGCTGAAGCTCTACACGGCGGACCGGCTTCGCGCCGGGGAGATTCCGCTCTGGAACCCCCTGTCGGGAACGGGGGAGCCCTGGCTCGCCAATGGCCAGTCGGGCGTTTTCTATCCGCCGACGGCCCTGTTTCTCCTGCATTCCGCGGCGCTGGCGGGCGCCCTCTTCCTCCTGCTCCATTTCGGGATCGCGGCCTGGGGGGCGCGGCGTTTTCTCAAGGAAGAAAACGTGTCCGACGCGGGGGCGCTCTTCGGAGCGGCGGCCTTCGCCGCCTCCGGCCTCGCCGCCTCGCTCTCGGTCTACTGGAACCACTTCGGCGCGTGGGCGTATCTTCCCGGGATCGCCGCGCTCGCGCGCGCGGGATTGCGCTCGCGCGCCTCGATGCTCGGGTTCGGGGCCCTCGTCGGCCTGCAGGCCATGGCGGGCAGCCCGGAGATTTCCGCGGCGACGGTCGTGCTGGCCGCGGCCCTCGCGTGGAGCCCGCGCGACGAGTTTCCCGAACCGCCCTCGCCGCAGCCGCGCGCGCTCCGGGCCCGGCGGTTCGCGGCGGGGCTCGGACTCGGGCTCGCGCTGGCGGCCTGGGTGATCGTGCCCATGGCCGAGCTCGCCCTTCACTCCGAACGCCGCCACGCTTTCGCAGCGGCCGAGCGCGACGCAGGCGCGCTCACCTGGCACGACGCCGGGACGCTGGCGGGGTTCACGCCGGCATCCTTCGGCGGCTCTTACCTGGCGACACTTTTTCTGCCGCCGTTCGTCCTCGTCGCCGCGGCCGCCGGGTTTCTGGAAGGCGATCGCCGGCGGCTCGCGTGGCTCCTCGCGGTTTTCGCGGGGTTGGGAATCCTGCTCGCTGCGGCCGGGCCGCCTGGAGCATGGCTGAGGAGCCTTGCGCCTCTCGATCGCGTCCGATACCCGGCGAAATGGCTCGCGTGGACCTCCTTCGGCGTGGCGGCGCTGGCCGGCCTCGGCTTCGATGCGCTGCGCTTTGCGCACGAGAGCGTCCGCGCCCGAGCCCTGTTCGGTGTGGCGTCGGTCGCCGCGCTCGCAGGGGCGGCCCTGGCGCCCCTGCCGCCCCCGGTGCGGTTGAGCTGCTGCGTCGGGGCCGCAGCGCTCGGGTTCATGGCGCTTGGTTTCGGCCGGCGGCCGCCGTTCGGATCCCTGCTCGGCGGTGCGGCTGCGGCTGGCCTGGTCGGGGCGCTCGGACTGGGGCTCGCAACGTTGCCTCGGTTCGCGCCCGAGTCGCAGCTCACGGCCTGCCCTCAGAGCGTCGCGCCGCTCGCGCGCGTCGCGGGACGCGTGGTCACCCCGCCGATGGGAGCGCTCTGGGGCTGGGCGCTGCGCGACGGCAGCTTCGATGGCGCCCTGCTCGAGCGCCAGCGCGAGGCCCTGCTCGGCTACACCAACCTGCAGTGCCGCGTGTCCACGGTGCGCACCGCGGCGCCGCTGCCCACGGCGGCTGCGGCCGCGATCGCCGGTGCGATCGGTCCGGCCGAGGACGCGGGGCCGGCAGGCGCCGCAGGCGCGCGTGTGCTCTGGACGCCGTTTGCGCCCGCGCGGTTGCCTTCGCGAAAAGTCGGCGACTTCTACCGCGCGCCGCTGGCGCCGTACCGGCCGCGGCTCTCGTACGTGCGGGGCTATCGGGTCGAGCCGAGCGCCGAGCGCGCGTGGGCGCGCGTCGCCTCGGGGCAGATCGATTTGACGCGCGAGGTCCTCCTCGACCGGCGCCCCGTGCCCGACCCGGCCGGCGACGATGCGCATCCGATGCTGCTCGCGCGCCTCGTCGAGGACGCGCCGGAACGAGTCGTCGCCGAGCTGACCGCGAGCTTCCCGGGCCTGCTCGTGCTCGCGGACCTCGATTACCCGGGCTGGATTGCGGAGGAAGGGGGGCGCCCGCTGCCGATCCTGAGGGCGGACGGCTTTTTTCGCGCGGTGGCCCTGCCGGCCGGCACGCACCGCGTCGTCTTCCGCTATCGGCCGATGTCCTTCTACGCCGGCGCCGGTGTTTCGGTGCTCGCGCTGCTCGCGCTGCTTGCTCTCTGGCACGCGGGCGAGCCCCTCCGCGCGCGCAGGCCCGCGTGACGCCGCCCGTCGTCGCCCTCGGGGTGCTCGGCGTCGTGGGCGCGGGCCTGCTCGGACTGGTCGTCGGCAGCTTCCTCAACGTGGTCGCGCATCGCCTGCCCCGCGAGGAGTCGATCGCCTTCCCGGGGTCGCGCTGCCCTTCCTGCGGCGCGCCGATCGCCGCGTACGACAACATCCCGGTGCTCTCGTGGATCCTGCTCGCCGGACGCTGCCGCGCTTGCCGGGCCCCGATCGCGGCGCGGTATCCGATGCTCGAGCTCGGCAACGCCATTCTCTGGGCCCTGGTGTTCCGCGTTGCGCCGTGCTGGGGCGACTTCCTGACGGGGGCCTTCCTGTGCTCGGCCGGGCTGGCTCTGCTGGTGATCGATGCCGATTTCCAGATCCTGCCCGACGCGATCACGCTGCCGGGAATCGTCGTGGGGCTCGCGCTCTCGTTCTTCTCGCTGCGCCGCACGCCGGTCGAGGCCGCCTTCGGCGCGGTATTGGGCGCCGGCGGGCTCTACCTGCTGGCGTTCCTCTACGAGAAGATCGCGGGCCAGGAGGGCATGGGCCTGGGCGATGTGAAGATGCTCGGCATGATCGGCGCGCTGCTCGGCCCGATCGGCGTTCTGGCGACGATCCTCGCGGCCTCCGTCTCGGGCAGCATCATCGGGGTCGCGCTCATGCTCGCACGCGGGAGCGACGGCAAGATGAAGCTGCCTTTCGGCGTTTTCCTCGCGCTCGGCTCGATCGCGGCGTGGTTTTTCGCGGATCCGCTCTTTACGCGGTACCGGGCGCTGTGGCCGTGAGCGCGGGGCAGGCCTCGACGGTGCCCCGCTCGTTCCGGAGGGAGTCGCGCCTTTTCCTGTGGGTGGCGCTGCTCTTGATCCTGTTCCTGAACTTCCTGACGCTGCTCTTCTTCCGCAGCGCCGTCGCGTGGGGAACGGACGAGGCCGAACGGCGGGCGGACGAGATCCTGCGCCGCATCGCGCTCTCGAGCGCTCGAACGGACGGGCCGGAGGAAACGATGGAGCGGGCCGCCCTCGAGCCCGACGTTGCGTACGTGGCCCTCTATGACGGCAACGGGGTCCGGTTGCGCGCGCTCGGGCCAGGCCCGCCGGAGGCTCCGCGGCAGCTGCCGAACCCGCGGCCGCCCGTGGGCCGCATGACGCACGCATGGGAGTCCAAGCCGACGCTGATGGTTGCGAGCTTCGCCACCGAGAAGCGCTATTTCGTGATTGCGCTCGACCCCGGCGCCGGGGGAGCCCTGCGGCAGTACGCGCAGCGGCTCTCGGTTTTCATCCCGCTGGCAGGCGTGGCCCTGGCGATCCTCGCGGCGTTCTACCTGCGCTCGTTGCTCAAGCCTTACGATCGGCTGCTCGCGGCGGCGGGTGAGGCGCCCGCATCGATCCGCGAGTCCGGCGACGAGCGCGAGTTCCTCGTGGCGCGGTTCGAGTCCACGATCGCGACACTCCACGAAAAAGAGCTCGAGCTCGAGAGGCTCGCCCGGCGCGAGAAGGAGCGGGCCGACGACCTCGAGACGGCCGCCCGCACGCTGTCGCGCAACCTGCCCACGGGCCTGCTGTCGGTGGATCCGCAGGGACAGGTCGTCGAGTTGAACGAGGCGGGGCGTGAGATCCTGAAGCTGCCGCGCGAGGTCCACGGGGAGTCCTACGGCCGGGTCCTCGCCGATGCTCCGGAATTCCAGGGGCTCGTCGAGCAGGTCCTCTCGCAGCGCACGGTGGCCGGCCGCCGCGAGGTCCGCTGGCACCGGGAGCACGAGCCGGATCGGACGATCGGCGTGACGGCCACGCCCGCGGAGGGCGCAGACGGGCGGTTCCTCGGCGCCGTCGCGCTCTTCACCGACCTGACCGAGATCCGCCAGCTCGAGGGTCGTGTCGCTCTGGCCCGGCACCTGGCCGACCTCGGGCAGGTCTCGGCGGGCGCGGCCCACGAATTCCGCAACGCCGCGGCCGCGATCGACGGCTTCGCGGACCTCGCGCTGCGCTCGTCGGATCCCGAACGGTCGGCCGAGTACGTCCGCGCGATCCGGCAGGAGGCGCAGGAGATGAGCCGCGTCACGAGCGACTTCCTCCTGTTCGCCCGGCCCGAGGGCTTCGTGCCCGAGCCGACCGACCTCGACGCCGTGACCGAGGCCGCGGCCGGCGAGCTCGAACGGGCCTATCCCGGTGTCGCCGTCGAACGCTCCGGCGCGTTCCCGGAGGTGCCGGGCTCGGCCGTTCTGCTGCGCCGCGCGATCGTGAACCTGCTACGCAACGCGGTCGAGGCGACGCCCGAGGGCAAGCGCGTTCTACCGGGTGCGATCGCCCTGACGGGCGGGCGCGGGGCCGCGGAAGTGACGCTCTCGATCGGCGATCGCGGTCAGGGAGTGGACGCGGCCGCGCGCGAGAAGATCTTCCTGCCCTTCTATTCGTCCAAGCCCGCCGGCTCCGGCTTCGGCCTCTCGATCGTTGCCCGGATCGCCGAGCTGCACGGGGGCACGGTGGATGTGAGCGATCGGCCGGGGGGTGGAGCGGTGTTTACGCTGAGGCTGCCGGCGGCCTAGCTTAGATGGGCCCCGGGGGTTTCTTCGACAGGCCGGCGATCATCCCCTTGAACGTCTCCTTGTCGATCGCCCGCTCCAGCGCTTCTCCCGGCTCGACGGACCCGTTCTTGACGAGCTCGGTCAGGGACTGATCCATCGAGATCATTCCCTTCGACTTGCCGGTCGCGATCTGGTTGTTGATGAGGTTGGTCTTACCCTCGCGGATCGAGTTGGAGAGGGCCGAAGAGCCGAGGAGGATCTCGAAAGCGGGCGCCCGCCCTCCGCCCTTCTTGCGCAGCAGCTGCTGGGCGACGACGCCGCGCAAGGCTTCGGCGAGGACGATCCGCACCTGCTCCTGCTCCTCGGCGGGGAAGGCGTCGATGATGCGGTCGACGGCCTTCGCCGCGGAGTTCGTGTGGACCGTCGCGAATACCAGCAGCCCCGTCTCCGCGGCCGTCAGGGCCATGCGCATCGTCTCGAGGTCGCGCATCTCGCCGACGAGCAGGCAGTCCGGGTCCTCTCGAATGGCGGCCTTCACACCCTCGGAGAAGCTCGCGACGTCGGGCCCGATCTCGCGCTGCGTGAAGATGGACTTGTCGTTGGTGTGCACGAACTCGATCGGATCCTCGATCGTGATCACGTGATGGGCCAGGCGCTTGTTCATCCGGTCGAGGACCGCGGCGAGTGTCGTGGACTTGCCGCTGCCGGTGGGCCCCGTGACGAGGATGAGTCCCCGCGGCACGGCATAGAGCCCGGCGACCGAGGAGGGGAGGTTCAGGTCCTCCGCCGTCGGCACTTTCGACGGGATCAGGCGCAGCACCGCCGCGGACCCGCGCTCCTGGCGCATCAGGTTGACGCGAAAGCGCGCCATCTGGCCCATCTGGTAGGCGAAGTCCACGTCGCCGGTCTCGTTGAAGGACTCCCAGATCTTCGGCGGCGTGATGGGCCCGAGCAGGTTGTAGAAGTCCCCTTCGGACAGGGCGCGGTAGCGCATGCGCTCGAGCTCGCCGTCGATGCGCACGATCGGCGGGCAGCCGACGGACAGGTGCAGGTCCGACCCGCTTCTCTTGGGAAGGATCCCGAGGAACCGGTCGATGCGATTCGTGTCGCCGGGGGGACCCGTCATGCGGCGCCCCCTTCCTCGGCGGCGAGGAGGGGCTCGAACGCTTCCTTGCGCTGCGAGCGGTCATAGGCCACCCGCGGCTCGATCATTCCGTCGTGCACGAGCTGGAGCAGTGCGCCGTCCATGAGGACCATCCCCGAGGCGCTTCCCGTCTGGAGCGCGCTCGGGATCTGGAAGGTCTTGGCGTCCCGGATCAATCCCGCCACGTTCGGCGTGTTGCGCAGGATCTCGAAGGCGGCCACGCGCCCGTTGCCGTCGCGCCGGGGCAGCAGCGACTGCGAGATGACGGCCTTCAGCGAGTCGGCGACCATCATGCGGATCTGGCCCTGCTGGTCGGGCGGAAAGGCGTTGATGATGCGGTCGACCGTCGACGAGGCGGTCGTCGTGTGGAGGGTGGCGAGCACGAGGTGGCCGGTCTCGGAGGCCGTGATCGCCAGCGAGATCGTCTCGAGGTCGCGCATTTCGCCGACCAGGATCACGTCCGGGTCCTCGCGCAGCGACTGGCGCAGGGCCTTCGCGAAGGACCGCGAGTGCGCCGGGACTTCGCGCTGATTGATGAGCGACTCCTTGTTCGGGTGAACGTACTCGATCGGGTCCTCGACGGTGATGATGTGGCCGCGCTGGGTCTCGTTGATGCGGTCGACGAGGGCGGCCAGCGTCGTCGTCTTGCCGCAGCCCGCGGCGCCGGTCACGAGGATGAGGCCCTGCGAGTAGGTCGTGATTTCCCAGAGGCTCTCGGGCAGCCCGATGTCCGTGAGGTTGGGGATGTCGAATGGCACCAGGCGCATCACCGAGCTCAACCCTTTGCGCTGGAAGAACAGGTTGGTGCGAAACCGGCCCAGCTCCGGGTCCTTGTGGCAGAAATCGATCTGGCGCCGCTCGGCCAGAATGCCGGCCCGTTCTTCCGAGAGGATCGGTGTGAGCCAGGCCTCCATCTGCTCGGGGCTCGGTGCCGGCAGGGGAAGAGGGCCCAGTTTTCCATGGAGGCGGATCTGCGGGACCGTGCCGGTGGCCAGGTGCAGGTCCGAGGCCCCGATGGCGCGCGCGTGGCGAAGCAGGTCCGGCAGGCTCGGCTTCGGGTTAGCCGCAAAATCGAATGCCGCAAAACCCCGGTCCCCGGCGCTCTCCACGACCGGGGTTCCCGAGCGCGCGGCTGAGAGGCGCGCGGCCTTGTCGCGCACGAGCGGATCCGGGTCCACCTGGGAAATCTTCTGAAGCAGCGGGGCCGTGCGCGGGTCCTCGATCCGGGAGAACGCATCCAGGATCTCCAGCCGCAGGTCCTTCTGCGCGTCCGCCTGCTTGTAGGCCTCGAGCAGCCCGGGCAGCGCCTTGGGCGTTCCCCACTGCCCGAGGGCCGCGGCGGCCGAGAGGCTCGACTCGGGGTTCTGCAGCATCTTCAAGAGGTGCGGCAGGGCGGACTCGTCGCGGACTTCCGCCAGCGTCATGGCGGCGCGGTCGCGCAGCCACCAGTCGTCGGAAGACAGGAATCGTATGCAGTGGGGCACGGCCTCGGGCGAGCGGATCGTCACCGCGATCGAGACGGCGAGTGCCGCCTCCACGGGGTCGGCGCTGTTGTCGCGCTCGAGGAAGGCGCGGATGAATTCGGGGCCGAGCTCCCGCAGGGCCTCGACCGCCCGGTCCTTCGCAGGCCCATAGGTCGTGCGAAAAGTCCGCAGGAAGGCGTCGGCGATGCGGGCCGGGTCCTGCGTCGCAACGAGGCGCGAGGCGAGTTCCCGGACCTTGGGGTTGGAGTCGGAGAGCAGCGGGAGGACCTCGTCGTTGCGCGCCTTGGATTTCGCGAGCAGGGGCCCGAGAGCGGCGATCGCCGCGTCCTGCACACGGTGAGAATCGTTGCGGCAGTGCTTCAGCAGCGGGCCGACGTGCGACTCGTCGGGGTACTTCGCGAGGACCTGCACGGCCCGGTATCGGAGCTGCTCGTCGTCGTCGTCGAGCGCGTTGAGCGCCATTCCGGCCGTTCGCGGCGAGGCGGTCGCTTCCACGATCGCGAAGGCCTTCTTGCGCAGGGCCGGCGCCCCTCCCGAGGTCAGCACCTTCGCGATCCAGGGCAGCGCCCGCTCGTTCGGGCTCTTGCGCAGGTGGTCGAGCGCGGCGTGCACGACCACCGGATCGGGATTGGCCAGGAACCCCTGGAGCCGCTCCAGGAAGTTGCCGCCGGCCAGTATCTCGAGCGACCCCATCGCCTGCCGGCGGACAGCTTCGGTCTTGGAGGCGAGAAACGGGAAGATCGCCGCGGACGTGGCCTCGTACGGATAGCGCTTGAGAAAGGCGAGGCCGGCCTGGCGCAGCGCAACGTCGGGGTCGACGGCGAGCCACGCGAGGTCGTCCGCATCGAGGTCCTGCGCGCCGGCCACAGCCTTCAGGATCTCGTCGCGCTCGACCTCCGTCTTCCAGCCGCGCGAGCGCAGCTTTTCGAGGAGGGCCGCCGCGCCCGGAGCCCTTCGCTTACTCGGCCACATGTTCGATCAAGGTTCGTTCCAGTTTAGGGAACCGAGCGTCGAGAGTCGAGGAGTCAGTCGGCGGCCGAAAGGGGCGGCCGGCGGTGGGGCTGGACTCGCACAAGTGCTGTTACCGGGGGTAACGAAAAGTGGCGGTCTGGTCGACCCCGCATTGTTTCGAGTAATAGTTATCTCTTTGAAATGATTATGGTTGTACCCAAGACAGGGACTTGGGCACGGGAATCGCTCTAACAATGCTCGCGATGCTCCATCGGAAGTCTCTTCGGCGTGACCACGGGTTCTCGTTCATCGAGTTGCTCGTCGTCATGGCCATCCTGGCGGCGCTCGTGCTCGTCGGGATTCCATGGTTTTTTAAGATCTCGCAGCGCAACGCACTGAAGAGCGCGGCGCGCGAGGTCCAAAGCACCCTGCTCGCGGCCCGGATCAAGGCCGTCAATCGCAACGCGCCCGTCAGCGTGCTCATCACCTCCCTCGGGCCGCCGGTCGAGCTCCAGACGCTCGAGCCCAATCCCCCCGCGCCCACCCCGACGCACGTGCCGGGGAGGCTCGCTCTTCCAGCGAAGGCGGCGCGGCTTTACGCGACGCCGAGCGCCGCGGGCGGCACGGTGACCTTCGGGGGCGACGGCCGTCTCGTCAACCCGCCGCTCCAGCCGACGCCCGGCGTCGTCTACATACTGGAGGGGCCGGTAGGTGCAACAACTCCGAACCGGGTCTCGATCAAGGCCGACTCGAGCGGTCGGATCGCGGTCATTACTCCTGTCAACTGGTACTGACGATGAAACACAACCGCCACGAATCCGGACTGACCCTCGTCGAGATGCTGATTGCCGTAGCGCTGCTCGGTATCATTCTGCTTGGAATCGCTCCGCTCTTCATCGCGAGCGTGCGGTCGAACTACGCGGCCAACGAGTACACGAGCATCCACAACCTGGCGCGCGACCGGTTGGAGCAGCTCCTGAACCTGCCCGTCACGGATCCGCAGCTCACGGTCGGGGTTCACCCGACGACGGGCGCGCCCCCGAACGAGCTGCCGGCCTTCTTGCCGGACCCGACCACAGGGATTCTTCCGTCGACGATCGTCAATCCCCTTCAGCGATCGTACGCGGTCACGCACTTCCGCAGCGTCGGGGGCGCTCCGAACGTCGCCTACACGCTCAACAACGTTGGCGCCGGCGTGCCGTACGAATTCAAGCGGATCGATGTCACGGTCACGTCCACGAGCGGCGGAACGGGGCTCGGCATCGGGGCCCGGACGGCGCGCGTGACGGGGTTCATCAAGAACCCCGATCCGGCCAACAACGTGAACTGACCATGGTGAACGACCGCTCCATCCGCCCTATCCGCGCTTCCCGCACCAGCGCCGGCTTCACTCTGGTGGAGATGATCGTCGTGACCCTGCTCCTGCTCATCGCGATGGTGGGCCTGCTCGCCGTCTTCGACGCGAGCGCCCGCATCAACAAGAACGAGACGGACGTGGCCGACGCGCAGGGCAACGTACGGTACGGCATCTACCAGATGACGCGCGCCATCCGGATGGCCGGCGCGGGTGGTCTCTACGTGACCCAGGCCGTCTTGAACCACAACGACCTGGAGCTGCCCGGAATCGATCCGGCGTCGGCGTCCTACGACAACGTGGTCGCCAACGTGACCGTCACCGACACCAACGGCAACCCCCCATGGGAGGTCCGCCCGGGCACCGACATGATCGAGATCCGCGGCGTCCTCTTTTCGCCGCTCATCGGGTTCGACCAGCAGACCGGCTGCAATCCCTGCACGGGCACGCAGAACCTGAACGCGCTGCCCATCATCGGCAACGCGTCGATCGGCGAGCACCAGAACAACGACCCGTCGACCCGTCCCCAGTTCGCCGCCATCGACGCGTACACGGCCGGGGTTACGAACGCCAAGCCGATGCTCGTCATCGTCCAGGACGCCAAGAGCGATCTGCACGCCTGCGGCGACGCCGGGCCTCCGATCGGCCTGCAGCGCTACCCGCAGCCGGCCTACAACGTCGGCGTGATCACGGCGCAGACGAACCTCGTTGGCGGGAACACGTTCGGCAGCGTGGATTTCGGCGGGACGCTCGGCCCGCGTTTCAATATCGAGCTGCCCTCGCTCACTCCCGGAAGGGACGCCAGCGTGATCAAGGAGTTGAAGCGAGCCGGGATCCTGGACGACGTCGTCTTCTTCATCACGACGGACCCGGTGGCGGACCCGACGGGGATCCACCCGTTCCTTGCGCAGGGGATTCGGCGTGGGAACGCCTTCGACGTGACGCGGCTTGCCGACGACGTCGAGGACATGCAGGTCGCCTACGGGATCGACAGCGACGGCAACAGCTCGGTGACGCGCCTCGCGGCCTGCGGACTGCCCCCCTACCCTGCCAACGATCCCGACCCGAACGTCTCGACGACGGCCGGCTGCGACGAGTGGCTGCCGAACACAGTGGGTGAGCTCGCGCCCGACGACGCCCGGTTCCAGCAGCAGAACCCGTTCAACCAGAGCCACTCCGGCGTGCCGCTGGCCATCCACTGCCCACGGCTGCACTCGGTCATGATCTCGCTGCTCGCCAAGGCCCACGACCCGGATCCGACCTTCAAGGGCACCGCCTCGCAGGGCTACAAGATCATGAACTCCACGGCGACTCCGGTCACGCCGGGCAGCTTCCGGCGGCGCATCCAGACGCTCAAAGTCAACCTCCGCAACTACGCGTTCCAGGGATGACCATGCGTTCAGACAGACAGAAAGAGCGGGGGGCAGCGCTCGTCATCGCGATCCTCGTGCTCGCGATCCTGACGGTCATCGGCATCGCCCTGATGCTCATCACCTCCACCGAGACGCGCATCGCGGCCAACGAGTGGTCCGTCAATCGCGGCTTCTACGCCTCCGACGCGGGAGTGCGCTGGGGGACCGCGCAGATGAACTCGGACCTCGCGACCTTCCTCGGCCGCGCCGAGTTCGGCACCAAGGCCCTCCCGAGCTTCACGGGCAACGTGCTATTCCTGATGCCGAGCCACCGGTTCGCGACCACCTTCGGGTTCGTCGGCAACGATGACATTCAGGTACGCGTCACGACCCCGGGCCGCCTGTCCCGCCGCCTGTGCTTCGGTTGCAAGGGCAACGCCCCGGGCGAGCAGGCGCAGTTCATGTATGCGTTCGAGCTCCGGGCCACGGGCTCGCAGGACGATCGATTTCTCCAGTATTCCAAGGCGCTCGTCGCCGACGTCGAAGCCGGGCCGTTGCCCGGCAAGTTGCCCTTCTGAGGAGAACAGCCATGAGACACGCTCAAACTTCCCGGGGACTCGTGGGATTCGCGGCGCGGCACCGCGCGGCGGCCACGTTCCTGCTGGTCTTCATGATGGCGTCCCCGGCGCGGCCCGACGACCGTCAGCTGCTGCAGGCCAACTCCGGCGCAAACACGAACGTGCTCCTCATCCTCGACTCCTCGAATTCCATGACCAACGACTTCTCGGACGTCTACCGGCTGCCGGCGTTCATGGACGACTTCATCTACCCCCAGGGAACCGTGGCCACCAACGGCTCGAAGATCGGCGTCGCCAAGAGCGTTCTGCGCCAGGTCCTGACGAACACCGCGGGCGTCAACTGGGCGTTTGCCTACTACCGCAACCCCAACCAGACGTTCGGCGCGGCAGAAAACAGCGTCGGCGACGTATCGCGCGGCCAGCCGCCCATCGGCTACCCGATCGGCGGCGCGACGACGGCCGGACAGGCGCTGGAGAACGGCGGCCTCGAATGGTTCTACTTCGCCGATGTGCTCTACCCGCTCGGCGGCTCGATCAGCTCGGTGTTCCCGGCCGCGGAGTATCCCGACGTGCAGCAGGGCCGCTTCCTGCAGATGGGCCACAAGGTGCCGCACATCTACGGAAACCCGGGACAGCCCGACCTGCCGCCCTACACGATCAATCCGGCCAACCCGGACACGCGCTTTCCGTACCCGAGCGCGTGCCCTGGCGGAATCTGTCCGGGCATCTGGCGCGGCGCCTTCGGTCCCCACGGCTTGAATGAAGGCCTCGTCGTCTACCGTAGCCCCGGCAAGCCGGGCTTCGAGCTGCGGATGCAGATGGTGGCCGGCAACTACTCGGACCCCTTCGTCGTCGTGCAGATCGACGAATACGGCCCGCCGCCCGCCCCGACCCCGACGTTCACGCAAACCCCGACGAACACGGCGACGTTCACTCCGTCGAACACGGCGACGCGGACCAACACGCCATCGAGCACCGCGACGCTCACGCCGACGGCGACGACGACCTTTACGCCGACTCAGACGTTTACCTCGACGAACACGGCGACGCGGACCAACACGCCGTCGAACACGGCGACGCGGACGAACACGTTCACGGCGACGCAGACGTTCACGCCGTCGAACACGGCGACGCGGACGAACACGTTCACAGCGACTCAGACCTTCACGCCGTCGAACACGGCGACGCAGACCAACACGCCGTCCAACACGCCGACGCGAACGAACACGTTCACGCCGACTCAGACCTTCACGCCGTCGAACACGCCGACGTGGACGAACACGTTCACGCCGACGCGGACGTTCACGCGGACGAACACGCCGACGAACACCGCGACGTTCACGCGGACGTTCACGCCGTCGAACACGCCGACGCGGACGAACACGTTCACGGCGACGCAGACGATCACGCCGTCGAACACGGCGACGCCGACCAACACGACGACGAAGCCGGCGACGCCGACGAACACGGGGACGGCGACGGGGGCGGGGGGGGCGG
>JANMBR010000189.1:0-2096 GCA_031360505.1 Acidobacteriota bacterium
CCGATCGACGGCTCGAAGGAGCAACCCTACGCCGAGGGCCCCGACAACCTGAGCCCGTGGGATTGGTCGGCGGACGGCCGGTTCCTCGCCGTGCAGAAGGTCCCGCTCGAGGGAAAGAGATACAACGAGCTCTGGGTCCTCAACGCGTCCGATCCGAAGCACGCGACCCCGTTCGCGACCGAGAATCCGAGCCAGATCGACGCGCGTTTCTCTCCCGACGGGAAGTGGCTTGCCTTCACTTCGGACGAATCCGGGGTCTCCGAGGTCTACGTTCGCCCGTTTCCCGGTCCGGGCGGAACCTGGAAGGTCTCCGTCGCAGGGGGCTTTCTGCCCCACTGGCGCGGCGACGGCAAGGAGATTTTCTACCTGAGCCCGGACAGCAAGCTCATGGCCGTTTCCGTCGCCCTCGCGCCGGCCTTCCACGCCGGGACCCCGGCCGCCCAGTTTTCGCTGCAGTCGAGCGCGTCCCAGTTCGAGGTCTCGCGGGATGGCAAGCGGTTCCTGATCAACACCGTGCCAGAGGGCGCGGGCTCGCCGCCCCTGAACCTGCTCCTGAACTGGGCGGCGCTTCTCGAGAAGAAATAGTCAGTTCTTTGGCGCGGGGTTGGGAGAAGGCGTCGTAGACCATCCGCGAAAGCTCCGCTCCCAGCCGCAGCGTCTCGTTGTCCACGCCCGAGCTCTTGTCCTGGATCCTCCGCGCGCAAATCGCGATGACGTAGCGGGTCCTCGGCGTCTTCACATACGCCGCGTCGTTGCGGACGTCGCCCTTGAAGCCTTTCGCGTCCGGGTTCTTCTCTTCGTCCCATCCGGTCTTGTTGGCGACCAGAATCTCCTCGCTCCCGAACGGCAGCGAACGCGGGATCATCGCGCGGTCCTGCTGGGTGGCAAGCAGCGCGATCATCGCGTCGCCGGCGGCGGCGCTGACGATCTTGCCCTGGGCGATGAGCTCGACGAGGCGCGCGATCTCGTGCGGCGTCGTCGAGCCCAGGCCGAACTCCTTCTCCTCTCCCGGCAGGACGTCGGCATGCCCGTCGCGAAACGTCGGCCGGTAGAGCCGCGTCTTCGTGAGCCCGTAGGAATCGAGCAGCGCGTCCACGTTCGCCGTGCCCACGAGGCCGACGAGCAGGTTCGTCGCGGTATTGTCGCTGTAAGCGATCATGAAGCGCAGCAGGTCGTCGACGCTCAGCACGACGCCCGGGTGCAGCATGTTGAGAGGGACGGTCTCGTCGCCCGCCTTGTCCGACTCCTTCAGCGTCACCGTCGTGTCGTGCCGGAGTTTGCCCGCGTCGATCTGGCGAAACACCTCGGCCATCACGGCCACCTTGATGAGGCTCGCCGTCGGAAAGCGCTGATCGGCGTTGATGGAAACGATCTCCCCGGTGTTGAGGTCCTTCGCGTAGAGCCCGATCTCGCCGTGGAAGGCGCGCATCTTCTCCTGGAGCTTCGCGGTGAGCGGAACGTGAAGCTGCCGGCGCTCTTCAAGAGATCGCTCATCGCCTTGATGCGTTCCGAGCGCGGCGGGCTCGAGCGGCGGCGGCGGGACGGGCGTCGGCTCGGGCGCGGGAGCCGGCTTTGCGGCCTGCGCGAGGGCGATGCCGGGAACGAGGCAGAAGAGAATCGCGGTGACCGCCGCGCCGAGAAGGCGGCCATGGACCGGTTGCTTCAAAGTGACCTCCGGATCGTTGCTCCGGGGAGCAAGTGTCCCGGCCCGAGGATTAGATCACGGGCCCGGATCTTGCTGCAGATCGCCGGGGTGCGCGTCCTCAGGGCGCGTGCGGCCTTGAACAAGTCCATCGGGAACCTGTTTCCGCAGCAGCAGGCCTGTCGGGGGCCGTGTCGCTACGACCAGGTGAACACCGTCTCGACCGGCATGCTGGCCTCGACCTGCCTCGCAGTGCTTTTCGTGCCGGCGTTCTTCGTCGTCTTCCAAGGCTGGAGCGCCCGTAAACGCGTCTCGCCGGAGGCAGCGGCGGATTCGGCAGTGCCCGGCCACTCGTTGTAGTCTCTGCCCCACAAGTGACTCTGTCCGCCGGCACACGCCTTGGCCCCTACGAGATCGTCGCGCCCATCGGTGCCGGCGGGATGGGAGAGGTCTA
>JANMBR010000222.1:0-18135 GCA_031360505.1 Acidobacteriota bacterium
GTTCGACGACACGCTCGTCTCCGCGCGCAAGATTCGCCAGGAGATCGCCTCCAACGACGACATCGTCAACGCCTTCGACGGGATCTCCTACCAGAAGGGCGCCGCGGTGCTGACGA
This sequence comes from Acidobacteriota bacterium, assembly GCA_031360505.1. Taxonomy (GTDB): domain Bacteria; phylum Acidobacteriota; class Thermoanaerobaculia; order UBA5066; family Gp7-AA6; genus DAHUXD01. The sequence goes on from JANMBR010000222.1 coordinate 117, forward strand.
TGTTCGAGGCCTGGACCGGGCCGGATAAGTTCCGGGTCGGCGTGCACGGTTACCTCGAGGCGCACCGGTTCGGCAACGCGACGGTGAAGGACTTCCTGCAGTCGATCGAGTCCGCGACGCGGCCGGGTGTCGCCGCGGCGTTCTCGACCTTTCTCGATCAGCCGGGCGTACCCGTCATCGCGGTCGCGCTCGACTGCGCGGGCGGCGGCGGCCGTTTGTCCCTCGGACAGCAGCGCCTCCTGCCGATTGGCTCGACCGGCGGTGCGGCCGAGACCTGGCGGGTGCCCATCTGCGCGCGCTCCGGCTCGGGCGGGAAGGATGCGCGGGCCTGCAGCCTGCTGACCGAGGCGAAGGGCTCGATGCCGGCAGGGGGCGGCGCGTGCCCGGCCTGGGTCCTCGCCAACGACGGCGAGCTCGGCTACTACCGCGTGCGCTACGAGGCAGACCTGCTTCCGAAGCTTCTGGCGGTTGCCGACGAGCAGCTGACCGTGGCCGAGCGGGTCGGTGTCATTCGCGACGTCAACGCGCTTTCGGAAGCCGGCGCGTTGCCGATGTCCGACGCCCTTGCCCTCGTGCCGCGCTTTGCGGGGGACCGGTCGCACCAGATCGTCCAGGCGACGCAGCGCATCACGACGGACATCAAGGAGCACCTGGTTTCCCCCGATCGCAAGGCCAACTACGCCCGGTTCGTTTCGAAGATGTACGGGCAGCGGGCCCGCGACCTCGGCTTCCGCGCAAAAGCGGGGGAGGACGACGACACGCGTCTGCTGCGCAACGAGCTCGTGCCGTTCGTGGCGCTCGATGGCGATGAGCCGGGCCTCCAGGCAGAGGCAAAGAGGCTGGCCCTCCAGTGGCTCGACGACCATTCGGCCGTGGGCGCTGAGATGGCCGGGAACGTACTCCAGATCGCCGGCCGGTATGGCGATCGCGCTCTCTTCGACCGTTTCCGCGCGGCGGCGAAGACCGCCCCGGATCGCCGCAGCCGCGCGCGGCTCTACTACGCGCTTGGCAGCTTCGTCGAGCCGGCGCTCCTGAAGGAGGCGTTCGCGCTGACGCTCGATCCGTCACTCGACTATCGCGAGACCGCCACCGTGTCCTTTGCCGCGCTGTCCACCGACGCCGGCCGCGCGGTCCTGTGGGACTTCGTGAAGCAAAACTTCGACGCGATCATCGCGCGGATGCCGCGCGAGACGACCGGGGGGATCAGCTACGTGGCAGAGGGCTTCTGCAGCGCGGCGCGGGAGAAGGACGCGAAAGAGTTTCTCGGCGGCCGCGTCGAGAAGCTCCCGGGAGGCCCGCGCAACCTCGCGCAGGCGATCGAGTCGATCCAGCTCTGCACGGCCTCGCGCGCGGCGCAGGAGCCGGGGGTGGGGGAGTTTCTGGCGAAGTACTAGTTTCCGTCTCCAAGAACGGAGACCGGGCGGCCTACGCCTTCGCTGCCCCCGCCTTCACCAGCGACTTGAGCAGCTCCTCGACCTGCCCCTGCGCCTTCTGGATCGTCGCGGCGGGGCCGACGCACTTGAAGAAGACGAGGCCGTCGGGCGATTCGACGATCGCGCCGGAGAGGCGCCAGCCGGGTTTCCCCTTGCCCTGCGACTGCATCATGGGCCCGGACGGGGCGAGGTACGTCCCGGAGACCTCGATGAGGTGGACCTTCATCCCGGCGATCGTGCGCTGCGACTTCTTCGGCGCGCTCGCGCCTTCGAACTGCGAGACCCAGCGCTGGAGGTTGTCCTCGACGCCTCCGCCCTGCCCCGTGCCGAAGAAGAAGACGCCGCAGTTTCCCGCTTCCGCTCCGGGAGCGGCCGGGATCGTGTAGCTCGCCACGCGCATGGGCTGGGGGCTTCCCGCCTGCCAGCCCGCGGGCATGGTCCAGCGGATTCCGCCGGCCGAGCCCTCGGCCGGACCGGGGGAGGCCGGGGACGGCGCGGAGAGTCCGATGCCGAGGCCGAGAACAAGCAGTGCGCGGAGTATTTTCATGTCCGAAGCTTAAAGGAATCGGGCCTTGCGTTGAATAGAATCCATGGAGGAGGAACGTCATGAAGAAGTATTCCGTTTTGGTTCTTGTAGGAGCATTGCTGGCTGCCGGCGTCGGACTGGCCGACCAGCCTACCGAAGCGCCCAAGCCCGGGCCCGAGACCAAAAAGCTCGAGGTCTTCGCCGGAAAGTGGAAGGGCGAGTCGGAGATCAAAGCGGGCCCGTGGGGCCCCGGCGGCAAGATGACGAGCGAACAGGACTGCACCTGGTTCCAGGGCGGCTTCCAGCTCGTCTGCCGCGAGGACTCCGACGGGGCGATGGGCAAGATGAAGAGCGAGGCCGTTCTCGGCTGGAACGGCGAGGAGAAGGTCTACAAGTACATGGGCTTCGACAGCATGGGCATGATGGGCTCGGCCACGGGGAGCGTTTCGGGAAACACCTGGAGCTGGAGCGGCGAGGACAGGATGGGCGGCAAGCTCATCAAGTCGCGCTACACGATCGTCGTCGTGTCGCCGACCTCGCAGACTTTCATATGGGAGACCTCCGAGGACGGGAACACCTGGTCGACGGCAGCCGAGGGCAAGTCGACGAAGCGGTAGGGCTTTCCCCCACCCTAACCCTCTCCCGTGGGGAGAGGGAAGGGTCGAGGCGATCCGGCGCAGTCTCGCGCTCGCAAAATGACGGAGAATGCGGGCGCGTTGGAACGCGGATCAAGGAGGACTCGAAAAATGAAACGGACGATTCTCGCGGTGATTGCGGCGGTCGCGATCGGCGCGGCGGCGGTGCGGGGACAGGACAGGGCCGAGGTGACGAAGACGGCGCCGATGCCGATGCCGCGGCCCGGCCCGGAGGTCGAGAAGCTCGGCTACTTCGTGGGAGCGTGGACTTCGGCGGGGCAGATCAAGGCTGGCCCCATGGGCGAGGGCGGCGCCACGACCGGGCGCGACTCGTGCGGGTGGATGCCCGGGAAGTTCTTCGTCGGCTGCATGATCCTGTCCGACGGCCCCATGGGCCGGATCCAGACCGAGGGCATCATGGGCTACGACACGGAGAAGAAGACTTACACGTGGTCGAGCTTCGAGAGCACGGGCCGCCACGAGACGGCGGTCGGCACCTTCGAAGGCGGAACGTGGACGTGGTCGGGCCAGACGAAGATGGGCGACAAGCTCGTGAAGACCCGCTACGTCATCAGCGACACGACGCCGGAGGGCTATGGGTTCCACTGGGACACCTCGCCGGACGGCAAGGCCTGGAGCACGATGATGGAAGGCAAGGTCACGAAGATGGCGGGGCGGCCGACGCCGGCCAGAGCGGCGACGCCGGTGCCGGCGGCGACGCCGGAGGGCGATGAGAAGTAGGGCGGGGGAGGCGAGCTACCGCATGGCCTCCATCGGCGACAACCTCGACGCGCGAACCGCGGGGTAGAGGCCGAAGACGACGGCCAGCACGAGTGCCGTCACCCACGCGACGAGCAGGCCCATCGGATTGACGACGAGGCCGTACGGAAAGCTGGCGGAGAGCGCCTTGCATGCGACGGTTCCTATGAACGTCCCGAGCGTGGCGCCGACGGCGGCGAGCACGCACGCCTCGAGCAGAAACTGCACCAGGATCTCTCCGTCGGAAGCGCCCATGGCCTTGCGCAGGCCGATCTCGTAGCGGCGGTCGGAGAAGGAGATCAGCATCACCGAGAGCACGCCCACGCCGCCGACGAGCAGCACGGTCGCCGCGAGGCTCGTGAGCACGACTTTCCACCCGTGGATCTGCTCGACGAACTGGGCCCACGCGCGCGCGGATTCCGCCTCGAGGTCCTTGATCTCGAAATCCTCGATGCCGTGGTGCGCCTGACGGGCGCGCCCCATCAGCATGGCCGAGACCTCCGCCATGTCCTTTTTCGACTTGAGCTTGACCGCGACGTTGGAGAGCTCGTGTTTCGAGTCGATCCGGTCCATGTAGGTTTGCAGCGGGATCGAGATGCCGTTCGAGTCGTACCAGAGCTCCTCGGTGAAGATCTGGCTCGGCGCCTGGACGCCAACGATGCGGAAACGCACGCCCTCGACCGTGATGTCGCGGCCAATCGGATCCGCTCCGCCGAAGAGCTTGGAGCCGAGCGTTCCGCCGACGACGGCGACCGTGGAGCGCCGGCGCTCGTCGTCCTCGGTCAGGCCGCGGCCCATCGCGATCGGGCGGTTCATCCAGTGGCCGTAGTCGGGCCACACGCCGTTGACGAACATCCGCTCCGTCCCGCCCGCGACCTTGACGGCCGACTGTTTTGTCGCGCGCGGCAGGTAGGCGAGGACCTTCGGGTCCGGCGCGGTCAGCCGCGGCAGGTCCTCCGCGCGCAGTCCCGGGCTCATGGCGAAGCGTTTCTGGTCCTCGGTCGTCGCGGGGGCCTTCGGCGCGAGCATGACCGTGCCGTCCCAGCTCATGCCGGAGAAGCCCGTCCCGATCTTGTCCATGACGCCGTCCATGACGGACGACATCACGACGAGGGCGAAGACGCCGAGCATCAGCAGTGTCAGGGTCAGTGTCGAGCGCAGCTTGTGCGCCCAGAGCTCGACCAAGCCGCCCTTGATGATCTCCCACGCGAGCGACAGCTTGGCGCCCGCGGAGAGACGCCGGGGCCGTGAATCGAGAATCGCGACGCGGGGCGCGAGGGCCGCTTCACTCATAGCGCAGCGCCTCCATGGGCGAGAGGCGCGAGGCCTTCCACGCCGGGAAGAGCGCGAAGACGAAGCCGAATACCGCGGCCAGAAGATACGCCGCGACGAAGCTCTTCGCGTCGATGTGCAGCGGCACGCCGATGTACGTCGTGATGAGCTTCGAGAAGCCGACGCCGAAGAAGAGGCCGGCGATCGAGCCGACAGAGGTCAGCAGCAGGGCCTCGGTCATGAACTCCTTGAACACCTCGCGGCCGGGCGCGCCGATCGCCATCTTGACGCCGACCTCGCGGATGCGCTCCTTCAACGTCGCCATCTGGATGTTGACGTTCACAATGCCGCCGCCGATCAGCGAGAGAAAGCCCGACAGCATGAAGATGATGTCGTACACGTCCCCCTGCGACTGCTCTTTGCGCACGCGCGCGCCGACGTCGTCCAGGCGGAAGTCCTCCTGCTGGCGGTGATTCGCCCGCAGCATCGTCGAGAGGCTCTTCGAGAACTTCGCCATGGCGTCCAAGTTGCGGATCCGGAACGTGACGCGATCCACGCGGTGATACTTGTCGCCCTCGAATCGGCGGGCCACGAGTGTCGTCGGCAGCGCGATGATCCGGTTGCGCCGGCGGAAGATGTTACGTTGTCCGTCGCGGAACCGGAAGACGCGCTCGCGCAACACTCCGACGACCTGGACCGGCGTGTCGCCCACGCGCAGCGTCCGGCCGAGGGCCTGGCCATCCGGGAAGAAGACGGCGACGGCTTCCGTGCCCATGATCGCAACCGGTGCCGCGGAGTCCACGTCCTGCTCGCTGAAGTTGCGGCCCTCGGCGATCTCGAACCCGTCGATGGCGAGGAAGTCGCCCCCGATGCCGCGGACGTCCCGTTCCTGGTCGGCGTATGGCGAGCGCACGCGCGCCCGGGCGTTCTTCTGGACGGAGATGCCTTCGACGGCCGAGACCGCGAGCTCTCCGCCCTCGTCGGCGTCGTGGTTGCGCAGGCCGAGGTTCGCGGTCTGGAGTGCCGTCGGCGCCCCGTCGTTGACGACCGCGGACTGGCGCACGTTCAGCTTGTCGAGGCCGCCCATCTTGACGTAGAGATCCATCGAGCGCTTGCGCATGCTGTCGGAGATGGACATCCCGCCGAGCACGGCGGCCACGCCGAGGATCACGCCGAGTGACTGCAGGACCGAGCGCGTGAGGTTCTCGCGCAGCTCGACCCAGGAGTTGCGGAGGCGTTCGCGGAAGGCGCCGTTGAAGGTCATGGGAGTTGTGGCGATTGGGCCGCCTCACCCCCCCCGTCCCCTCTCCTGTCAGCAGAGGGGGAGCAGGGAGAGTGGGGGCGGGGGTTAGGCCGCCTCCTCGAGTTTGATCAGGCCGTCGTGGATTTCGACCTGGCGCTGCGCCATTGCGGCGATGGAGAGGTCGTGAGTGACGATGATGATGGTGTTGCCCTGGCGGTGCAGATCGGCGAAGAGGTCGAGGACCCCGTGGCCGGTCTTGGAATCGAGGGCGCCCGTGGGCTCGTCGGCCAGCAGGAGGGCCGGCCGGTTGGCGAGCGCGCGGGCCACAGCGACGCGCTGGCGCTGTCCGCCGGAGAGCGCGGACGGAAGGACCTTCGCCTTGTCGGGGATGCCGACGCGCTCGAGCAGCTCGAGTGCGCGCGCGCGACGCTGCCTGCGGGCCACACCGGCGTAGAGCATGGGCAGCTCGACGTTGTGACGACCGAGGCCTTGGGCAGCAGGTTGTACTGCTGGAAGATGACCCCGATCTTCTCGTTGCGGATCTGCGCGAGTTCCGGCCCCGAGAGGCCCTCGACGCGCCGCCCGTCGAGCGTGTAGGCGCCCGCCGTCGGCAGGTCGAGGCAGCCCAGGATCGCCATGAGCGTGGACTTGCCCGAGCCGGAGGGCCCGATCAGCGCGACGAACTCCCCGCGCTCGACGGTCATGTCGATCCCGCGCAGGGCGTGGACCGCGGCGCCGTTTGCGCCGAAGACCTTCGTGAGGCCGGAGGTGTTGATGATGGCGGACATGGCGTGTTCCTTCGTTGTCTCGTTCGGCTGCTCAAGGGATCCTTCGCTTCGCTCAGGATGACGTGTCTTCGTCGCTTTCGCTCCTGGACACGTCAATTGTCCTCGTCGTCTTTCTCGACGCGCTTCTTCGACGGGTCCTCGAGGGCGACCTGCTCGCCCGACTTCAAACCCGCGACGATCTCGACGCGCTCGAGCGTGGCGATGCCGGCCGAGACGGGGACGACGTCGAAGTAGTCCTTCCAATGGTCCGAGAGCCAGATGAACTTGTTGCGCCCCGCGAGGCCTTCCTTGGCCGCCGCGAGCTGCTTCGGATTCAGCCCGGCCTTCAGGCGATAGGCGATCGTCTTGCCGTCGCGCTTCTGCAGCGCCTCGAGCGGGATCGACACGGCCTTGTCGCGCTTCTCGCCGAGGATCTCGACGTTGGCGCTCATGCCGGTCTTGAACGAGTCGCCGAGCTCGTCGAGCGCGATCTCGATCTTGAAGACTTTGATCTTCTCGATGAGCTCCGCGGAAGGCGCCACGAAGCTGACCTTGCCCGTGAAGATCTTCTGCGGATACGCGTCGAGCGAGATGCGCGCGGGCTGGCCGACGCCGACCTTGGCGATGTCCACCTCGTTCAGGTTGACGCGGATGATGAGCGACTTCAGGTCCGCGACCGTGAAGAGCACCGTTCCCGCGTTGAACGAAGAAACGCCCGAGGTCACGGTCTCGCCGAGCTCGACGCCCTTCTTGATCACGACTCCGCTCATCGGCGCCGTGACGCGCGCCTTCTGCGAGGCCGCGTTGCCGGAGATCGGAATGCCGCGGTCCTCGACGATCTGGTAGCGCATTTGCGAAGCGCGCAGCGTCTCGGCCGCCTGGTCGCGCTTGATCTCGGAGGCGCGGTACGGGTCGCGTCCGATGAGGCCCTGCTCGAAGAGCGTCTTCTGCATCTCGAACTCGCGCTTTGCGTCCTGGAGTTTCAACTCCATCTCCCGCACGCTCGCCTGCACGTCCGAGAGCGACTGCGCCTGGTTGACGTCCGGCTCGATCTCGGCGAGCACGTCGCCCTTGTGGACGATCGCGCCCTCGCGCACGGCCAGCGAGAGCACGCGCCCCGAGACCGCGGACTTCACCTCCACCTTGGTGACCGGATCGACGACGCCAACCTCGCGGACGGAGACCTGGAGGTCTTCGGCCTGGACCTTGCCGAGGCGAAACGGCGTGCTGTCCGCCTTGGCGTCGGCTTTTTCACGGCCCTTGGCCTTCATGTAGGCGGCCCCGGCGACGACCGCCAGGACGACCAGGATGCCGATCCATTTCTTCTTTTTCACGAGAAAACTCCCTAATTTGGCGAAAACCTGGGCCATGTCCTTTGTATACGCAGGGGCGCGGGGGAATGTTCGACGACGGGGGTCAGGTCTGAAAACTTCGGCTTTTGGGCAAACTCCGAAGAATCCAGACCTGACCCTCGACGGGACATAATTCCCCCCGTGACGAGCGACGGATCGGGCGGGATCGGCTCCGGCGCGGACACCAGCCGGTTCACGGTTCGGCGATTGCGCTCCGCATTCTTCCTATGGCACACATCCCTGCGCGCGACCGACATCCTCATCGCGAGCGTTTTCGTGGCGCTGTCGCTCGGGATCGGCGCGTACGTCTTCGCGCGCGCCCGGGCCGAGACCCACCTCGCCTTTGCCCAGCGGGCGCAAAAACTCGAGGCGCGGGTCAGCGAGAAGCTCTCGTCGGCGCTCGAGAACCTCTACACGCTCCAGAGCTTCGTGGAGGCTTCGGACGTGACGCGGCTGCAGTTTCGGCTGCTGGCGTACCCGATGCTCGCGCGCAATCGGGAGGTTTATTCGTTCGAGTGGCTCCCGGTGGTTCATGAGCTCGAGCGCAAGGGTTACGAGGCCGAGGCGCGCGCAGCGCACCTGACGGGCTACCGTTTCTGGGAGAAGGGCGCCGATGGCAAACCGGTTGCGGCGGGCCGCCGCGCGTTCTACGTCCCGATCCACTACATGGAGCCGCCGAGCGCCTTTGCACTCGGATTCGACATTGCATCCGACCAGATCCGCTGGGACACGGCAGGCCTGGCGCGCGATCGCGGACAGATCGTGGCCTCGCCGCCGTTCGGCCTCGTCGAGGACGAGGCCCGACACGGCACGGCGCCGGTCGTCGCCGCGTACGCCCCGGTTTTTCGCGAAGGCGACCCGGGCTCGCTCGAGGCGCGCATCGCCTCGCTCAAGGGCTTCACGATCGCGATTTTCCGGGTGGCGCCCCTCGTGGACAAGGCCGCCTCCGAGGTGGACGCCTCGGGCCTGGCGCTGTCGCTGCGCGACACGGAGGCGCCGAAAGCGCCGCTGCTCGCCGAGCGGCCGCAAGGCGTCAAGTCGCTGCCGCACCGGGACGGCTTCGATCTTCCGTTCCCGGTCCCGTTTGCGGGCCGCAAGTGGCGCCTGGACGTGTTCCCGCTGCCCGGCGCTTTTCTGCCGCCCAAACGCGGCGCCATCGAGGCCGCGCTCCTCGGAATCCTCGCCTCCCTCGTCGGCCTCGTGACGCTGACGTCGCTGCGCATGATCTCGCGGCTGCGCCGCCAGGCGGCGAAGGTCGGGCCGTACAGCCTGATCGCGCGGCTCGGCAAGGGCGCAATGGGGGTCGTGTGGGAGGCGCGCCACGCGCTGCTGCGGCGGCCGACGGCGGTCAAGCTGCTCGCGCCGGGAACCGAGGGCGAACGCGCGTTCGCGCGGTTCGAGCGCGAGGTGCAGTTGACGGCGGGCCTGACGCACCCGAGCACGATCGCGATCTACGACTACGGCCGCACGGCCGACGGCGTCTTCTACTACGCGATGGAGCTCTTGCGCGGCATCAACTTCGGCCAGCTCGTGGAGTTCGAGGGGCCGCTGCCGCCGGGACGCGTCGTGCACCTCTTGCGCCAGGTCTGCGGCGCGCTGACCGAAGCGCACGCGGCGGGCCTGATCCACCGCGATATCAAGCCGGCGAATCTGATGCTGTGCCTCTACGGCGGCATCCCCGATTTCGTGAAGGTCCTCGACTTCGGCCTCGTGAAAGAGATCGGCGACGTCGAGCGCACGGCCGACGGCACGCCCGGGTCGAGCGACGCCGCGCTCTCGCAGGACGGCTCGCTGCTCGGCACGCCGCTCTACATGGCGCCGGAGGGGATGAGCGATCCGGGCAGCGTCGATGCGCGCTCGGACATCTTCGCGCTCGGGGCCGTGGGCTACTTTCTCTTGACCGGCAAGTCGCCCTTTCCCGGGCGCACGGCGATCGAGGTCTTCAAGATGGAACGGCAGGGCCCGCCGCCTCCGCTCTCGAGCGCCGCACCCGGGCCCGTGCCGGCCGCCCTCGAAGAGGCGATCCATCGCTGCCTGTCGTTCGAGCGGGAGCGACGGCCCGGCTCGGCCGAGGAGTTGGACGCGGTGCTCGAGGCCTGCGCGGTCGTTCCCCTCTGGACCTCCGCCAACGCGCGGACCTGGTGGCAGCAGAAGGGCCCGGAGGCGCTGGCCGTAGCCGCGTTCGACCGCGAGGAGCGCCGGGAACGAGGCCAGTTCCTGATGCTTTCCTCGGACTACGGCGGCCGGCGGTAGCGATCGCAGCCCCGCCCATACGGAACCGACGTCCTGGCACGGGCGAACCGGCTTATAGAATAGGCGGCACCAAAAAGAACGAGGTGCCGTCATGTTGAGTCTGGACGAAGCCTTCGATCGCATCGGATCGACGTTCCACCAGATGGGATACGCCGCGACGGAGGTCACGCCTCCCGACGCCTCGGGCAACCGGCAGGCCGTCTACACGCTGCCGAACCTCTCGGTGCGCATCTGCTCGTACGGGCGCGCGCGCCTGCTCACGGTCCAGGTCAAGGTCGACGGCGAGTGGGTCGACTTCGCCAAGCGCGGCGTCGGCCCCGAGGGCCTCGAGGAATCCGCCGTCGAAGCCCTCGTCCACAAAGTCCGCGACGAAGTCGACGAAACCTCGAGCGACGCGGGCTAGGACGTTCGAAAAGTTTCAGCACGGCGCCTAAGGGGATCCTTCGCTTCGCTCAGGATGACAAAGGGGGAGAAAAGGCGCGAGCTGCTGACCGCGACGCTCGCGCGCTATGCGCCGCCCCACCCGCTGGAAGCCGAGTCGCTTGCGCGCATCCTCAGGTTTCTTGCTGCGCCGGGCGATCCGTTCAGCCGCGAGAATCCCGAGGGACACATCACCGGCAGCGCCGTCGTGGCGCGGCCGGACGGCTCCGCGTATCTGCTCGTGCTGCACAGAAAGCTCGGACGCTGGCTGCAGCCCGGCGGCCACACGGAGGAGTCGGACGACTCGGTGCTCGGCACCGCCCTGCGCGAGGCGCGCGAGGAGACCGGCCTCTCAGCCTTCGAGATTCCGCACGAGGACGCGATCCTCGACGTGGACGTCCATCCGATCCCGGCGCACGGCAAGGACCCCGCGCACTTTCACTTCGACATTCGCTACCTGCTCGTGACATCCGAGGCTCACGATCCGTCCGCCTCGGAAGACCCGGCGCGCCCGATGCGCTGGACGACGTTCGAGGAGGCGATCGCCGCCGGAGTGGACGACTCGCTCGCGCGCGCCCTCGACAAGGCGCGGGGCAGGCTCACGCGCGGCCCTAGAATCCAGAGCGGGAAAGCTCCATGAGAAAGAAGTACGCCTCGAAAGACATCGCGGTCACCTACGACCCGCGGCTCTGCATCCACGCCGCGCGCTGCGTGCACGGCGCGCCCGAGACGTTCGACCAGAACGCGCGCCCGTGGATCCAGCCGGAGAAGTCCGCCGCCGACACCCTCGCCCGAGTCATCGCCGAGTGCCCGACCGGAGCGCTGCGCTACGAGCGGCAGGACGGCCGCCCGGCGGAAGAGACGCCCGCGAGCGTGACGATCACGTTCGAGAAGAACGGCCCGATCTACGTGCGCGGGCCGATGCCGATGCTCGACGGAGAGGGGAACCGATACGAGGATGCGGGAACGCGCTATGCGCTCTGCCGCTGCGGGGGATCGGGCAACAAGCCGTTCTGCGACGGGACGCATGACAGCATGGGATTCGAAGGATAAGAAGCGGAGGGTCGAGGGTCGGGGGTCGACGGTCGCGAAGACAAAAGCAGGTACACCAGCCCCACCCCCATGACGAAGACCCCCGTGCCGCGGTTGATGACGGTGAGCTTGCGGTAGTCGCAGTGGCGGCGCAGGGCGTGCGCGCCGCCGCAGAGGATCAGCCACCAGAAGGCGGAGCCGAGGAAGACGCCGCCCACGAGCTCGGTCGTCAGGATCGGGTGGCCCCGCACCGCGCCGATGCCCATCGTCGTGAAGACGGCGGCAAAAGCAACGAAGGTCATCGGGTTGGTGAGCGTGAGAAAAAACGTCGAGAGGAAATCCCCCGCCAGCCCCTTGCCGTCGACCATCGCTTCCTCCCTGGCCGGCTTCGTCAGGAAGAGGCGCAGCCCCATGAAGATCAGGATCACGCCGCCCACCCGCTGCATCCACGTGCGCTCGGAGATCAGGAACTCCGAGATCATCGTGGCGCCGAACGCGGCGATCGCACCGTAGACCGCGTCCGCCATCGCCGCGCCCAGGCCCGACACCAGCCCCGAGATCAGGCGCTTGGAGATCGTGCGTTGCACGCAGAGCGCCGCGATCGGTCCGACCGGAGCCGAGAGGCAGAACCCCACGATCAGCCCCTTGAGCAGGAGACTCATTGACGGCCACTATACGGGCAGAGGCCGGATCTGCAGCATTTGGAGTGGTTTACAAGCATCATTGACTTACGCCTTTATTACGCCTATTTTGCTTTTCCCGTGTCCACACCTGCGCAGGCCCTGGCGCTCGAGGAGCTTCTCGAAGGCCGAGGCCTCGCAAAGAAGACGGCCGCCCTCGCCCTGCTGACGGGCCTCGGCGCAAGGCTCTTGCGCGCCTGCGACCTGCCATCGCCCGCGGCGCCGCGCGATCCGATCCCGACGATGGTCCCCGCGCTCGACCGCCTGCTCTGCGGCGGACTTGCCCGCGGCGGATTCGTCGAGCTCACCGGCCGCCGCTCGTGCGGCCGCTTCTCGATCGGAATCGCCGCTCTCGCCTCGGCGACCTCCTGCGGCGAAGCGGCCGCGCTCGTGGATCTCGGAAGCCATCTCGATCCGCAGGCCGCCGAGGCCGCGGGTGTCGAGCTCGACCGCCTGCTCTGGGTGCGCCCCGAAAAGTTGAAGGACGCCGTCGCGAGCGCGGAGATGCTGCTCTCGGCCGGATTCCCACTCGTCGTCCTGGACCTCGGCCTTGCCCCGGTGCGCGGACGCTTCGTGCCCGACTCCGCGTGGGTGCGCCTCGAGCGCGCGGCCCGCTCGCGCCATGCCGCGCTCCTGCTGCTCGCTCCGTATCGTGTCAGCGGCGTCGCCGCCGACACGGTCCTTGCCGCCGACTCCGCGCGCGCGAGCTGGATGGGAGCGGGCCTTGCGCCACGGCTTCTCTGCGGCGTGTCGTCGCGGCTCGTGCTGCAGAAAGACGCGCGCGCGCGGACGGGAGTGGCGGAGGCGATGGGGTGGCGGATGGCAGCGGCTTTTGCGCCACCGCATGAACATTTGTCATCCCGAGCGCAGCGAGGGATCCCTTTCGAGCCGCAGTATGGCTACGAAAGGGGTCCTTCGTCGCTGCGCTCCTCAGGATGACGAGGCGCTTCGCGCCATGTCAATCGCCTGCCTCTTCGTCCCGCTCTTCCCCCTCGCCGCGCGGCTGCGCAGCGAGCCGGAGTTGAAGGACGAGCCCGTCGCCGTCTGCGAGGGCAACGGCAGCGCCGCGCGCATCGTCGCCTCGACGCGCAAGGCGCGCCGCGCGGGCGTCGAGCCCGGCATGACGCTGCCCCAGGCGCGCGCCCTCGTTCCAAAGCTCGTCGCGCGCGGACGCGATCGCGAGTGCGAGCGCACGGCGCAGGAGGCCCTGCTCGAAGTGGCGGAGATGTTCTCGCCGCGCGTGGAGGACGAAGGGGAAGGGGTGGTCTATCTGGATTTGGATGGGCATCCCGCGCTCTGCCAAAAAGGACCTCCTCTCCCGGCGGGAGAGGGCAGGGGTGAGGGGGCCCTCGCCCGCGAGATCCTCCGCGCGGCGGAGAAGGCGCTCCTGCCCGCGCGCGTCGCCGTCGCCGCATCCAAGCTCGCCGCGCGCATCGCAGCGGGCCTTCCCGACACGCCGACCGTCGTCCCGGAAGGCGAGGAGACGCGCTTTCTCGCGCCGCTGCCGCTCGAGAAGCTCGCCCCCGCGCTCGAGATCGCCGCGACGCTCGATCGCTGGGGACTCCATTCGATCGGCGACTTCGCGAAGCTGCCCGAAGGCGAAGTCGCCAGCCGCCTCGGCGAGATCGGCCGCGAGCTCCACGCGACAGCGCGCGGAATCGACCCGCGCCCGCTCGAGCCGTACCTGCCGCCGCCATCCTTCTCCGAGGGCATGGACCTCGAGTGGCCGCTCGTCTGCCTCGAGCCCTTCCTCTTCGTCGCGCACGCCGCGCTCGAGCGCCTCGTCCGCCGCCTCGAGTCGCAGGCCCTCGCGTGCACGCGCCTGGAAGTCTCGATCAAGCTCGACCCCGACGGCCACGACGCCCGCTCGATCGCGCTGCCCGCCCCCACGCGCGACGTCAAGACGCTGCTCACCCTCGTCCGCCTCGAGCTCGAAGCTCGCCCGCCCGGCGCCCCCGTCGCCGGCTTCACCTTCTCCGCGCACCCCGATCAGCCGCGCCGCGCGCAGCTTTCCCTCTTCGGCCCCGCCGCCCTCTCGCCCGACCGCCTCGCCACCACCATCGCGCGCCTGGCGGCGCTGCTCGGCTCAAACCGCGTCGGCTCTCCGCGCACAATCGACGGCCACCGCCCCGAACGTTTCACCGACACCGGCTACGCCCCGCCCCCGCCGCCCCAGACGCGCCTGCCCCCACGCGAAGGACGCGGCCTTCTCGGAGTGCGCGTGCTTAGGCCCGCCGTCGCGCTCGAAGTCCTGACTTTCCCCGGGGCCGTAGGGGCGGGGCTCGTCCCCGCCCGCTCGAGTACCGATGACGCTCAAGCGGGCGGCCACACCCGCAGGGAACACCGCGCGCAGCACGGCGGTAACGGCCGCCCCTACGAATTGAAAAGCGCCCCCGACGCCGCCCCTCCCATCGCCGGCTCCGTCCGCGTCGCCGCCGGCCCGTGGTCGCTCGAAGACGGCTGGTGGACCGAAGCTCCCGCCGACCGCGACTATTGGGACGTCGAGCTCTCCGACGGCGGCCTCTACCGTATCTACCGCGAGCGCGTCGCGGGCACGTGGTTTGCCGACGGCGTGTACGACTGAGCCGCCGCGCGCGCCGGCGTATAGTCCTCGGCAACGACTCCCATGCTCGCAAAACTCTTTCGCGACTTCATGCTGATCTGGACGACCGTCGACCCGATCGGCAGCCTCGCACTCTTTGCCGGTCTCACCGCCTCGCTGACCCGCCAGCAGCGCAATCGCGTCGCGCGCCGCGCCACGATTTACGCCGCGATCATCCTCGTCGGCGCCGTCGTCATCGGCCAGATCATCCTCGACGCGATGGGCATCCACCTGCTCTCGTTGAAGCTCGCCGGCGGCCTCATCCTCTTCGTCTTCTCCCTGCAAATGCTCTTCGGGAACATGGAAGACCCGCCCGCGCAGAGCGACCCGGCGCGCGACATCGCCGTCTTTCCGCTCGCCGTCCCCTCGATCGCCGGCCCCGGAACGATCATGGCCGTCATCGTCTTGACCGACAACGACGTCTATACCGTCCCCGAGCAGGCGCAGACCGCCGTCGTGCTGCTCGTCGTCCTCGCCATGACGTACGGACTCTTCCGGGCCTCGGGCCCCATCCTGAAAGTCATCGGACGCCAGGGCGCCTCGATCCTCGTCCGCGTCATGGGCATCATCCTCGCCGCCCTCTCGGTCGAGCTGGTCATGAATGCCCTGGCGATCGCGCCCTGGGCGACGCTGCCGAAGCCGTAGTCCTACACCACAAGTCATGTTATGGCAGCGTTTACAGGTCTACTTACCCATCACGCGATTGCGTGCTGCGTGTGGACCGAGGACCTGAGCCACGGCCAGACCTATGCCGGAGTGACGGTCAAGAATCCGTTCGTCTAGATCGCCACGGGTGAGCCTGCCGAAGCCATAGCGACGCGCACGGCGTATATGTACACTTGTACATATAGCCATGAAGAAGCGCTACGACTTCCGAAGAGGTAAGAGGGGCCGTGTCCTGCCCGTTCCCGCGGGAAAGACCCGCATCACCATTCGCCTCGACGACGACGTGCTCGCCTGGTTTCGCGAGCAGGTCCACGCCGCGGGCGGCGGCAACTACCAGACCCTGATCAACCTCGCCCTCCGGGAGCACATCGCCGACCGCAAGGAGCCGCTCGAAGAGACGCTGCGCCGGGTCCTCCGCGAGGAGCTCACGCGCCGTTAAAACCCACGGCCCGGTGCCTCGCGACAACTATTAAGTAGAGATGACTGCCGGGCGTAGACTTGAGTCGGCGGGAGGCTATGCGTATGCCCATGAAGCTGGCGCAGATCGAAACAGAAGCACTGAAGCTCGGAGTACGGTCGCGGGCCCATCTGGCTCGGAAGCTGCTCGAAAGCCTGGACCCCCCAACCGAAACGGACCACGAGCGCGCCTGGTACGACGAAGCCGAGCGACGCAAGCGAGAGCTCGACGAAGGAAAGGTCGATACAATTCCGGCTCGCGAAGTGTTTCGGCGCATCAGGTCCGAGATCGGGAAGAGGCGCCGCACGAGCTAGATCGGTTCGTCCTTCATCCACGCGCGTTCCAGGATCTCTGGAACACCGTCCGTTTCTACGAATCCCGCGAAGTCAACCTGGGCTTCCGCTTCCTTCGGGATCTTGCTGCGGCGTTGGTCAGGCTTGCGACGTATCCCGAGTCGGCCCCGGCTGTGCGCGGTGGCATGCGACGTCGACGGCTGAGCCGGTTTCCCTACAGCGTTCTCTTCTACGTTGAAGATGAGGCGCTTCAGATCCTCGCGGTGATGCACGAGAGCCGGGACCCCAGGGGCTGGAACACCAGGCACTGAAGTGCGCGAGCCCATCGAACCCGGCCCCCCGGCCCAGCCCCGCCTTCTCGACCGCGTCCGCCACGCGATCCGCGCCCGCCACTACAGCCTGCGAACCGAAGAGGCCTACATTGGCTGGATCAAGCGCTACATCTTCTTTCACGACAAGCGCCACCCCGCCGAGATGGGCGAGACCGAGATCAACGCTTTCGTCACCCACCTCGCCGTCGAAGGCCCCGTCAGTGCGTCGACACAGACCCAAGCCTTGAGCGCGCTCCTCTTCCTCTACCGCCACGTCCTCCAAAAACAACTTCCCAACCTCAACACGGTGATCCGCGCCAAAACCCCCGGCCGCCTCCCGACCGTCCTCACCCGCGCCGAAGTCCGCTCCGTCATCGGTAAGATGTACGGCACGCACCGCCTCGTCGCGACCCTCCTCTACGGCACCGGCATGCGCCTGCTCGAAGCCTTGCGCCTGCGCGTCAAGGACGTCGAGTTCGGCAACAACCGCATCCTCGTCCGCGACACCAAGGGCAAGCGCGACCGCGTCGTCCCGTTCCCGGCCGTCGTACGCGCGGCACTCCCGACCTGGCTCTCCCGTGTCCGCCGCATCCACACGGACGACCTCGCCGACGGCTTCGGAGGCGTCTTCCTCCCAGACGCCATCGCCCGGAAGTACCCGGGCGCCGAGCGAGACTGGGGCTGGCAGTTCGTCTTTCCCGCAGAGCACATGAGCACGGACCCCCGCACCCAACTCGTGCGCCGCCATCACTTGCACGAGACGGCCGTCCAGCGCGCCGTCCACGCCGCCGTCGTTCAGCTTGGCATCTCCCGGCGCGTCAGCTGTCACACCTTCCGCCATTCTTTTGCCACTCACCTGCTCGAAGAGGGTTACGATATCCGAACCATCCAGGAGCTTCTGGGCCACCAGGACGTGAAAACGACGATGATTTACACACACGTCTTGAACCGCGGCGGCCGCGGCGTGCGCAGCCCCGCGGACCTTTTGTGGACCCGCAGCGGCATCGCGGCACCTCCCAGCCTTACCCGACTCGATTCGCAGCCTAAGCCTCTAACGCCAATGATTCCTCCCGAACGGCAACTCATGCCCGCTCAGGAGGATGGCGATGATTGGAACGACAGGGACGTAGATGAATTAGGGAGCGAGGATCGCGATGAACCTGACAACGCGTAGGCTGTCTAAGTACATGTTAGGCGCGGCAGTGAAGTCCTGGCGGCGTGCCGCGCTGGCGACCGGCGCGACTGGGCGAGCAACGATTATTTCTGCGCGCCCCGCCGCCTGTGGCGACTCCGCGTCGGGCCGTGCGGCGCGGCTCAG
>JANMBR010000217.1:0-6179 GCA_031360505.1 Acidobacteriota bacterium
GCCTCCACCGCGAGGTCGTGGTCTTTGCCTTTCATCGCGTTGACGAGCGCGCTGCTGGAAGCCGCGGCCACTGAGATCTTGGCGGCCTTCGGGATGGCATTGGACACGTTACCGATTTCCTCGAGCGCGCCGGCGGCGCTCCTGCGCACGCTCATCGAGGGATCGCTCGACACCAGGCGCGCCAGCTCCGGAGCCGCCTCCCAGGACAGGCCCTTCACGCGCTTCAGGGCCCAGCATGCTTCATTGCGGACTCTGTCATCGGGGTCGCCGAGGAGGCGAATGGCCTCGGGGACCCAGCGCGCAGCCTCGCGCTCCGCTGTCACCCTGCCCGCGAGCTTGACGGCCGCTTCACGCGTCTCGGCGTCGCGGGAATGTGTGAATGCCAGCGCCAGGTCGACCGTTCCGGGCGGCAGCTTCTTGACCGCCGCGAGAGCGCCGAAGACGTACCGCCCGGACTCCGGGCTGTCGTGAATCGTGCGGTCCAGCATCGGCAGGATGTGCGTCGCGTTCTCGTTCAGGAGCTCCTCGAGCGATTTCGCCGCGGCTTCCGCGCTCTTCTTGTCGTCGAAATTCGATTCGCGACGTTTCGGATTGCCGGCCTCCTCCGCGTTGCTGGCCAGATAGGTGAGGATCGCCGGCGCCAGATTCTCGGGCGGATCGATTCCGATCAAGCCACGCGCCGCCACGAACGCCGTGGCGTCGTCGCGCGAGCCTTCGAGCGCCCGGCGCCACGCCGGCGCCAGGTCCGCATCCGGCACGCCCATCACCGCGAGCGCCCCGGCGGCGCGCGCCACCACGGCGGCCACGGGGTCGCCGAGCGCCTTTTCGAGTTCCGGCCTGGCCGAGACGGCATCCTTGCCCGTGTCCCACAGCGCCGAGGCGGCAGCCTGGCGGACGGTCGCGTCCGGATCCGACAGCGCCTTCGCGAGCGCCGCCACGGCCTCGGGCTGCTTGCGCCCACCGAGCCAGTGGGCCGCTTCGGCGCGATCCTTCGCGTCCCGATCCCTGGCGAGCGTCTTCGCGTAGTCCTTGACGAGCTCGTCTTCGTTGAACTGGGCCTGCCCTGCGGCCGGACGGATCGCCAGGAGGATGCAGATCGCCAGGGCCCGTCGGATCATGGTCAGGCTCCTCGTTGGCATCAGGTTATCGCGAACGGGCGGCCCTTCGAGCCCGCGGTCCCTCGTGGCTTCACGCCTCGTGAGGAATACACTCTGGCCCCAGCACGATTGGAGGAAAGGGACCATGCGCTTCATCACTGCCCGGATCCACGGAATGCTCGACTTCATCTTCGTCGCCGTTTTTCTTCTGGGGCCGCTCCTGGTGGGGCTCGGGGGAACTCCCGCGGCGATCTCGTACACGCTGGCGGTGGTCCACCTCGTGATGACCTTGATGACTCGTTTCCCGGCGGGCCGCTGGAAGAGGATTCCTTTTTTCGTGCATGGAATCATCGAGCTCATCGTCGGGATCGCGCTCCTGATCCTTCCATCCTTTGCGGGCTATTCCCCGGGCTCGCCCGCGCGGCGGTTCTACCTGGGGATGGGCGCCGTCATCCTCGTCATCTGGGCGCTGACGGCGTATTCAGCGCGCGACGCCGAGGCTCAGTAGGACTGCGCCTCAACCGCGCGGTGAGGACGATTCGGGAGGCGCCGCGCCAGAAGGGCCGCCGATCGAAGTCGCCCCAGAGATCGACGACCTCCAGGCCGCAGGATGCGAAGAAGCCACGGATGGTCGCGGGGTTCCAGGCCCGCGCGAGAAACGCAGCGGCCATTGTGCGGACCGAGCCGTCGCGCCGCCGGTCGCAATACCGGTAGCGGGCGTGCCAGAGATCCTTCCTGCCAATCGGGAGCCAGGTCTCCTCGATTTGAAGTACGCCGTCGGCGTGGCGGATTCTGCGGCGCGGCACCGCGACCTCGTTCCGCCGCCGGTAAAGGCCTTCGAGCACGAACACACCGGCCGGAGCGAGCTGCCGCGCGACCGCGCGTAGAGCGCGCCTTCGATCTTCCAGGGTGGTCATGTGCGAGACCGGGTCGCCCGGTGCAACGATGAGGTCGAATGCGCGCCCGAACGTGACGTGGCGCGCGTCCGCGGCGACGAAGAGAGCGCGGCTCGTGCCGCGTCGCTGCGCGGCGGAAAGCATCTCGAGACACACGTCGAAGCCAACCGCCGGAGCGACGCACGAAAGCTCCGCCGTGATCCGCCCGAGCCCCGCGCCGATCTCGAGAATGTTCCGCGGACGAGCCTTCCGTGCGATGCCGCGCCAGAAGTCCAGATGGGCTCTCGAGACGGACTCTTGCTCGTAGAAGGGAAGGATCTTGCGGTAGTAGCCGCGGGCGTCGGAGATTTCGGCGGCGTCTTCCATCGATTTGTCGGTCGTCCTCGTCGGAGGCGAGCGACTCAGGGCCCGACCGCCGCCCGCGGGTAGTCCGGAGCCGCGAGTTCCATGCGCCAGACGGGCCCGCCCAGGTAGAACTGGCCCTCCGACTTGACGAAGCCGGGCGCGTCCCCGCCAAGAATCCAGACCGCCGTGTCCTTCGGCTGCTTGCCCAGCAGCGGCGCAACCAATCCCGCCAGGCCTCCGATCTCGACCCTGACGCGGAATCGGGTCGCTTTGTACGACGCGCGGCCGACGGAAAACGGCTCATCGGCCACCCGCGTGATCACGAGCTTCACGAGCCGCGGCCTGGGCGTCGCGACCAACATCGACACGGTCGTCGCGACGGCGCCGGGAACGATGTTCTTCATGAACGTCAACATCATTCCGTTGGCCAGATCCGAGGGCAGCTCCATCCGCTCTTCGATCGTCTTCTCTTTGCCGTCCTCGCGATGCCGCACTCTCACCTGCCCGCTTGCCGCGTCGATCCAGATCTCCATCGGATCTGGAAAGCTCGGACCGCGCTGCACCACGTGGTCGCTCAAGAGCTGAAACCGCCCGCCCTGGGAGAACACGGCGGTCTCGTCCTGGAGCGACCCGTCCTTGAAGTGGAACACGAGATGGCTCGTCACGCGGTCACCCCGGAGAGACTGGCTGAGGTCGCCATTCGCAACGACGACACCGTCGAGCGATTTGAGAAAGAGGAAGCCGCGAACGACGCCCTCCGGATAAAGCACGGCCACGGATTCTGCGTGAAGAGAGCCGCCACCGGCTTGACCGGCGAGCAGGAGCAAAGCCGCGCAGACGCGCTGTTTCACAATGAGGTCCGGATCCCGTATCCTCTTATACACCCGCACGCGCGGCCGCCCCGGTCGGAATGGCGTACTCTTGCCTTCGTGACCACCCCCGCCCACCGACGGCCAAAGCTGCCGCATCTCCTGGCGCTCGTTCTCGTTTCGGCTGCGGCCGGCTACGCCTTCGCCATCACCGTCGCGAAGTCGAGCGCCCCGAAGCAAACCGTCTATGAGCTGCCTCACGGATTCACGGTGAGCGATCCGACTTTCCTGCCCTCGGCGCTGCCCGGCCCGACGATGACGCCCGGCAACCGACTCGCACTTCTCGAAAACGGCGACGCTGTGTTTCCGGCCATGCTCGCAGCCATCTCCTCCGCTCGAAAGACCGTGAACTTCGAGGCCTACATCTTCTGGTCGGGCGAAGTGGGAACTCGCTTCCGCGACGCGCTCGCCGAACGGGCCGCGCATGGCGTCGAGGTGCGCGTCCTGCTCGACGCCGTCGGCTCATCGGGCCGGAACTTGAAGGCGGCCGACGTCGATCGGCTGCGCCGCGCCGGCTGCCGCGTGGAGTTCTTCCACTCGTACAAGCCCTGGATGATCTGGGTGTTGAATCATCGCAACCACCGGCGCGTGCTCGTGGTGGACGGCACGGTTGGCTTCACGGGCGGCATGGGCTTCGCCGACCAGTGGCTGGGCGACGCGGACTCGCACGAGCACTGGCGCGACACGCAACTGCGCGTGGACGGGCCCGCCGTGCGCGGCCTCCAGCGCGCGTTCCAGGAGAACTGGTCGGAGGTCACGGGCGAGCCGCTCGTCGGCGACGAGTTCTTCCCCGCCCTCCCGCAGGCGGGTTCCGCCTCCGTCGCCGTCGTACCCTCGTCACCGCTCGCGGCGATGTCGGGAGCCGAACGCGTCTACGCCATCTCGCTCGCCGCCGCCGCCAAGGAAATCTGGATCGCCAACTCCTATTTCCTTCCGGACGACACGACGGTCGGTCTCCTCGTCGCCGCCGTGAAGAGGGGCGTCGACGTGCGGGTGATCGTCCCCTCGGACGAGCACAACGACGTGCCCGCGACGAAGGCGGCGGGACGTTCGTCCTTCGGACCGCTCCTCGAGGGAGGTGTGAAGATTTTCGAGTACCAGCCGACGATGTTCCACGTGAAGACGATGGTCGTGGACGCGATCTTCTCCACGGTGGGATCGGCGAACCTCGACGAGCGGTCCTTCCATCTGAACGAGGAGATCAATCTCTTCGTGTATGACGCCGCCTTCGCCGGGCTGATGAAGGAGGGGTACGAACGGGACCTGCTGCGGTGCCGCCCCTACACGATCGCGATGTGGAGAGCGCGACCGCTCAGGCAGCGGGTGACCGAATGGCTCGTGGCGCCCTTCCGGTCGGAGCTCTAGCGACCCCCGCTCGATTCGCGTTGACTCGACACACGGACGTTCACCAGGTAGGCGACGATGACGAGATTGGTCAGCAGGACGATCCCTCTCATCCACGTGGCCCGCCTGTAGATCTCATAGACCTCGACCGGCAGAAAGACCGAGCCGGCGACGATCGCAAACCACTCCGCCCACACCCGCATGTGCCACAAGCCGTATGCCTCGATGAAGCGCACCGCCGAGTAGAGAAACGCCAGAGCGGCCAGAAACATGAGCCGGGAGTCGTTCATGCGTGCCGCCGCCTCAATGAAGATCCGCGGGTAGTGGCGAGCGGGGTTCAAGTGTGAGTGTTGGACGAGGCGCTCGGCCGTAGCCTGGAGGTCGTGGTGCACCAGGGAAAGCAGACCGAGCCCCGCGGCGACTACGAGCGCACCCTTCGCCGCTTCGAAGACGGCCACGACCCGGACGCCGCGGGCACTCATGGCAATGGCCTTTGGCGACACCAACGATCGGCTTCCACGGATCAGAAGAGGACGAGCGGAGCCTCTCGATTCATTTCCGATCCACCTCGATCGTCTCTTTCTTTCCGCTGTTGGCCACGGCGATCATGATTCCCAGACCGACGGCGACGAGCAGCCCGACGCCGATCCAGAACGGCGGAATCGAGGCGAGAACCCCCGTCTTCCAGAGAGCCAGCAGTCCGGCCACGAGGAGCAGGACGTACCCGAGCAGATACAAACCCATCCACTTCATCAGCTTCCCTCCACTGACTCTCGCTTCCGGCATTGAGAGCCGCGAAAACTCTATCAGCCCTGACTCGACGTGATCCAGCAGATGAGGAGAGTCCCAGGTCGTGTACGGCGTCCCTCGTCGCGCCGCTCCTCGCGATGACAACTACTCCAGCACCCGCTTGAGCTCGTCCGGCTTTCGGCCAGTCAGCTCCCACCGGAGCAGCGAGGCCGGGATCAGGCCGGCGGCGTTGAACTCGTCCATGAACGCCTTCATCCGAAATTTGTCGCCGAGCTGCTCCTTGCGCTCGGAGAGCAGCTTCTCGATCTCGATCTTGCCGATCAGGTAGCTCGTCCCGTAGCCGGGCTGCTGGAGAAAGAGGTGCTGCTCGAAGACGACCAGGTTGCCGTCCATGCGCAGCCAGCCCCGCGGCGTGTTGGCGCAGGCAAAAGCCGCAGCTTCCTCGAGCGTCATCTGGTTCGACTGCACGAAGAGCTCGCCGAGCGCCCGCGCTGCCCGCTGGGCCACGAGGATGTAGATCAGCTCGCGGGTACGCGGCCGCGCGTCGAACATCCCGGCCTGCATCATCAGCTCTTCCCATCCCGTCGCGTTGCCCTCGGTGCGCGTGTTGAACATGTTGTAGAGGAGCACCTCCCGACGAATCGGGGTCGGCGCGGTCTCGTGCACCATCCACGCCTTGTCGAACCAATGGTAGCCGTGGGTACGCATGACCTCGGGGTCCCGATAGTCCACCTCGGCGAAGAACGAGTAAGGACCGGGGCTGTAACCTCCGATCCGGGCGCGCAAGGCCGGATCCATGTAGTCCTTGATGGTGAGGATCTCCTGGTCCCGGAGAAACGCCATGTACTCGGTGACGCCCGCGTTGAATCGCTTGTCGT
>JANMBR010000224.1:0-23577 GCA_031360505.1 Acidobacteriota bacterium
CCCTCCACCCGATCGGGCGAAGGCTCGATCACGGCCCGGAGGCTGCCCCGCCAGAATCTTTTTCTCACCTCATACAGTGTTGTCGCGACGAGCTCGCCCGGGAGCGCCCCATCCACGAATCCCACCGCCTCCGAGGTCCGGGCGATGCCTTCCCCGGTCGGAGCGAGCTTCTCGATGCGGACCTGGCGGGCGTCGCTCACAGCAGGCTCAGCCGCGGCAATTCGAGCTTTTCCCGCACGCTGCGGCGGGTCAGGGCCCTGGTCGTCTTTTCGAGCGTTGCCGGATCCATCCGGGCAGACGCGCCGGAAAGCTGAGCGGCGACCTCGCGGTCGAGCTCCGAGCGCTCGGCCTCGGGCAGGGCGGCGTAAAGTTCCTTTGCCAGTTTTCGGTCGAGCCTCACGAGCGCGCCTTCGATCTGCTCAGCCGCCCTGGGCGACGCCTGGAGGCGAGCGATCGAGGCGATGGCCGACGCGAGCGGGCCGTCGAGATCGGTGCGCCGCGCCCGAGTCGCTTCGAGCTCGAGCGCGAGGGCTTCGAGGGCCAGCGTCGCGTCGACATCCACCGCCGCTCCCGAAGCCCCCTTGCCGCGCGAGGTCTCCGCCCGGCGTTCCCAGGCTCCGAGCACCGCGTCGCGGCAGTACGAGAGCGAGTTGACCCGCCGCCCGGGCTTGCGCTCTTCACGGCGGGTGAATGCCTCGTCGATTCCGGCCTCGACGGCCTCGAGCGGCACGCCGAGTGCGCGCCACTCCCGCAGCAGCGCAAAGTCCGGCGGCGAAAGCAGGAACGGAGTGCCGCGCCTTCGGATGAACGCAGCCTCGACGGCCTCGTAGTAAACCCTATCCTCCGCGGTTGCGCTCATCGATGAGACGCAGGCCTTTCAGCGTCAGGAGTGGGTCGATCTGCTCGATCTTCTCGGACCCGCCCCCGAAGAGCTCCGCCAACCCGCCGGTCGCGATCACGCGCGGGCGCGCGGCGATCTCCTCGGCGATGCGATCGATCACTCCGTCCACGAGCGAGAGGTACCCGAAATACAGGCCCGACTGGATCGAGCTCGCCGTGGTCTTTCCGACGACCTTGTCCGGGCGCCGGATCTCGACGCGCCACAGCCGCGCGGCCTTCTCGAAGAGGGCCTCGGCCGAGATCGCGATGCCCGGCACGATCACGCCGCCGGCGTACTCGCCCTTCGCGGTGACGACGTCGAATGTCGTCGCCGTGCCGAAGTCCACGACGATGCAGGGCCCCCCCAGGGCATCGAGCGCCGCGACCGCGTTCACGATCCGATCCGCTCCGACCTCCTGCGGGACCTCGTAGAGGATCGGCATCCCCGTCTTGATCCCGGGCTCGACGAAGACCGGTTCGCGGCCGAGCACCTGGCGCAGGGCCTGCTTGAGCGAGAACTTGAGCGACGGGACGACGCTCGCGACGATGACGCGCACAGGGGCCGGCCTGCCGTCGGCGCAGACGAGCCCGGCGGAGGGCCCGTCCGCGAGCAAGCCCCGCACCGACAGCGCGATCTCGTCCGCCGTCGCCTCGCGGCGCGTCGTCAGGCGCCAGTGGCGCACCAGCTCCGTCCCGACCCAGAGTCCGAGGACGGTGTTCGTGTTTCCGACGTCGACGGCCAGAAGCGCCTCGCCTGCCGCGGGAGCACTCACCATGAAGCCACCTCCCCGGAGGCGACCGTCGTCTCCCCCGCGTCCGTTTCGAGTCGCAGGAATCCCGAGGCGTCGAGCCCGACGTAGGCACCGGTGATTTCCTCACCGTTGCGCCTCACGGTGAGTCGGTCTCCGGGGCGATGCGCCGCGACGAGCTCCCAGGCGCGGACCTCTTCGTCCCAGCGGGGCGCCGCGAGCTCGCGGTCGAACCGGTCGAGTAGCGCCTGCATCAGCGGCGCGAGCGCGAGGGACTTGCCCGTCTCCTGTTCCAGCGTCGTGGCGTTGGCCACGCCGAGGCCCGAGGACGCGCCCTTGACGTTGATGCCGATGCCGATCGCCACGTACGTGTCGTCGCCCTGAGTCCGCGACTCCGCGATCACGCCGGCGAGCTTGCGTCTGCCGACGTAGAGGTCGTTGGGCCATTTGAGCTCGATGGCCGCTCCGCTCGCCGCGACCAGAGCCTCGCGCGCCCAGCGCGCCACCGCGATCGGCACGATCGAGAGCGGCTCTCCCGCCTCGGCGCGCCGTAAAAGCGTCAGGTAGAGGCCCCCGAACGGCGCTTCCCAGCGGCGCTCGTTTCTTCCGTAGGCGCCGGGCTGCGCCTCCGCCGCCAGGACGGTCGAGTGAATGTCCTGCCCCTCCTCGAAGTAGAGCTCGATCAGCTCGCGCGCCACCGCATTCGAGGACGCAATCGCGTGGAAGCAGACGCAGTTCTCCAGCACCCGCCACCGGTCCGGATCGAGGAGACCACCGGCGAAGACGATCACGACGGCGCGCTCCCGAGAGCCGCCCGCTTCTCCTGGAGCTCGCGCAGCCGCTGCCGGTTCTTTTCGACGACGGCCGCCGGAGCCTTCTCCACGAACGACGGCTTACCGAGCTTGCCCTCGATCTCGGCGATCTCCGCGTCCACCGCCGCGAGTTCCTTCGCGATCCGCGCGCCCGCTTCCGGAGGCGCCCCATGCGCAAGACCGAGGCCGAGTGACAGACCGGCCACGACGTCCTGGAATTGTCCGGGCGTTGCGGAGCCGAACACGAGCTCCGAGAGGCGGCCCAGATGCACCAGCAGCGGCGAAAGCGCCTCGAGGGCGGGGATCACGGCCTTGCCGGGCGACGCCCGGTCGACCGAGAGCGCCACGGGCTCGGTCACAGAGGCGGCGCGCTCCGAACGGAAGTTGCGCACGCGCGTCAGGATCGCCCGCAGCGCATCGACCGCGCCCTCGGCCTCCGCGTCCTTCCACTGCCCGGTGCCCACGGGATACGGCGCGACGATGAGCGTGCCGGGTCGCCCCGTCAACTTCTCCCAGATCTCCTCGGTCAGGAACGGCATGAAGGGATGCAGGAGGCAGAGTGCGCCCTCGAGGCAGCGCCGCAGGACGCCCCGCGCCGACTCCGCGGCAACGGCGTCTTGCCCGCCCAGCACGGGCTTGACCATCTCGAGGTATCCATCGCAGAGCTCGTGCCAGAGGAAGCCGTAGATCGCGCCCGCCGCTTCGTCGAACCGGAAGCCCTCGAGGTGCCGATTCACGTCGGAGGCCGTGGCGTCGAGCCGCGAAAGGATCCAGCGGTCCGGCAGCGAGAGCGCGCGGCCACCGAGATCCTCCGGGGCGCTCTTTCCCTCGAGCTGACCGAGCGTGAAGCGTGCGGCGTTCCAGAGCTTCGTCGCGAAGTTGCGCGACCCGGCCATCCGGCCGCGCTCGACCGAGACCGTCGGTCCCGACGAAGCCGCGGAGGCGAGCGTGAAGCGAACGGCGTCGGCGCCGAATTCCTCGATCGCCTCGAGCGGGTCGATCACGTTGCCCCTGGTCTTCGACATCTTCTCGCCGCCCACGCGCACGAGCCCGTGCAGGTGGACGGTGTGGAACGGCGCCCTGCCCGTGAAGCGCAAGCCGGCCATGATCATCCGCGCCACCCAGAAGAACAGGATGTCGTAGCCCGTGACGAGGACGTCGGTCGGGTAGAAGTCCGCGAAGTCCGGCGTCTCTCCGGGCCAGCCGAAAACCGAAAAGGGCCAGAGCTGCGAGGAGAACCAGGTGTCGAGCACGTCGGGGTCCTGCTCGAGCTTTCCCGACCCGCAGGTGGCGCAGGCGGACGGGTCTTCCTGGGCCACGGTGACGTGCCCGTTCTCGCAGGTGAACGCCGGGATGCGGTGGCCCCACCAGAGCTGCCGCGAGATACACCAGTCGTGGATGTTGCGCATCCACTCGAAGTACGTCTTCGCCCAGGCCTCCGGCACAAAGCGCACCGTGCCGTCCTCGACCGCCCGGATGGCCGGCTCGGCCAGGGGCTGGATTTTCACGAACCACTGGGTCGAGAGGTAGGGCTCGATCACCGTGTCGCAGCGTTGGCAATGGCCGACGTTGTGGGCGTGCTTCTCGGTCGAGACGAGGCGTCCCTCTTCCTCGAGCCGCGCCACGACGCGCTGGCGCGCCTCGAACCGATCGAGGCCCGCGTACTCGCCCGCCTCAGCGGTCATCTTGCCGTTGCCCCCGATGACCACCATCGCCGCCAGGCCGTGGCGTTGGCCTGACGCGAAGTCGTTCGCGTCGTGCGCGGGCGTCACCTTGACGATGCCGGTTCCGAACGCGCGATCGACGAGAATTGGATCCTCGATGATGGGGATCTCGCGGCCCATGATCGGCACGATCGCCTTCTTCCCCTTGAGGGCCGCGGTCCGGGGATCCTCGGGGTGGATCGCGAGGGCCGTATCGCCCAGCATTGTCTCCGGGCGCGTCGTCGCGACGACCGCGCCGTCCTCGACACCCGGCACGTCGTAGCGGATCCTGTAGATCGAGCCCTCGGTCTCGCGGTGCACGACCTCGAGGTCGGACACGGCCGTCTCGCAGCGCGGGCACCAGTTCACGACGTAGCGGCCGCGGTAGATCAGGCCGTCCTGGTAGAGCTTCACGAAGGCGTGCCGCACGGCGCGCGACAGATCCTCGTCCATGGTGAAACGCAGCCGGCTCCAGTCGAGCGAGCACCCGAGGCGGCGTAGCTGGCCGAGGATCATGTCGCCGGATTCGCGGCGCCACGCCCAGACGCGCTCGATGAACTTCTCGCGGCCGAGCTCGCGCCGCCGGATCCCCTCCTTGGCGAGCTGGCGCTCGACCACCATCTGCGTGGCGATCCCCGCGTGATCGGTCCCCGGCACCCAGACGACCCGGCGTCCGCGCATCCTCTGCCAGCGCGCCAGGATGTCCTCGATCGTCCGGCCGTAGGCGTGCCCGATGTGCAGCCGGCCCGTCACGTTGGGCGGCGGAATCACCATGACGAAACGCGGCGAGCCGGGGGCGCCTCCCGGCTGGAAACGCCCGTCCTTCTCCCAGAGGGAGTACCAGCGATCCTCGAAATGTGCCGGATCGAAGGTCTTTTCCAAGGCCTTCGCCGGGTCGGCCGCAGAATTCATCAGGCTACTTTCGGGCATGAAAAAAGGGCTCTTCGGAGCCCTTTCATATATCAGAAGGCGGGCCGTTTCTATTCGACGCCCGACTCGAGCTCCTTGATCCGCTGCTTGATGACGATCTCCGCCATGTCCGGAATGACTTCCCACGCGATCTCGCGCACGATCCGATCGGAGAGCCGCTCGACGACGCGCGAGGCGAGGCGGTCGATCTCGTCGTCGGACATTCCGCCTTCGGGCCTCGAAACCGACGAGAGCATCTCCTTCAATTGGCCGATCGACGTGTTCTGCGCGAGCACCTCGATCTCCGACGGGACGTCGCGGGACCCTTCCAGGAGCGAGGGGGACGCGGCGAATAGCGCGTGGGACTCGGAAATCGCGATCTCCGCCGTCCGCTCCTCGGGAGCGCGGGGCGAAGTCGGATCGGTCTCCCGGTCGGCCGGCGCGTCCGTCATGCGCCCGAGCGCCGCAAACTCGGCGGCGAGGGGAATCTGCTGTGTCGGCGCTTCGTCGGCGCGCATCGCCGGCTCCGCTTCGGCGGGGCGTCGGACGCCCGAATCGTCGGCGCCGAACGGAATCGGAGCGATCTCCGGCTCCGGCGCGCGCGGTACCCAGAAGGGCGCGGGTGCGGCAGGCCCGGGACTCGGGGCGGCCTCGCGCTCCTCGTGCAGCCATCCGGCCGCCGGCGCGGCTGCCGGGTGCGTCTCCTCGTCGGGATCCGGATCGACGTCGCCGGGAAGGGAGGCGGGCTCCGAGCCGACCGCATCTCCGTACTCGAATTCCGGATGCGCGCTTTCGAAGGCAGCGATGGCCGACTCGACGTCGACCTGCCCGTACTCCTCCTCGAAGAGATCGGCGCCGCCCGCTACGGGGGCGGGCAGGCGGATGGATCCAGTGAAGTCTTCGGGCGCGAATCCTGCCTCCCCGGACGGCGGGGGTGCCGGGGGGACGACGGGCGCAGCCGAAGGAGCGGGCGGGGCCGCCGAGAGCGTCATCACCGGGATCGCCATGGTCGCCGCCGCTGGAATCTCGCTGGCCGGCCGCGCGAGGAGCAATTCGACCTGACGCAGCAGCTGCTGGGAGTCGAACGGCTTCGAAACGATCGCGTCGCAGCCGAGCCGGTCCGCGCGGTCCCGGTCGAAGGGCTCGAAAGTCCCCGACAGGAGCACGACCGGAACGCGGGCAGTGGCCGGGTTCGCCTTGATCGCTTCGCAGACCTCGTAGCCGTTCTTTTCCGGCATGACGACATCGGCGAGGATCAGGTCGGGCATCTCTCCAGCAGCGATCCGGTCGAGGACGCGCTGCCCGTTCGACACGCAGACGAGCTCGTACTCGCTGTCCGAGAAGGTTAACTCCACGACCTTTTGAATCGTGAGGCTGTCATCGGCGAGAAGGATCTTCTTTGGCACGTTAACCTTCAGTAGGAGAGCACGTTACACGCCGACGCGAAATCTGTCAACCCGATCCTCCCCAAACGGCGGACAGATAGCGTCCCGGCGGCCGGTGCCCGAGGCTCTCCGCGAGCCGCCGCGACGCTTCGACGACGCGCGCGAGCGTCACACCCGTCTGTATCCCGAGGCCCTCGAGCAGGTACAGCAGGTCTTCGGTCGCGAGGTTGCCCGATGCGCCCGGCGCGTACGGGCAGCCGCCCAGCCCGCCGGCGGAAGCGTCGAAAGTCGTCACGCCGCACTGGAGGCCGGCGAACACGTTGGCGAGCGCGGTGCCGCGCGTGTCGTGAAAGTGGAGGGCGAGCACGCCGCGCGTCACGCCCGATTCGTAGAGGGTCTCGATCACGTCGAAAACCCCGGAAGGAGTCGCGACGCCGATCGTGTCGCCGATCGAGATCTCGTCCACGGCAAGGTCGAGCAGCTTGTGCACGACCTCGCGGACCGCCTCCGGCGCGATGTCGCCCTCGTAAGGGCAGCCGAACGCGGTCGACACGTAGCCCCGCACCCGGATCTTCTCTTGCTTCGC
This sequence comes from Acidobacteriota bacterium, assembly GCA_031360505.1. GTDB lineage: Bacteria > Acidobacteriota > Thermoanaerobaculia > UBA5066 > Gp7-AA6 > DAHUXD01. The sequence goes on from JANMBR010000224.1 coordinate 7,024, forward strand.
GCGGGCAATCACCGGCCGGAACCGCTCGATCGACTCGTCCACCCCGGCGTGGATGTTCTTCTGGTTGAAGGTCTCCGATGCGGCCGTGAAGACCGCGATCTCGCGCACACCCGCCGCCAGGGCGCGCTCGAGGCCCTTCTCGTTCGGCACGAGGGCCGGGTACCGCACGCCGCTGGCCTGGTGAATCCGGCGATAGAGCTCCTCGGTGTCGGCAAGCTGCGGGACGGCCCTCGGCGACACGAACGATCCGACTTCGATCGCGGGCAGCCCCGCCTCGGTCAGTTGATCGACGAACGCGGCGCGCACATCGAGCGACAGCGTCTCGGCCTCGTTCTGCAGGCCGTCGCGCGGCCCGACCTCGTAGACGGTGACCCGCTCCGGCATGTGGGGCCGTCGGATCGCGTGTTCTTCCCAGGGTTCCATCTCGTCCATTATCCGTCCGACTCGGGACTAATGTTCTGTCACCGAAGTTTCGATAGCGCCAGGACACTACCCGATCTGGGCCAGCTCGACGCCGGCATCGACCAGGTCCCCCTCCTTGACGAGCAGGCGCTTCAGGATGCCGTCCTTCGGAGCCCGGATCGCGTGCTCCATCTTCATGGCCTCGAGGACGATCAGCACCATACCCCGCTCGACACGATCGCCCGCGGCGGCCGAAACCTTGCGGACCCTCCCGGGCATCGGGGCAAGCAGATCACCCCCGCGCTCGCCTCCCGAAGCCGACCGCGAGGCGCGCACACGCTCGAACGCATGGGTGGCGCCATCGCACCACACGAAGATGGTGTCCCCGGCGACCGCCGTGACGATGCGCGGCGAGCGTCCGATACGCGGGGCATCCTCGTCGACCCGGATCTCGCGCGTCTCTTCACGGTGGCGCAGGCGGACGGACTTCACGCTCCGGCCCTCCAGCCCGGAAGGCCTTCCCAGGGATCCGGGAGCGATGAGGGACTGGCCGCCGTCCCTGCCGCCGGAGTCTGCGGCCCGGATGCCGCGAGGGCCGCCGCGATCCACGCCGCCTCCGGCGGCTCGGGCGCCGCGGCGCCGGGCGGCAGACGTGCGACGAGCCCCGTGTCGTAGTTGCCCGATGCGAACTCCGGCGAGTCGAGGACCGCGCGCAGCAGGGGCATGTTCGTCTCGACGCCGAGCACGACCCACTCCGAGAGGGCGCGCCGCGCGCGCCGGATCGCGGCGTCGCGGTCCGGGCCCCACACGATGAGCTTGGCGAGCAGTGGATCGAACTCGACGCCCACGACGCTGCCCTGCGCCACTCCGGCGTCGACGCGAACGCCCGGACCTCCCGGCTCGCGGTAGACCAGGATCCGGCCGGTGCGCGGTAGAAACTCCACCGGGTCTTCCGCGTAGAGGCGCAGTTCCAGGGAATGCCCGCGCGGGCGCAGCGACCCATCCGTCCACGCCGCCGGCAGCGCGGCCCCCTGCGCCACCTCGAGCTGGGCGCGCACGAGATCGCAGCCGAGCGTCTCCTCGGTGATCGCGTGCTCGACCTGGAGGCGCGTGTTCATCTCGAGAAAGTAAAAGCCGCCGTTGCGGTCCACGAGGAACTCGACCGTTCCCGCGCCGACGTACGCGACGGCCCGCGCCGCGGCGACCGCGGCCGCTCCCATGGCTGCGCGCAGCGCGTCGCCGAGGGCGGCGCTTGGCGCTTCTTCGACGATCTTCTGGTGGCGCCGCTGGACGCTGCATTCGCGCTCGCGGAGATGAACGGCGTTTCCGGCCTGGTCGCCGAAGACCTGGAACTCGACGTGGCGGCAGCCTTCGAGCAAACGCTCGAGGTAGACAGTTTCATCTCCGAACGCGGCCGCGGCGACGCGCCGGCCCTCGGCGAGCGCGGCCGGAAGGTCTTCCGGCCGTTCCACGCGCGCCATTCCCTTGCCGCCTCCCCCGGCGGACGCCTTGATGAGGAGCGGAAAGCCGATGCGCTTGCCCTCGGCGGCGAGGCCGGCGTCGTCCACGACTGCCTGCCGCGACCCCGGCACGACGGGTACTCCCGCCGCTTCCATCTTCGCGCGGGAGCGCAGCTTGCCGCCCATTTCCTCCATCGCGGCGGGGGGCGGCCCGACCCAGAGAAGCCCGGCGTCGGAGACGGCTCGCGCAAAGCCCGCGTTCTCGGAGAGAAAACCGTAGCCCGGGTGCACCGCGTCCGCGCCGGCCGCTCGCGCCGCCTGGAGCAGACCCGCAACCGAGAGGTATGTGTCCCTCAGAGGCCCCGCCCCGAGCGAAACCGCCCGGTCCGCCTGCCCGACGTGCACGGCGCCTGCGTCGGACTCCGAGTAGACCGCCACGGTCTCGATGCCCATCTCGCGCGCGGTGCGCATAACGCGGACGGCAATCTCGCCGCGGTTGGCGATCAAGAGGCGATGGATCTTCATCTCACCGGGAGCCGACGCGTCACGCTGCTCTTCACCTGGCCCGCCCCCTCGCCCCGCTCTCCCAATCGCCCCAGATCCCGTACGTCTTCATCTGCTCCCCGAGCGTCCACCTCGGGTCGGCAAGGATCTTCGCCACCTCGGCGCGGCTCTGGCGCGGGCCGAGGCGCTCCGGGGCATTCGCGATGGCCATCACCGCCACCGCGGCGATGGCCGCGTTCTTGCGCGCGAGCGCGAGGTCCACCTTGTCGAACGTGTCCGACTCCGCGTGGTAGTCGGCGAGGTACCGCTCGGTTTCCTGGTTCGCGACGAGGTTGGGCACTCCCTCGAGCAGGAAGTCGAAGTTGTCCGTGCCGAGGATCGCCTCTTCGCTGGCCCCGTCCGCGCCCCAGCCGGCCACCGGCGCGAGCGACGCCTTCACCCGCGCGTCGAGCTCCGGGCGCCCGTTTGTGAAATAGCCCGTGGTCTTTCCGTCACCGATGTCGTGGATGAGAACGGCCACATGGCGGTCCAGCTCGGCGCGGGGCGCGCGCACGTAGCCGAGCGACCCGAGCAGGCCCGTCTCCTCGCTCGTGAAGAGCACGAAGCGGATCGTGCGCCGGGGCTTCGGGCCGGCCGCGATCGCGCGCGCCACGTCCACGACGAGCGCGCAGTTGACGCCGTTGTCGAGGGCGCCCGTGCCCAGGTCCCACGCGTCGAGGTGCGCGCCGAGCAGCACGATCTCCCCCGGCTTCTCGCTGCCCCGGATCTCCGCGACGACGTTGCTCGCTTCCCACGGCCCGCCGACCTTGTTGCGGATGTCGAGCGTGACGCGCGGCGCCGCTCCGGCCTCGAAGAGTCGCGTCAGCCTCAGGCCGTCCTCGCGCGCGAGCTGCGCCATCGGAATCGGCGCGATGGAGCCCCACGTGATGGTGTGCCGGTACTGGAGATCCCGCGGACGCGTGGAGATGAAGAGCACGGCCGCCACACCGTGGTCGGCCGCCGCCTGCATCGTCTCGGGGCCCGACTGGTACTCCGCAAAAAGGTCGGTGAAGGACAGCATCGGCTTCGAGCGCACGAGCGCGATCGCGCCCTTGCCCATCGCCCCGAGCCGGTCGAAGTCTGCGCGGCGCCCCTCCCCCACGTCCACGATCGCCGCAGTCACGGCCCCGGGAGTGGACGGAGCGAGGCCGAGCGAAACGACGCGCAGCGCGAATTCGCCGGGCGAGACGACCGAGGCGGAGGCGGAGATCGCTTCCCACTTCGCGGGGACCGGATACGACTCGAGCTTCACCGAGTCGACGCCCGCCCGGCGCAATGCGTCCACGCCCCACTGCAGCGCCTTCTCGTATCCGGCGCTGCCCGTGACGCGGCCGCCGATCTGGTCGGTCAGGACGCGCAGATCCGGCTCGAGGCGCGAGGCTGGCCCGGTCAGCCGCTCGATCAGGGCCGCGGAGTCCTGCGCGAGCGCCGAACCGGCGCACAACAGGAGGACGGCAATCCACTTCTTCACGAGGCCTCCCAATTCCAGGCGGGTTTCAATTGGCTTTCGGCTCGGCCGGCTCGGCCGGCTCGGCCGCCGCGGCCGGCGCCGGCGGCGCGAGCGGCTGCCGCCGCGCGGCTTCGTCCTCGAACTGGTTTCCGCAGAAGTAGCACTTCACCTTGGCGCCCGGCAGATCGTCCGGCCGCCAGGAGAAGAACGCCTTGCCGCACCTGGGACACTCCAACCGGCGCTGAATCCCCTTCACTTCTCGGTCTCCTTTGCCCAGGACGGCTTTCGCTTCTCGAGAAACGCCGTCAGGCCTTCCTTCGCTTCCGCCGAGGCGCGCCGCTCGGAAATCGCCGCGACCGTCTGCGCCATCGCATCTTCCGGATTCTTTCCGGACACCTGCTCGATCAGCTTCTTGGCCACGCCGACCGCCTCCGGGCCCGCGGCAAGAAGGGACGCGACCTTGCGGCGACCGGCCTCCTCGAGTTGGTCGGGCGCAACGACCTGGTGCACGAGGCCGATGCGGTGGGCCTCGCGAGCGTCGAACCGGTCGCCCGTCAGGAAGAGGTCGCGCGCCGACCGCGGTCCGATCGCGCGCAGCACGTAGGGTGAGATCACCGCCGGGAGGATGCCGAGCTTGACCTCGGCGAGCGAGAAAACGGTCCCCTCCGCCGCGATCGCGATGTCCGCGACCGCCACGAGCCCGACGCCCCCGCCGATGGCCGCGCCGTGCACGAGCGCCACCACCGGCTTCGGACACGCGTCGATCGCGCGCAGCATCCGGGCCATCTTCTGCGCGTCCGCCTCGTTCTCGGCGCGGGAGTAGCCGCCCGCCTTGCGCATCCACGCGATGTCGGCCCCCGCGCAGAAGGACGGGCCGTCGCCCGACAGCACGACGACGCGGATCGATGGGTCCGCCCCGAGCTCGCCGAAGACGCGCGTCAGCTCTTCGATGAGTCCGTCGTCGAAGGCGTTGCGCACGGCCTCGCGGGCCAGGGCAACGCGCGCCACCGGGGCGGCCTTCTCGAGACGCAAACTCTCGAAGGCCGGGCCGCTCATGACGCGTCCGAGAGGTTTCCGGCCAGCGCGATCGGGACGGAGAGATCCCCGCCCTTCAACCGCACCACCAGCCGACCCGTGAGTTTCACGGCGACGTCGCCCCCCGAAACGAGCGCGCCGCCCGCGGCCGACAGGAGCTCGCCGTGGTCCACGTCGATCGGGAGCGAGAGCACGTTCTTCTGCACGGGATGCAGGATCAGGCCCTGCGTCCGGCCCGTGCCCACCTCGCGCCCATCGGCGTAGAGCGCGTAGTCCATCTGGGCGATTTTGAGCGGGAAGGCGAACGGGTTGCGCACGGACAGCTGCGCCCGGGCCTCGCTCGAGAGCAGCGACACGTCCGTCAGCGCGACGTCGTCGAGCACCAGGAACTCCGCGAGCGTGTCGCGGCCGCCGGCCACCTCGACGTCTTTCCAGCTCCGCGTCCCGGTCCAGTCGCGGGGCGCGCTCCCGGTCGAGCGCAGCCGGTACGTGAAGCCGTCGGCGCGGAAGCGGTCCGCCCAGTCCGCCGGCACTTCGGCATAGCGCACGACGACCGGCAGTAGAAACTGTCCGCCCGCGTGCGCGACCGTCCCCGCGACCGGCATCTCCGAGGCCGAGCCGTTGATCGCGATCGATCCCTTGAAGGGGCCGGCGGCGAGCTCGCCTGCCGGGCCCGAGAGTGTGACGGAGAGCTCCGTCTGCCCGTGGACGGCGAGCGTGAATCCGAGGGGCGCCGGCGGCGGCGAAGCCATCGACGCTCGAAGCGCGAAAAGCAGTACGGCAAGAGCAATCATGGGTTACATCCGGAAAATGCCGAACTCCGTGTCGGGGATCGGCGCGTTGAAGGATGCGGAAAGGGAGAGCGACAGCGCCGCCCGCGTTTGGGCGGGGTCGAGCACGCCGTCGTCCCACAGGCGCGCGGTTGCGTAGTATGGATTGCCCTCGGTCTCGTACTTCTCGCGCGTCGGGCGCTCGAAGTCCTCGACCTCGGCGGGCGTCATCGCCGGCTTGCCCCCTCGCGCGATCTGGTCCTGCTTCACCGTGGACAGGACCGCCGCCGCCTGCGGACCGCCCATGACCGAGATCCGCGCGTTCGGCCAGGTGAAAAGGAAACGCGGGTCGTAGGCCCGCCCGCACATTCCGTAGTTGCCCGCGCCGAAAGAGCCGCCGATGATGACGGTGATCTTCGGCACGGCCGCGTTGGCGACGGCGTGGACCATCTTGGCGCCGTCCTTGGCGATGCCGCCCCGCTCGTACTCCTTGCCGACCATGAAGCCGGTGATGTTCTGCAGGAAGAGGAGCGGGACCTTGCGGCTTGCGCACATCTCGATGAAGTGCGTCGTCTTGAGCGCCGACTCGGAAAAAAGGATCCCGTTGTTGGCGACGATGCCGACGAGAAATCCGGACAGGCGCGCGAAACCGCAGACGATCGTCGTGCCGTAGCGGGCCTTGAACTCCTGGAAGCGCGAGCCGTCCACCAGCCGCGCGATCACCTCGCGCACGTCGTAGGTCTTGCGCAGGTCCCGTGGCAGAACGCCGTAGATCTCCTCGGGATCGAAGGCCGGCTCCTCGGGCTTCTCGCGATCGGCCGGCAGGCTCTTCGCGCCCCCGAGCGTGCCCACGATGGAGCGGGCGATCTCGAGCGCGTGCGCGTCATCGTCGGCGAGGTGATCGGCCACGCCGGAGACCCGCGTGTGGACGTCGCTCCCGCCGAGCTCCTCGGCCGACACCTCTTCGCCCGTGGCGGCCTTCACCAGCGGCGGACCGGCGAGGAAGATCGTGCCCGTGCCCTTCACGATCACCGCCTCGTCCGACATCGCCGGCACGTACGCGCCGCCCGCCGTACAGGAGCCCATCACGACCGCCACTTGCGGGATGCGCTTGGCCGACATGCGGGCCTGGTTGTAAAAGATCCGGCCGAAGTGCTCTCGGTCCGGGAACACCTCCGCCTGCAGCGGCAGGAACGCGCCGCCGGAGTCGACGAGGTAAACGCAGGGCAGCCGGTTCTCGTCGGCGACCTGCTGAGCCCGCAGGTGTTTCTTCACGGTGATCGGGAAGTACGTCCCGCCCTTGACGGTCGCGTCGTTGGCAACGACCATCACTTCCCTGCCGCAGACGCGGCCGATGCCCGTCACGAGCCCCGCTCCGGGGGCCTCGCCGTCGTACATCCCGTGGGCCGCCAGCGGCGACAGCTCGAGGAAGGGCGAGCCCGGGTCGAGCAGCGCGTCCACGCGGTCGCGCACGAACATCTTCTTCTGCTCCGCGTGCCGCTCCCGGCCCGCGCCGCCCTGCCGGCCCCGCGCCAGCTCCTTGCGCAGCCCCTCGACGAGCGACGCCATGGCGCGCGTCCGATCCTGGAACTCCGGGGACCGTCTGTCGATGCGGCTCTCGAGCTGCTCCATGAGCCTCTCGGCGCTACGCCTGCGCGAGTTTCTCTTGCGCCGCCTTCCGGATGAAGTCGACGAGCGTGTGCGTGGGCGTGCCCGGCAGGAAGATCTCGCGGATGCCGAGGGCCTTCATCGGAGCGATGTCCTTCTCGGGGATGATGCCGCCGGCCACGACGAGGATGTCGTCGCCGCCCCGCTCCTTGAGGAGCTTCAGGATCTCGGGGAAGAGCACGTTGTGCGCGCCCGAGAGGATCGACAGGCCGATCACGTCCACGTCCTCCTGGATCGCGGCCGCGGCGATCTGCTCGGGAGTCTGCCGCAGGCCCGAGTAGATGACCTCCATGCCGGCGTCCCGCAGCGCCCGGGCGATGATCTTGGCGCCCCGGTCGTGGCCGTCGAGGCCGGGCTTGGCGATGAGGACGCGGATGGGTCGGGACATGCGCAACCGGCAGTTTATCAGTCGATGATGGCGACCGGATCGCCCACCCTCAGGCGGGTTCCCGTCAGCGCGCGGGCGAAGACGCCGAGCATGCCGCCCCGGCCGCGGGCGATCGCGGAGAGCAGGCCGGGCGAACGCTCCGGGGTCTCGGCATCGAGGCTCGTGACGACACAGGAGTCGCTCGGACGCACCATCTCGAGCAGGACCTCTCCGATCCAGAGCTGGCGGCCGATCCAGCGGTCTTCCTCGAAGGGCCGGCCTTCCGGCAGATCGAGGAGCACGTTGGCGCGCAGGCGGATCGGCTCGAGCGGGCCGCCGTACTGTTGCTCGAGGAAGCGCACCGTCGGCACCGATAGAACGTGCAGGGGCGCCGGATCGCTTTCGGCGTCGGGCCGCCGGCGCAGCCGCAGAGGCCTGCCGCTGCGCCGCGACACTTCCTCGACCCATTCCGTGTCGGAGAGCGGCACCTCGACCCCGTCGGGCTTGCGGACGCGGATCCACGGCCCGAGATCTCCGCCCCGCACCATCGCGTCGAGATACCGCGCCTTGTAACCCAGCAGGAATGGCGCGCTGCGCGCGTGCAGCAGGACGCCTTCGCGCTCGTCGTAGAGGTCGTACACGCGGTCGCCCACCAGCCCCGAGCCCTCGACGCGGGCCTCGTCGGGGGCCTCGCCGCCAAGAGCGCGGAGTGGAAAGCGCCGCAGCCCGACAAGCTGTCCGACGACCTCCGCGAGTTCCATTTTGTTTCGAGGGACCGATGCTAGCGCACGGCCGGCGTTTCGACAATTCTCAGGATTCGGTCGTCGCCGGAGCGGGGGCTCCCGCGGCCATCGCGGTTGCTCGTCGCCACGTAGAGAGCGCCGTCGGGCCCGGAGACGACGTCGCGCAGGCGGCCGTAAATGCCCTGCAGGAGCTCCTCGGTCTCGGCGACCTGACGGGGGTTCGCAGGGTCGAAGCGCACCCGAATCAGGCGCTCACCGATGAGCGTCGCGAAGAAAAAGTCACCCCGAAAGCTCGGCAGCAGATCGCCCCGCGAGAAGGACGCCCCCGAGGGCGCCACGGCCGGCGTCCACTCGAGCACCGGGGAAATCATGCCTTCCCGAGAGGCGCGGTGGTGGACGAGCGGCCATCCGTAGTTCTTCCCGGCCTCCACGATGTTCACCTCGTCGCCACCGCCCGGGCCGTCGAAGCCCGAGGGCCCGTGCTCGGTCTGGATCTGGAGCCCGGACCTCGGGTCCCAATCCAGCCCCTGCGAGTTGCGGTGGCCGTATGAAAACACCGGCGAGCCGGGGAACGGGTTGTCCGCCGGGACCGACCCGTCGGGATTCAGGCGCAGCGTCTTGCCGCCGAGCGACTTCAGGTCCTGCGCGATCTCGCGATCCGTCGCATCGCCCGTCGTCACGTAAAGCTTTCCGTCCGGCCCGAAGCGCAGGCGACAGCCCGCGTGGTTGCGCGCGGCAGGAATCCCCTCCACGATGACGGTGCGCTGCGAAAGCGCGTCGCCGTCGTCGCGGAATCGCGCAATGCGGACGGCGGACCCCCGCGGCGCGTCGTATGCATACGCGAGGTACAAGAGTCGCGACGTCGCATAGTCGGGTGCCAGGGCGAGTCCCATCAACCCGCTTTCGCCCTTCGCCTCGACGTCCGCCACCACGTGGAGCGGCTTGCTCACGAGGGATCCGCGCTCCACGACGCGAACCCGGCCCGGCCGCTCCGTCACGAGGAGTCGTTGCGGCGACGTGAACGCCATCGACCACGGGACCTCGAGACCCGAGACGAACGTCTCGAAGCGCAGTGTCGCACCCGACTTCGTCGGCACGTCGCGGGCCGACGACACGTCGGGCAGGGCGGCGCGCGCGCACGCCGTGGCGACGGCAACACCAACCGCGACAGCAACGGCGTGCAGGGACCTCAACTGCGCCTCCCGAGCGGCAGACGCGCTGCCATCGCGTCCCATGCGCGTCGGCGGTGGGAGATGCGATCCTTCTCCTCGGGCGCCATCTCGGCAAACGTTCGGTCCTCGCCTTCCGGAACGAAGATCGTGTCCCAACCGAAACCTCCGGCCCCGCGCGGCGCGCTCGCGATCGCTCCGCGAGTTTCCCCTCGCGCGGTCAGAACCTCGCCGCCGTCGCAATACCCGATCGCACAGATCGCGGTGGCGCCGCGGTCCCCGAACGGATCCAACATCCGCGGGATCGCCCCGACGCCGGCGCTCTTCTCCAGCCACTTGACGAGCGCGCCCGGGAATCCTCCCCACGCTCCAATGCCCAGACCGCTGTCCTCGACGAGCACGGGGCGCGCGATCGCGGCGTAGGCCGCCCGCGCCTTGGCTTCGACGATCTCCGACGGATCGAGCGCCTGCGGCTCCGGAAGGTCGAGATCGAGCCGCTCGATCTCGAAGCCGAGGCGCTGCGCCTCGCGCGCCTTTTCCAGGCGGCTCGTGACGAAGACGATCGGCAGCGCGCGCATGGCGCAATTCTCCCACGCTGCGAGCGTTCGCGCAGCGCGCAACGGGACCTACTTTCCGCCCAGCACCTTGTAGAGGGGCACCTGCGCCGACAGGCCCTTCAGGGCGAAGAAGCCGAGCTGCGCGCACGAGAAGCGGTCTCCAATGGCCGCGTACGTGTCGGGACCGATCACGACGTCGCCCGGCTGCGCGACGAACTCCTCGAGGCGCGCGGCGACGTTGACCGCGTTGCCGAGCACCGTGTAGTCCACGCGCCTCTCCGAGCCGATGTCCCCGACGATCGCCTCCCCGGTGTTCACCGCGATCCGCACTTCGAGGGGCGGCTCGCCGCGCGCCGTGCGCTCCCGGTTCCACTCGGCGATCTCCTCTCGGATTTTCAAGGCCGACGCCACGGCGCGGTCGGCATGGTCCGGCTGTTCGAGCGGCGCCCCGAAAAAGGCCATCACGGCGTCACCGATGAATTTATCGATCGTCCCTCCGCACGCGAAGACCGCGTCGGACGCGAGGGTGAAGAACTCGGTCAGCATCTTCGCCAGCGTTTCGACCGGCATCTTCTCCGACCACGTCGTGAAGCCCACGAGGTCGGCAAAGAGGATCGTCACGACCTTCGTGCGCACCGGCTTGATGTCGCCCGTGGCGGTGACGTCGGCAATGATCTCCTCGATGACCGCCGGGGAGTGGTAGCGCTCGAGGCGGCCGCGGATGCGCTTCTCCTCGAGCACGTGCTCGTGCAGCCGGGCCCGCTCGATCGCGACCGCGGCGAAGTTGGCGAGCGCCGTCAAGAGGTCCAGGTCCTGGCCCGAAAACGTGCCCGCATGCAGCGGCGAGTCGATGTAGATCACGCCGATGACCGAGTCGCGGCTCCAAAGGGGCGCGCACATCGCGGACCGGATCTGCTGCATGCGGATGGACTCTCCCGCCTCGAAGCGCTGGTCGGCCTGGGCGTCGGAGGTGAGCACGGCGACCTTCTGCCGCACGACCATGTCCACGATGGTGCGCGAGTAGGGAGTGGCCCCGTCGGCCGTCGGGCGCTTGCCCGACTGGAAGCGCGAGACCGAAAGCTGGAGGGCGCCGTCCTCGTCCAGCAGCAGGAAGCCGCGGTCGGCCGGCAGGAACTCGAAGATCAGGTCCATGACCTTGTCGAGCACCGTAGCGAGGTCGTCGGCCGAGATGAGCGCCTTGGCGACCTGGACCAGGATCTCGAAGACCTTGTTCTTGTACCCGACATCGAGGACGGAACGCTTGCGCTCGGCGGTGGATTCGGAGATCGGGCCGCCCCGCTTCTCGAGCCCGAAGTCCTCGTTGAATTCCGAGATCGGGCGGATGCAGGTCGAGGTGGGGTCGAACAACTTCGCCCGGTCTTGACGGGACACCGTCGGGTCGTCGTGGAAACGGAGCACGAACGTGCCGATCACCGCGGAGTCGCCGTCCTTGACCGTCGCCGTCGGCACCAGCTGGTCGTTGACGCGCACGCCGTTGGTGGACTGGTTGTCGTGGATCACCCAGGCCCCGTCTTCCTTTTTCAGGTACGCGTGGCGGCGCGAGACGGAGAAGTCGTTCAGGACAATGTCGTTGTCGTTGGCGCGGCCAATCGACAGGACATCCTTCAGGGCGGTGAAGGTCTGCTGTCGCCCGTCCGCTTCAAACACGACCTGGAACATGTGAGAAACGGAATTATAAGGCCGGCGTGGATCCCCCCTCGCCCGGCGGGAGAGGGTTGGGGTCAGGGGCGCCCTCCGGCGGACCACCGTCGTCGGTGTTCATCGTTCCGATCCCAGCGCTACCGCGCGTCCTCCGCTCGGACGACGAACCGGATACGGACGGTCTTGCGGGAGGCCACCGGGCCCGCCGCGGTGCGCGCGGGGCGGAAGGTCCACCGGCGGACGGCATCGGCGGCCGCGTCCGACATTCCGAGCGGCAGGCCGCGCACGACTTCGACGTCGGCGACCTTGCCCGCGGCGTTGATCGAGACTTCGAGCTCGACCGTGCCCTCGATCCCGGCTCGGCGCGCCAGATCCGGATAGACCGGATCGACGCGGGTCAGCACGGCCGCAGGCTCGACGAGCCCCGGGGCGGGCTGCAGGGCGATGGCCGCCGGTGGGACGGGCGTCGTCTCCGCCTCGAGCGCCTCGTCGCCCTGCGGCTCTTCCTCGGGCGGCGGCTCGCCCTCGAGGTTGATGATCGTCAGGTCCTTCAGCGGTTTCACCTTCTCGGGCGTGACTCCGGGCTGCCGCGGATCGGGTGGCACCAGGTCCACGCGCGCCGAATCGACAAAGGCAATGCCCCACTTCTTATCGGCGAACGCGAAGTACGAGTGGTCGACCGAGTGGATCGCGATGACCGTGCCCCGCGCGAGGCGGCCGCCGCGCGCCGCCAGCGGATAGGGCGCGAGCGCGATGTCGGTGTCCTCGCCGACGACGCCGAAGACCGGCGCGAAGGCCAGCAGCGTCTTCGCCCGACGCTGGCGCGCGCCCCGGTCGGACTCGCGCTCGACCGCCTCCGCCGGCAGGAAGCCGCGCGCCCCGGCGGCGGTCTCCACTTCGAACCACCCTCCCGCCTCCGAGCGCACACGCAGGGACGCTCCCTCGGAGACCTCGGCGACCACGGCGGCCTTCGACGACGGGCCCTGGCGCAGCTCTGCCTTCTCGGCGGTCGCGATGGCCGGGGCATCTTCGCTCCTGTCGCCCGCGGATCCGGCGTGGCGCGGGTGCAGCATCACGAAGACGGTGACGAGGGTGGCGGCGACGAGCCCGAGGGCCGCGAGGATCGGCCAGACTTCCTCGAGGGAACGGCGGCGCGGCCGGGAAGGAGCCTCGGCCGCGCTCATCGCTTCGGACGGATGTAGGTCCCGGTCTTGCCTTCCAGCGCTTCTGCCAGCGATTCGGCGCGCGTCACGAGGACCTCGTGGCCTCCGGCCTCGACGAAGCGGATGGCCGCGTCGATCTTCGGCCCCATGCTGCCCGGAGGAAACTGACCCTCGGCCAGCAGACGCTTCGCGGTCGGCACGTCGATCTCGGCGAGCTCCGTCTGCGTCGGCTTTCCGAAATCCTTCGAGATCCGGTCGACGCCGGTCAAGACGATGAAGAGGTTGGCCGAAAGCGCCGCGGCAAGCATCGATGCGGCGTAGTCCTTGTCGATCACGGCCTCGACCCCCCGAACCTCGCCCTCGTCGGTTACGACGACCGGGATCCCGCCGCCGCCCGCCGCGATCACGATGTGCCCGCGGTTGATGAGGGCCGCCGCCACCTCGATGCCGCGCACTTGCCGCGGCTTGGGCGAAGCGACGACCTTGCGCCAGCCGCGCCCCGCGTCTTCCACCATCGTCCATCCGGCCGTCTTCTTCAGCATCTCCGCCTTCTCCTTCGAGAAGAACGGGCCGACGGGCTTGGTGGGCTTGAGAAAGGCCGGATCCGCGGCATCCACCTCGACCTGCGTCATGATCGTCACGACCTGCTTGCGAAAGCCCGCGCGCGGCAGCTCGTTGTCGAACGCGAGCTCGAGCAGGAAACCGATCGAGCCCTCGGTCTGCGCCACGCAGAAATCGAGCGTCTGCGGGGGGACCTTTTCCGCCGCCTCTTCGGCCTGCATGAGGATGTTGCCGACCTGCGGACCGTTTCCGTGGACGACGATGAGCTCGTACCCCTTACCGAGAATCGGGAGGAGCTTGCGGACGGCTTCGCGCGCCCGTTCGAGCTGCTGGCCGGTCGAGCCGTCGTCCTCGGGCGGTAGCAACGCGTTGCCGCCGAATGCGACGACGGCCAGCGGCCGGACGAAGGAGAAGAAGGGGGTGGGGTTCACCGTGTTACGGCTTCAGGTCCTCGCGCACGAGCGGCATCGTCATGCAGCGAGGTCCGCCGCGAGCGCGCGAGAGCTCGTGCGCTGCGAGGAGGATCACGTACTTCTTCGACGGCTTCCAGAGCTCGAGCTCTTCCTTGCCGAGCAGGAGGTCCGCTTCGTCGACGACCGTGTAGCCGGCCCGCGCGAGCTCGGCCGCGGTCGCCTCGTTGCGGTCGTAGATCAGGATGACGCCGGGCGCGAGCGCAAACGCATTCGCGCCGTCGGTCCACTGCTCGCGGCGCTCCGCGATCGGATCCTCGCCGCCGCATCGGATGGGCTTCAGGTCCAACTTCTGGGCCTTGAGCGCGAAGAGCAGGTCCTTCTCCGAGGTCCAGGTGATCTCGCGCTTGGTCAGGTCGCACTCGTAGACGTCGGCTTCCTCGGCGCCGTCGGGCAGGATCATCGGTCCGTACACGAGGCACTCGTCCCGCGAGATCATCGTGAACACGGTGTCGAGGTGCATGTACGAGCGCGCGGGCGGGATCGCGACCACGAGGATCCGCTTGATGGGCGATTTGAGCTTCTTGAACGACTCGGCCAGCCGCTCGATCGTCGTCTTCTCGGTGCGCTCCGTGTAGCCGATCGCGAGCAGGTCTTCGCGCAGCACGAGCACGTCGCCGCCCTCGAGTGTCGGCCGCATGCGCGCATAGGAGGACGGCTTGCCGTAATCGGCGGAGAACTCCTGGAACCAGAACTTTCCGCCTTCCGGGTTGGCAAACCTCGGGTGCAGCGAGAGCACGTAGCCGGAGAGCAGCGGCTCCCGCAACCGCGCCGGCGTCGCCATGGACGCGCGGATCGCCCGGTCGCCGACGATGACGAGCGGGTCGCGCTGAAAAAAATAATTGGGAATTGGCGGCAGCTCGTAGAGCTCCGCGGCCGCACTCGCGATCTCGGGAGCGGGTTTCTCGATCCCGGTCACCAGGGCCGCAGCGAGCTCCTCGGCCGTCAGATCGCGCAGCCGGTAGTCCATGTCCGGTCCCCATCCGAGCGTCTTGCCGAGATCGTCCAGGATCGCGCCCCGCTGCTCGGGGACCTGGAGGACTTCCTCGAGGAGGTCCTGGATCTCGAGCACCTCGTCCGCGACGTAGCCAAGGACCTGCTGGAATCGGCGGTGCTCCTCCCGGGCGCGGTTCCCATAAAGGATGTCGTCGAAGAGCAACTCCTCCATCATCGACGGCACCATCCGGTCGATCTCCGGGCCGGGCAGGTGGACGAGAACGGACTTGAGCTTGCCGATTTCGGAAGTGACTCTGAGGGTCATAAGGGGCTCTTGAGAGAAGGGCGGATAGTACAGGACGGGAGACGCAGTACGGTAGGCGAAAGACGGCGGGGCCAGCCGCAAGTCATTGGGAATACGAAGACTAGACTTCTGTGCTCCCGTTCGCGATCGCCGGTCTCGCGGCGTCAGGAAGGCGGCAGCAGAGGCGCGATCGAAGCGTCGGGACCCTCGATCTCGTCGGCCTTCTCGGCAATCGTTTCGAGACGATTCGTGAACCGCTCGAACGCCTTGGACGTCTCGTCGAACTGCTTCTGCGCGTTGACCAGATGCCCACCGAGCTTGTCGAGCGGGCCGCCGACGCGTTCCCAGAGCCGGGACAGGTCGGCCAGGTTCTGGTGGACCTCTTTTGCGTTCTCCTGCAACGCAATGCCGCGAAGCCCCAACGCCACCGTCGAGAGATACGCGTAGAGCAGGCGCGGAGACACGGGAATGACCCGTTTGGCCGCGGCGTAGTCGGCCAGAGCGGCCTCCTCTCCGTCCGCCGCGATCTCCGCATACACGGCCTCGGCCGGCACATACATGAGCGCGAAGTCGCAGGTCCCCGCCGCGGGGCGAATGTACTTCTCGGCGATCCCGTCCACGTGCTTCTTCACGTCCCTTGCAAACTGCTGACGGGCGCGTTTCTTCTCGCCCTCGTCCTCGACCTCGCGCGCGCGGCGGAAATTCTCGAGCGGGAACTTGCTGTCGATCGGCACCATGCGGTCCTGCACGAACACCACGGCATCCACGATCACGCCGTCACCGAGGGGATGCTGCGTCGCGAAGGAGCCGGGCGGCAGGGCTTGTCCCAGGGCCTGCTCGAGAAACATTTCGCCGAGCGTTCCACGCAGCTTTGGCGGCTTGAGCAAGTCTTCGAGGCGCGTGACCTCGCCGGCCAGCTTTTCGATTCGCTGCGAGGCCTCGTGGAGGCGCCCGAGCTTCTCCCCGACCTCTTGGAGCAGGCTGCCCGAGCGGCCGAGGTGCTCCGCGATGCTCTGCTGCCCCGTGTCGAGGCGCTTCTCCACCCCGCCGACCCTGGCTTCCATCCCGCGGCGCAGCTCTTCGAATCGACGGTCGACGGATTGTGCGGCCTCGCGGGTGCGTGCCGTCTCGGCCAGCACCTGGTCGAGCCGCGCCCCCGACTCCTTGGCCCGCGCCAGAAAGAGCGCTGCCGCGCCCACTCCCAGCAGGAGGATCGCGAGGGCCAGGCCGATGAGGACGGTTGCGGAAGCCATCGACTACAGGATAGCCCCGGAAAGGACAAATGATGTCCGGG
>JANMBR010000257.1:0-3587 GCA_031360505.1 Acidobacteriota bacterium
GCACGCGCAGCACCTGCGCGCCGCCGACATCCCGCGCTTTGCCGAGCTCGGCGTCATCGCGTCCATGCAGCCGTACCACGCCGTCGACGACGGCCGCTGGGCCATGAAGCGCCTCGGCCAGACGCGCGCCCAGGGCACCTACGCGTTCCGGACCCTCCTCGACGACAAGGCCACCCTCGCCTTCGGCTCGGACTGGGACGTCGCGCCGATCTCGCCCATCCTGGGAATCGCCGCCGCCGTCACCCGCCGCACGATCGACGGCAAGAACCCGGCAGGGTGGGTCCCCGAGCAGAAGATATCGGTCGAGGAAGCCTTGCGCGCCTACACCGTGACGGCGGCCTACGCCGGGTTCGAGGAAAAGGTCAAGGGATCGCTGGAGACCGGCAAGCTCGCCGACTTCGTCATCCTCGCCGCGGACCCGTTCCGCGCGAAGCCCGAGGACCTCGAGAAGATCGAGGTCGATACCACCGTCGTCGGCGGCCGCGTCGTCTACTCGCGGTAGGGCGAGGAGAGCTCAGGCGCGAAGGGTGTCGAGGAGCTCGGCGGGCAGGGGAGCGTCGAAATCTTCTGAAATGTGAATCCGGCCCTTGAGTCGGCCGGGACGGCGGGGCTTACCCGCGGCGGGCACCAGCCGAGCCACCGGAATCTTCCGCCGGCAAATCGTGATCTCCTCGCCCCGTTCGACCCGCGTCAGCAGCCGGGAGAGCTGAGTCTTGGCCTCTTGGACTCCTACGGTGACCATGGTCGATGCAATTCTAGCCTCCTGCAAGACAAGTAGCGCGGATTTGCGGGCCGTAGGGGCGGCCCTTGGGCCGCCCGCGCGGAGAGTCGCAAACCTCAAGCTTCTAGTCCTACTCGAGATACAGAATCGCCGCGCTCACGACAAGAGCCGTCGAGGCAGCCAGAAACGTGGCCAGGAAGTGCGCGGCCGCGACCGGCTGGCCATCCCGGTGAGCGGTCCGCGCGTTGCCGCAGGCGAAGAAGAAGACCATGACGGCTGCCACATAGATAAGGACGGCCCCCTCCCCGTCCCTGTTAAAGATCTCTGGCACCTCTGCAAGAGGCCCCCCGGAGCGCGCCATGCCCAGGACGATCGCCGTGCCGAGCGCGATCAGCGCCGGCCATGCCGACCGCGCCGCGGATCCTGTCGCGGCCTTCGGCGGCGCCAGCCAGAAGGCCAGCACGCCGACGGTCGACATGACTGCCAGCCACTCCCATGCCGGGAGTGCGATGCCTTGCATCCTCAAGATACAGAAAAGCGCAGCCGTCCCGGCGGCGACGAGGAACGCGAGGGCGGCTCGGATCATTCGTGCAGCTGGAATCGGAACAGCTGAATCACAGGGCCGTCACCACGATGCCGTTTTGTTCACAGACGTACGCGACGGACCGATCGTCGGGCGCAAGCGCCAGGCCATAGCAGTTCTCCATTCCGGTCGTCCAGAGCGTCTCTGATGGGCCGCCCTTCCTTTCGATGACGAACGCCGTGCCCAGCTCTTCCTGCCTGAGCTCCACGGTTGTCCCGTCGCGCGTGACGACTTTCCGAGGTTCGAAGCGGGCCGACTTCTCCCACTCTCGGACCTTTGCCTCGCGAATGCTCGACATCCTTGCTGGCGGATTCGCTACCCCAACGGCTTGAGTCTTGTGCCAGGTGGCGGGGGCGAGTTGTATCGATGTCAGATCGACCTTCTTCCATTGGCCTTCGACGTTGACTGCTATGAACCTTCCGTCGGCCGACCACACGGGATGCTCGTCGATCGCCTGTGAGGCGACGAGCAGCGCTGAGCGAACGCCGAGGCGTCGCATCTCCTGGCCAAGGACCGAGGGCTTGCCTGGACGGCACGACACCGTCTGGAAGCTGAGAGCTAGAACTACGAGCAGGACCCATTTCACGATTTGCCTCCCTTTGGTTCGTAAGGCAAATGGGGTCAGACCTTGATTCTGCACTCCGGGATCCGAGCGGAAAATCAAGGTCTGACCCGTTCCTCATTCACTCCGATATCACGCCCTTGGCGATGAGCATTGTAGAAAGCAGCCAGTACGAGAGCTGGATGACCAACCAGGAGATGATCGCGCGCCTCCAGAGATGTGCGCGACTCAGGTCACGCGACCTCTCGACGACAAACCAGGCCGCGACACCCAGCCCGACGTATGCCACGAGCCACACTTCATACGTTTGCCAGCGAGTCAGATTTGGGATGAGCTGTTCCGTGACGACGGCCTGAGAAAAACCCCAGTCAAAGATCGGATGCCACAACGGAGATGGTACGCGTAGGGACAGCGCTGCTATGGCGAGGAGTAGCCAGCACAATGCCACGGTCAGGTACGACGCCAGGCCTCGGAGGGATCTCGACTCTTGCTTCCCCATGGGAGGGGCGATTGAGCTTTTAGGTTCGTTCATGAGCGCTCCGTCATTTGAACTGGTGCCCTACTTTGGGCCGCAGCCGTTCTCAGGTGTTATGCAGTCCTTCTTTCGGGATGCCTCTTGCTCCTGCTGTATAAGACCCGTCGCGCGCGCCACCATGCTGTCCAGGGCAGCCGTGTCGGCGGCCACCATGTCATCCATGGTTCCATGTCCCACACCCCATACGCGTCGGTTCTCGATCTCGCTCGTTGACTCGTCGCCCGTCGCGTAGGTCCCCTCGAGCGCGGATTGCGATTCGTAGTAGTTGATGGCCAGCCGAACGTTTGTCGGTACACGAGACGAGAGGTCGTAGTCGACCATCACGGGGTCTATCGTGAGCAGAAGGTCCACCTTGATCCCAGCTTTCTCGAGCAAGCGCGCTACCGCGAATGCCTTCGCGGCACCCCGACTGTGCCCCGCGACAACAGTTAGTTGCTCCGGGTGAAGCGCATGCTGGCGGATAAGGAACTCAGCGGCGTATTTCCATGATTTCCACGAGAACACCAGCGACATGCCGACCTCCGGGCGCGTTCCCAAGTACCTTCCGATCCGATAGACCGCCGAGTCCTGGCTACTGCCCAGACCGACAAGACTCGCAGCCGCGTTCCCGTCCGGATCCACGTACTTCATCGGGTTCCCCAGCGTGTACGCATACCGGTTCCAGCTCTGTGGGTTCGTCTGCGTGCCTCCCAGGCGATCCGGGCTCAGGAACCGCCCCAATCCATAGTCGTGCGTCCTCGCGTGGTCGTAGTACCGCGTCGCGCCCTCGTCCTTTTCCATCAGCGCGTACGCGAGGCGCTGCGTTGGCGGGGTGGCGGTGGTCTCTTCCCCGTACGGCCAGTGCTTGTGGCTCTCGATGAGTTGGCCGGACTGATTGAACACGACGCGAGGGCTGCCCAGATGATCCGAAGTCGTGTACTGCCAGCCAGCCGGCGAGGCGACGTAGGAGGCGAGGAGGAGGTTGCCGAGGAACACGTTGTCCCGGGTCACCGCCAGGGTGGCCGTGGAGGAGCCGCTGGTGCCTCCCGCCATTTCCGTCACGATGCGATTCTGGTCGTCCCGGAAAGTATAGATCGAGCCGCGCGGGACGGGGTGGTAGGCGTTCCAGAAGTAGGTGCCGGCACTGGCGCCGGGGGCCTTTGCGAGCCACACGAGCATCTCCCATTCTCCGACGCCGTTGCCGGGA
>JANMBR010000266.1:0-17344 GCA_031360505.1 Acidobacteriota bacterium
TGAGCCCCGCAGCCGGGGCGGGGGCAGTTCCCTGGGCACTGGCGACGGTCGCGATCAGGGCGGCCGCCACCGCAAAGGCAAAGCGTGTCATTCAAACTCCTTCTTCCGCGAAAGCGCGGAAGTGTAGCAAAAATCGCGTTCGACACAACAGCCCCGTTTTCGCGCCCATTCCGAGCCGCTGGAGCGCCGATCGGGCGCCTCGGCTCCTTCACGGAGCCAAAATGCCCTGGTAGCCGACGTTCCCTGTCCCGTCCGCGCGTCGAGCGCGGCTTAAAACGTCCGCCCGATCGAGAAGGTGAAGCCCGACTGCTTCTCGGTGAGGTTGTTGATGGGGAAGCCGAACTGGTCCAGCGGCTGGACCGTGTGCAGGTTGATGGCGTAGATGAACCGCAAGGGGGCCTGGAAGATCGGAAGGAAGACCCGCAATTCCATCCCGAAGGCCGAACGGACGTTGGTCAGGTCGAAGGACTGGGTGTCGTAGTAGTTGTTCCCGAAATCCACGAAGGCCAGCAACGTGGCCGGGCCGATGGTCAGGAACTGGTATTCGACGTTGACCACAAAAAACTTGTTGCCGCCGAGGATTCGGCCGTCCGCATCCGTGAACACGATGTTGGTATCCGGATGCAGCGGAACGATCGCGCCCTGCGAGAACCCGCGCATGCTCTGCTCGCCGCCGAGCTGAAACCGCTCGAACACCTGGAGCGGCGTTCCCGATAGCGCGGCGACGAAGCCGATCTCCGCGTTCAGCGCGAGGACCGCGTGGCGCGGTAGTGGCACCGGGATGTAGACCGTCGAGCCGAGGGTGGGCTTGATGAACGCATTCGTGCCGCCAAAAAGAGCAGGCGCAACCTCCACGGCGGCGAAGAGGCGGAAGCCCTTGGTCGGGTTCATCGGATCGTTCCGGCTGTCGTACCGATACGCCGGCGTCAGGGACGACGAGGTGCCGCTCGTGTCGATGAACTTCTGGGGAGGCGTCGGCTGCCCCGGGGGCGTCGGAGCGGCGCGGGCCGGATAGCTCGCGTGGATGTCCTGGTAGGCATACAGGATCGAGGCCGAATCGAAGAGCCCGATGCCTTTCCCGTAAAAGAGGGTCCCGCCCTGCCGTTGCTCGGTCTGAGACGAATACACGACCTTGCGGCGGAAGAGCGAGGCGCCCACGGACTGGTTCTTGTCCATGAACCAGGGGATCGTGTACGACAGGTCGAAGTAGTTCGACACTTTTCCGAGCTGCGCGGAGACACCGATGATCTCGCCCCGGCCGAGGAAGTTGCGCGTCTGAAATGAGAACTGGCCGAAGAATCCGTCGAACCCGGAATAGCCGGCGCCGAACTGGATCTCGTTGCGGCTCGTCTCCGACCCCTTGAGCACGATGTCCACTTTCTTCTCTTCGGCTCGGACGCCGAACTGGGGCTCCTCACCGAGCTTGAAGTACCCGAGCTGCGAGATCTTCGCGATGCTCTTCTTGACCGCCTCCATGTCCATCACGTCGCCCTCGTCCAGGCCAAACTCGCGGCGGATGACCTTGTCGCGGGTCTGCGTGTTGCCCTGCACTTCGAGGCGGCCGAGGTAAAACTTCTCGCCCTCGAACATCTTCACCTGGATGTCGACGCGATCGGTGCCGACCTCCGTGAAGACGGGATCGGCGAACCAGTAGATGTAGCCGCGGGTCTTGTAGAGGTTCTCGATCGAGGCCAGTCCCTCGACGATGCGGTCGCGATTCAGGATCGACCCCGGTGGCAGTTCGAGGAATTGCTTGAGCAGCAGTCCGCTCGGGTACACCGACGGCTCGGGCGGGTCCGCGGCCTGCCCGTTCTGCTGGACGCGGGCGATGCTGATCGTGTTCGTGTAGAACTTCTCGCCCTGCACGATCGGAACGGTGATCCGGACGCGCCGCTTGAGCTTGGTGGGCTTGGCGGTCGGATTCACGATGTACACGTCCAGGATCGGATCCTTGAACACGACGTCCTTGTACCCCTTGGACTGGTAGAGCCCCTTCATGCTCTCCACGTCGGCCTCGTAACTGGCCTGGTTGTAAACCGTGTCGTCGTTCAGGATGCGCCAGAAGGTGGCGACCTTGGTCTTGTGCATGGCGTTGCGCAGCGCCTGGGCGGAGACCGCCGCATTGCCCGTGAAGGTGATCGATTCGATCTTGACCTTGTCGCCCTCGTCGATCAGGAACACGACCTTCTTCTCGGTCTTCGAGAGGTCGTCGATCCGGTAGTCGACGCTGGCGCTGCGGAAGCCCTGCTCCACGTAGTACTCGGCGATCGCCGACCGCGCCCGCGCCACGTCGCGCAGCGAGAGGGGTGCGCCAGGGCGCACGGTGATTTTGGCTTCCTTGAGCCGATCCTTGATTTGCGAAGTCGAGAGCTTCTTGTTCCCGACGTAGTCGACGTCCTTGACGATCGGGCGCTCCTCGACGGTGACGACGAGCGTGACGCCCGCCGCGGAAGGCTCGGCCTCGATCTTGGCGTTCTCGAGCAGTCCGGTGTCCCAGAGGGCCGCGAAATTCTTCCGCACTTTCTCCGGGTCGTACTGGTCGCCGACCTTGATCCCGAGGTAGTGGGCGATCGTGTCCGGCGAAACCGTCTGGTACCCGACGACTCGGAAACCCACGATCGTGTCGGGCCCCGCCGCGGGCGCCGGCGGCACCGCCAGGGTTTCCGGGGTCTCCGGAGCTGTCGCGGCGGCGGCCGGCAGCTGCGCCTCGGCCGGAGCGGGAGGCGGCGTCGGCGCCGGTGGCGCAGCCGGCTCCTGAGCGCGCGCGGCCGAAAGGCCCAGCATCGCCGCGGAAAGGACCGCGGCCCCGAGGGACCCCTTGCGCAAGAAGTTACTGCCCCTGGGGGATCGGCTCGCCTTCGCGCGCCGTGACTCGCAGCCCATCCGGCCCCACACGAACCTCGATCGCCTCGAGACGCTCGTCGCGCGCGGCGATCAGCAGCTCGGAGACCGGGTCCTCGACATGCTTCTGGATGGCGCGCCGCAGCGGCCGCGCGCCCATGTTCGGATCGTCTCCGCTCTGGTCGAGCAGCCACTCGATCGCTTCGTCGTCGATGTCGATCCATGCACCCTTGCTGGCGATCGTCGTATTGACGTCGTCGATCAGCAGCCGGCAAATCTTTGCCAGTTCCGGGCGTGCCAGGGGGTGGAAAACGATGACATCGTCGATCCGGTTGATGAACTCGGGAGAGAAGTCGCGGCGCAGCTCCTTCAGGACGAGCTCCTCGATCTCGCGGTTGCTCTGCACGTCGCGCCCCCCGCCGAAGCCGACGCGGCTACGGTTGACGAGGTGCTTGGTGCCGATGTTGGACGTCATGATGATGAGCGTGTTTTTGAAGTCCACGACGTTGCCGTACGCGTCCGTCAGGATGCCGTCCTCGAGGATCTGCAGCAGCAGGTTGGCGATGTCCGGGTGCGCCTTTTCGATCTCGTCGAACAGGATGACGCTGTACGGATTGCGCCGGATGCGCTCGGTCAGCTGCCCTCCCTCTTCGTGGCCGACGTAGCCCGGGGGCGAACCGATCAGCTTGGAGACGGCGTGCTTTTCCATGTACTCGGACATGTCGAAGCGCACGAGCGACTTCTGGTTCTCGAACATGAACTCGGCCAGCCGCCGCGCCACTTCCGTCTTTCCGACGCCGGAGGGCCCGAGGAAGATGAAGGAGCCCATGGGGCGGTTCGGGCTATTGACGCCCAGTCGCGAGCGGCGGATCGCCTTCGAGACGGCGATGATGGCGGCCTCCTGGCCGACGATGCGCCGGCGCAAGGCGTCCTCCATGTGCAGGAGCTTTTCGGCCTCCTCCATCTCGAGCGATGCGACGGGGATTCCCGTCCAGGAGGAGATGATCTCCTCGATGTCGCGGCGCGTGACCTCCTGCGTCGCCTCGCTGCGCTCGGCCGACTGGGCTTTTGCCAGCTCGATCTCTTCCTTGAGCTCGATCTCGCGCTCGCGCAGGAAGACGGCCTTCTCGAAATCCTTGTCGGAGATCGCCTTCTTCATTTCCTTGACGATCTGGCGAATCTCCACCTCGAGTTTCCGCAGGTTCTGCGTGTCGGCGACGCGCCTCAGCTTCACCTTCGCGCCGGCCTCGTCGAGGATGTCGATGGCCTTGTCGGGAAAGAAGCGATCCGTGATGTAGCGATTGGACTGGTAGACCGCGGTCTTGATCGCTTCGGCGGAGTAGTGCACTTTGTGGAACTGCTCGTAGCGGTCCTTGACCCCCTCGAGGATCTCGAAGGTCTCGTTCTCCGAGGGCGCGGTCACGTGGATCGCCTGGAAGCGCCGCAGGAGGCTGCGGTCCTTCTCGATGTACTTGCGGTACTCCTTGAGCGTCGTCGCGCCGATGCACGAGACTTCCCCGCGCGAGAGGGCCGGCTTCAGGATGTTTGCCGCGTCGAGCGAGCCCTCCGCGGACCCGGCGCCTATGAGCGAGTGGATCTCGTCGATGAAGATGATGAGGTCCGGGTTTTCCCTCAGCTCGCGGATGATCCCCTTCAGACGCTCCTCGAACTGGCCGCGGTACTTGGTGCCCGCGACGATGAGCGAAAGGTCGAGGGCGAGGATCTTCTTGGAGGCGAGGAAAATCGGCACCGCGCCTTCCACGATCCGGGTGGCCAGGCCCTCGACGATGGCCGTCTTGCCGACGCCCGGCTCCCCGAGGAGGATTGGATTGTTCTTCGTGCGCCGCGAAAGGATCTGAATGATCCGCTCGACTTCCTTGTCGCGGCCGATGAGCGGGTCGAACGTTCCAGTGCCCGCGAGCTGCGTGAGGTCCCGGCTGTACTCCGCCAGGAACGGAAGTTCCTTCTTCTGCTTGGAGACCTCGCGTTCCTTGATCAGGGAGATGGTCTCCTCGCGCACGCCGTAGAGGTTGAAGCCGCGCGCCGTCAGCAGCCGGCCCGCCACGCAGCCGTCCACGCGCAGCAGTCCGATCAGCAGGTGCTCCGTGCCGACATACGGGTGCATCATCGACTCGGCCTCGTGTGAGGCATAGGCGAGGATCTTCTTCGACTCCTCGGAGAGCGGCAACTCGGCCGTCGAGGAGATGCGCTCGACGAAGATGCGGTCCCCTTCGATCTCGCGGCGGACCTCCTCCGGCTTGACGTTGAAGCGGCCGAAGATCTCCTTGATGATGTCCTCACCCTCTCGGAGGATCCCGAGCAGCAGGTGCTCGGACTCGATCACCTTGGACCCGAGCTTCGACGCCTCGTACCGGGCGAAGAAGAGTGCGCGGCGCGCCTTCTCGTTGTATTTCTCAAACATGGTGGGCGAGCTCAGGCGCCGTCGGGTGGGAGGGGTTTGCGGCCATGGGGCGGGATCTCCGGATTCATCCTCGCTCTGGCAAACCCACGGACGGAGAAATTCCTTCCCGCGACATCGTGAAAAGTCTATCACAGCGCGCAGCCAGATCGGGGTTGTGAGTGACGATGATCGTGGTCATCGCGCGCTCGCGATGCAGCTCCCGGAGCAGCTCGAAGACGTTCGCCGCCGCGGCCGCGTCGAGATTGCCGGTCGGCTCGTCGGCGAGCAGCAGCCGCGGGCCGCGCGCCAGCGCCCGCGCAATCGCGACGCGCTGCTGTTCGCCGCCCGACAGGGCGCGCGCACCGTGCTCGCGCCGCTGCCCCAGTCCGATGCGCTCGAGCAGCTCCCCGGCGCGCCGCCGGGCCTCCCGCTCGGGCACGCCGGCGATCCGGTGAGGAAACGAGACGTTCTCCTCGGCCGTGAACTCGGGGAGCAGGTGGTGAAACTGAAACACGAACCCGATGTTCGCGTTGCGGAATCGGGCGCGCTCCTGCGCGGACATGTCCTCGAGAGAGGACCCGAACACTTCGACGCGGCCGGCGTCGGGGCGGTCGATTCCTCCCACGAGGTGGAGCAGCGTCGACTTGCCCACACCGGACGGGCCCATCACCGCCGCGAACACGCCCTCCTCGAGGTCGAGGGACAGCCCGGAAAAGACGGTGACCGGGGCGCCCTCGCCGGAGTAGGTCCGGGCGAGGCCGGTGGCTTTGACTGCGAGCATCAGGATCGAGGCCGCGTTTTCATCGCGACAACCGGATCGCCTCTCCCGGCGCCAGCCGTGCCGCCGCGCGCGCTGGCAGCACGGCGGCCGCCAGGGCGGTCAGCAGCGCGAAGGCGGCGATCGCGGCGACCTCGCCGGGATGCACGGCGAAGGGAACATGGGACAGCATGTAGACGTCGGCAGGAAGCGGAACGAGGCGGAAACGCTCGAGCGCCAGGGACAGACCCACCCCGAGCAAGACGCCGGCCCCCGTGCCGAGCAGCCCGATCGCGGCGCCGAGGGTCAGGTAGATCCTCTGGAGGGACGCCGGGGCAGCGCCGAGCGATGTGAAGACTCCGAGGTCGCGCTTCTTTTCGACGACCGTGAGTGCGATGTTGGACACGATGTTCAGCGCCGCCACCAGGATGACGAGCGCGACCGTCAGAAAGATGACGGTCTTCTCGAGCCGAAGGGCGAATGCGAGCGGCGCGTTCAGCTCCCACCACGTGGCCACGACGTAATCGGCCCCGAGGACTCCCTGGACCGCACGCGCCGCCGACGCGGCCTCGAGCGGATTGGCCAGCCGGGCTTCGAACGCTCCCGCGCCCTCCCCGAGCCCGGAGAGAAGGCGGGCCGTCTCCTCCGAGACCTCGACCTCCCCGGGCCGGTCGAGCGCGCTCGAGCGCCGCACCTCCGACACCGTGAGCACGGCCGTCACCGGGATCGGGCCGATCGGCGACAGCCGCGTGCGCGAGGAGGTCAACCGGATGGTCTGCCCTTGCTGAACGTGCAGCCGCGCCGCCAGCGGGCCCGTGATGCGCGCGCCTTGCTCCCCGACCGGACGCGCGCCGTTGCGGTAGTGAACGGGCGAGGGCGCCTGCACGCCTTCCCCGTCCGACGCCCAGGCGCGCCCTTCGAGCGAGGCGGCAAGATCGACGACGCCGGTCAGGGCCGCGAGGGCGCCGCGCACCCGCGCAGGATCCGCCAGGCGAACCCCGCGCGCGGGCGACACGCGCAGGTGCGCGCTCTTCTCCATCATCTGATTCCGGATCCGGTCCTGAAACCCCGAGAGCAGCGCGAGCGATACGATGAGGGCGGCCACCCCGACGGCCAGGCCGACGACCGAGATCGTGGCGATCAAGGCGACGTGCGCGCGGCGGCGCGAGGTGACCAGGTAGCGCAGCGCCACGAAAGTCTCGAAGCGCATCAGCCCCCGCCGCTCCTCGGCCGCAACAGCGGGAACAGGATCACGTCGCGAATCGACTGGCGGTTCGTGAGGAGCATCGTGAGCCGGTCGATCCCGACCCCCTCGCCCGCCGTCGGCGGCATGCCGTACTCGAGCGCCTCCACATAGTCCTCATCGTAGGCCGCGGCCTCGAGATCGCCGCCCTCGCGCTCCTCGACCTGCCGCCGGAAGCGGACGGCCTGCTCGGCCGCGTCGTTCAACTCGGAGAACCCGTTGGCGACCTCCATCCCGCCGGCGTAGAGCTCGAAACGGTCCACCCACTCCGGGTCCTCCGGGCGCTGCCGCGAGAGGGGCGAAATCTCCGTCGGAAACTCCTCGATGAAGGTCGGCTGCACGAGTCTCGGCTCGGCGATCGTCTCGAACACTTCGGCGAGGAGCTTTCCCTTTCTTCCACGGAAGCGCTCAACGGTCTCGACGCCGTAGCGCGCCGCCACCGCGAGCAGGCTCGCCTCGCTTGCGAGCTCTTCGCGCGCGACGGGGCCGCGCGGATCCTCGCGCGAAAAGGCAACGACGGCCTCGCGCATCGTCAGTCGCCGGAACGGCGGGGTCCAGTCGATCATCCCTTCGCCCCACGGCGTCTTCACGTCCCCCGCGACCGCGCGCGCGAGCCCGGAGAGCAGCTCCTCGGAAAGCCGGATGAGGTCGTTGCCCTGCGCGTAGGCCTCGTAGAACTCGAGCATCGTGAACTCGGGGTTGTGGTGCGTCGACAGCCCCTCGTTGCGAAAGTTGCGGTTGATCTCGTAGACCTTCGGCATGCCGCCGACGACGAGCCGCTTCAGGTAGAGCTCCGGCGCGATGCGCAGAAAGAGGTCGAGGTCGAGCGCGTTGTGGTGCGTGCGAAACGGGCGCGCCGCCGCGCCGCCGGCCAGCGGCTGCATCATCGGAGTCTCCACCTCGAGATAGCCCCGGCCGTCCAGGAAGGATCGGATGAAGCGCACGATCGCCGCTCGCCGCTCGAACACCTCCCTCGACTCGGGATTGACCGCGAGGTCGAGATACCGCTGCCGGTAGCGCCGCTCGACATCCTTCAGGCCGTGCCACTTTTCCGGAAGGGGTCGGAAGCACTTCGCCAGAAACGTCAGCGTGCGCGCCTTGATCGAGAGCTCTCCCGTCCGCGTGCGGAACACCTCGCCTTCGACGCCGATCCAGTCGCCGAGGTCGAGCGCCTTGTAGAGCTCGAATGCCGCGTCCGCGACCGCGTCGCGGCGCACGTAGACCTGGAGGCGCGACCGCCCGTCGGAGAGGTCCAGGAATCCGGCCTTGCCGGCCGTGCGCAGCGCCAGGACCCGGCCGGCGGTGGTCGTCGAGGGCTTCTGCGCCTCCAGGGCCTCCCCGGTGCTGTCCTGGAACCGTCCGCGGATCTCCGAAACCGTATCCACGGCCGGGAAGCTCATCGGCGAGGCCGCGAAGCCGAGCTCTTCCACGCGACGCAGGTTCTCCCGCCGATTCCGGACGAGATCGCTCTCGGACGGCTCCTCGGTCTCCGGTTTCTCGTCTTCGCCGCTCACGCCGGCGAGTATATGAGCAGACGTGTCCCGCTCTGGACTCGAAACCTGGAACCCGCGATCGGAAGGCGCGCGCCCGTCAGGCGCGCGAATCCCGGCGGTCGCTCTTGGGCGAGTCCTGCATCAACCAGAGGTCCGACGTCGCGCGCAAGAGTCGGAATCGCGTGCGCGTCCAGCACCGGATATCCTCGGAGGACGAAACCGCTTCGGACTCGTCGATGACCGAGGAGAGCGCCGCATCGAGCATCGGCACGCGGCCGAGCGTGGCGCGTGCCGCCCGCAGCGTGTCGGCCGACGGAGTCATTCCAGCGGATGCGCGCATCGTCTCGGTCTCCTCCTCGGCCTTCAATCGGAGGGACACCGCCCGCAGAAGCGTGCGATCGCGCTCGGTCGGAGCCTCCCCCCCCGCCGCCACCGTGCGGCGCGCGGCTTTCAGCTCCCAGGGCTCGAGGCGGAGGTTCTCGAGGCCGGCGATCCCAGTCCGCAGCGGTCCGGTGCCGTCGTCGTAGAGCTCGACCGCGCCGAGCACCCGGTCGAAGTAAGGCCTCCAGAAGCCGTCGTCATTTGCCTCGGACTCGACCTCCTCCACGAGCTCGAGCACCCCGTCGATGTCGTCGGCCGCCAGGCCGGAAAGCTCGAAACGCCCGAGCACCTCGCCGATCGCTTCCTTGAGCTCGACGACGTGCAGCGCCTTGACGTTTCCCTCCTGGGACTGCCGGTCGAAGCGCTGGCGCGACTCGCGGAACCTGCGAAACTCTTCACCACCCGGGGCGTCGAGCCCGCCCCGGGCAAGCTCCTTCTCGAGATCGCCGATCCGGTCGGTCGCCTCCTCGAGCCGGCGCTCCTCGCGCTCGTAGAGCCGGTGGAACACGGACCGCGTGCGGAGATTGCACTTGGCGACCGCCGCGAGGACTTCCGGGTTCGCGAGGCCGCTCGCGACACGACGCTTGAGCGTCCGGACGTTGTTCAGCAGCCGCGCCGTGACGAGGTCCTCGAACTCCTGCGCACGCGTCATGTCCGCGGCCAGGTCGTCGAACGCGCGCACGATCGAGGGCGCGCTCGTCAGGTCCAGGCGCGGCCAGACCGAGGAAACCGTCGCCGCCTCGAAGAACTTCTGGACGTCCGGGCGCGGGCGCGGACCGTCGGCGTCGGCGACCAAGGGCCCCGCCGCGACGACCGTGGCCAGGAAGTCGACCTTGTCGATGACGTCCTCGTCCACGTCGGGCTGCGAGAAGTAGAAACGCAGGAGGTGGAAGGCGATCTTCTCGTCCTGGGGTTGCACCTTCTCGAAGAAGCGGCGCACGTAGGAGGGTGAGATGTGCCGGTCGGCCTCCCGCAGTTTGCGGCCGAACCCGTCGAGGCGCTCGGCGAGCTCGCGGATTCTCGGAGCGACTTTCTCCGGCGACGTCGTATCGATCGCGCTGGCCGTCGCCCGCACGTCGTCATAGAGCTTTCCGAAGTCCAGCGTGTAGCCCGGCTCCGTCGCAAAGAAGGTTTTCTGGACGCCCCGCAGAAACTGGTGGAACGTCCACAACGCCTTGAACCTTTCGGTCAGGCGAATGTAGTCTTCGTGCAGAAGCTGGATTCGCTCTACGGACATATCTTTTGCCGTGGTTGCCCTTATTCTAGCCGAGGAAGGCGGAGGAACGATGAAAACGGTCGCGACGGACGGGGCCCCAAAGGCCATCGGCCCCTATTCCCAGGCAGTTTCGGACGGCGGCTTCCTCTTCCTGTCGGGCCAGATTCCCCTCGATCCGGCCACGGGTGAGCTCGTGGCCGGCGGCCTCGGGGCAGGTGTCGAGCGCGTGTTCGACAACCTCGAGGCGGTCCTGAAATCTGCGGGTCTCTCTTTGAACGATGTCGTCAAGACGACGGTTTACCTGCTCCGGATGTCCGACTTCGCGGAGATGAACACCGTCTACGCGCGACGATTCGGAGAGCACCGGCCCGCCCGGTCGACGGTCGCCGTGGCCGAGCTGCCGAAGGGCGCCGCCGTCGAGATCGACGCGATCGCCCGGCTGCGGTCGTAGCGCCCTACGGCCAGAGCGCGAGGCCGACCGCGGCCGCGGCCCAGCCCAGCACGAGAACGCGCGTCGCGCGGCGGTGCAGGCCATCGAACCGCGCTTTCCACGGATCGTCCGGGGCGGCTGCGTCGAAGGACCCGACCTTCATGTGGAAGTACTTCATCCTCGGGCGCAGCACCATGGCGAGGTAGACGTTGGTCGCGATCGCGAGAAAGATCGCGATCGCGGCCGCGACCGACCGGCCGGCCAGCCCGCCGCCCCGCTCGAGATTCACGAAGACGCCGATCACGAGCGCGAGCGAGAGGACCTGCTTCACGATCTCGAACCGCCGCAGGATCTCGCCGAAGACGGCCCCCGCGCGGTCGCGCGACGCAATCTCGCCGAAGACGACGGGCGCCGCAATCACGACGACGAGCGTCCCGCCCACCCAGAGGGCGAGGGAAAACCGGATGAGCTGCGACGGCAGGTCCAAGGGGCGGGAGTCTAACTCGCTCGCGAAAGGCCCCGGGCGTTAAGATCCGCTCTGCCATGGAGCCCGAGCTCGCTGACACCCTCGACGACCTGATCCTCGGCCGCGGCGTGGCGCGCGGACGGCACGATCTGCTTCACCGGGGCCGAAACGTCCGTCCCGAGATGGAGCAACGGCTGGCCGCCAACGGGTTCGTGCCGACCACCGTGGCCGAGATCACGATCGAGCCCGGCGAGAAGGTCCCGGCCTTCCACCTCGAAGACGCCGCCGCCGACTTCGGCTACGTCCGCTGGGAGATTTTCACACCGCGCAGCCGCCGCAAGCTCTTCGCTTCCGAGCGCCGCCGCTCCGATAACCAGGAGTGGGCGATCCAGCTCTCCCCCTCGTCGACCGAGCCGATCTGGGCGTGCCCGACCCGCAAGGAGCGCCACGACGTAGAAACCGTGGTGGCGGTCAACCCGTGAGCGTTGAGCCGATCATCGAGACGTTCCCGGTCGGTCCGCTCCAGTGCAACTGCACCGTGGTCGCGGACCCGGTTTCGCGCGAAGCCGTCGTCATCGACCCGGGCGACGAGCCCGAGCGCATCCTGCGGGCCCTCGAATCGGCAAAGCTTGTTCCCGTCGCCCTCGTGCACACGCACGCGCACCTCGACCACATCACCGCTTCGCGGGCCGTCAAGGAAGCCACCGGGGCGCCGATCCGGCTCCATCCGGCCGACCGCCCCCTCTACGACGCGCTGCCCGAGCAGGCGGCATTCTTCGGGCTGCGCGCGGAGGCGCCGCTGCCCCCGGATGCGCCGCTTGCCGACGCCGAGCGCATCCGCTTCGGCCCCTACACCCTGCGCGCCATTCACACACCGGGGCATACGCCGGGCTCGACGTGCTTCCTGCTCGAGGGCGACCACCCGATTCTTTTTGCGGGAGACACGCTCTTTCGCCGCTCGATCGGCCGAACCGATCTGTGGGGCGGGGACACCGACGCGATCCTCGCCTCGATTCGGGAAAAGCTCTTCGTGCTCCCGGGCGACGTGCCCGTCGTCTGCGGACACGGGCCCGGAACGACGATCGACGAGGAGAAGCGGCTGAACCCTTTCGCGGCTGGTTGAGAGACCCGTATAATCGCCGTCCATGAAGCTCTCGCTTCCGGAACGATCCCAACTCGTCGCCGCCTTCTGGAAGGACGCCGCCTCCGTCTGTCCCTCGCACGAAGTGCCGATGCGGTCCTTCTTCGTCGACCGCGTCTACAAGCCGCAGGTCGTCATGGTGTGCCCGAAGGGCGAGATGTTCCGGTTCGCCCAGAAGCCGAAGCAGATCGAGTTCTCGCGCCCGCATCTGAAGACGATGGTCCTCGACGCCCAGGAGCGCGAGGCGCCCGCCTGCCCGCAGGACTTTCAGCCGCTCAATGTCTACCGGACGCCCGCGGTGTTCCTGCCGCAGGGATGGGACTACTCGTTCGTGTGCCCGACCTGCCTGTCCTACGGACAATGGATCGACACCGGCCGCGGGGAGGACGACGTCGTCGCCGCCGCCAAGCCGAAGAAGGAGGCCCCGGCCTTCCACGACGAGACCATCCCGCTCGGCAAGCGCATGGAGATGGCCAAAGACGGCAACCTCGCGTTGAAGCTCTATGCCGCGATGGCCCAGACCGACTGCACGGCGTGCGGCTACGACTGCGAGGGCTACGCCGCGGCGATCGCCGCCGGGACCGAGAAGGACCCGAACCTCTGCGTGCCGGGCAAGGAGGAGACGGCGAAAGTCGTCAAGGACCTGCTCAAGGGCACCGGCCTGCCGGCCGCCTCGGGCTAGTTCACGCCTCCGGCTCCTCTGCGCTCGAGCTCACCGGTTCCTCCGCGGCTTGTGCCCGCCGCGCCCCTGGCCGAATTGGGATCGCGAACGTGAAGCGGCTGCCCTGCCCGACGACGCTGGAGGCCCAGATCGTTCCGCCGTGCAACTCGACGAGCGAACGCGCCAGCGCGAGACCGATTCCCATGCCCGCGTGCCCCCGCGTCGCCGATCCGTCCACCTGGCGGAAGCGCTCGAACACGTGCGGCAGCTCGCCCTCGGGGATACCGATCCCATCGTCCTCGACGCTGACGAGATAACGCTCCGGCTCCCGCTCGACGCGAATGACGACGCGCCCGTGCTGCGGCGTGAACTGGATCGCGTTCGAGAGCAGGTTCCACAGGATCTGCTGGAGCCGCAGCGCGTCGGCGCGCACGGGGGGCATCGGCTCGGGCAGGGGCGCGAGGATCAACCCCACCCCGCGGGATTCCGACATGAGGCGCACCGTCTCGACCGAGCGCTGGATCACTTCCGAGAGCGAGACGAGCTTGAGGTCGAGGGTCAGGGCGCCGCGCTCGAGCCGGGCGAGATCGAGCAGGTCATCGATGAGCGCGAGCAGCACCCGCGCGGACTGCCGAATCTGGCGCATGCCGCGGCGCACCGTCTTCTCGTCGAGCTCCTCCTCCTCGAAGAGATCCGTCCATCCCACGATGGCCGTCAGCGGCGTGCGCAGCTCGTGGTTCACGTTCTGTAGGAAATGGTCCTTGAGCCGGCCGGCGTGGCGCAGCTCGTCCACCGTGCAGACGAGCGTCGTGTAGAGACGCGCATTGCGCAACAGCAGCGACGAGAGGTCGGCAAAGGACGTCACCGCGTCGATCTCCTCCTGGCCGAACCCCCCGGGCCGGTTGATCGCGACGGCGACCCCCAGAGTCTCGTCCTCGGTCTTCAGCGGCGCGAACACCCCGTTCTCGGCCCCGACGAGCTTCTGCAGGTCGTGGTTCGAATAGGGATCCTGCCCGAGATCGTTGGTGCAGTAGACCTCTCCGGTGCGAAACACCATTCCCGCAATCGAACGCGCGTCCACAGAGACCTTCAGGCGCGCGGCGATCTCCTCCGGGACATTCCACGCCGGCAACGCGGCCTCGAGCCGATTCGTGTTGCGGTCGTAGAGGTGGAACCAGACCCGCTCCGCGTTGGTGAACGCGGCGATCGCCTGCGTCGAACGTCCGAGGACTTCCTTGAAGTCCGTCATTCGGTAGGCGGACCTCGAGAACTGGTGAAGCCGGCGCAGCGTCTCCACGCGGCGCTCGACCCGCTTTCCCATCGTGTCGATCGCCGAGGAGAGGCGTCCGATTTCATCCCCGGAGGCCCGCGCGGCGATGGCATAGGACCGTCCCCGGCCGATTTCCTCCGCAGCGTGGACGAGCTCGCCCACGGGAGCGGAGACGCGGCGCGAGACGATGCCGATCGTGCCGAGCACGGCCAGCGAGAGCAAGGCGAAGAGCAACAGCGCCTCGCTGCGCAGCCGCGAATACGACGCGGGCGGGAAGGCGCGCACGGCCTCGGCTCGGATCGTGTCCACCGCCTCGCTCGAAAAGCCCTCGAACAGCACCCAGCCGGTTGCGCCGACACGGGCCGAAGCGATCCGAAGCGCTTTGCCGTCGACGAGATAGCGCTCCGCCGAGCGCTGACCGCGCAGGGCGCGGGCCGCGAGCTTCTTCAGCTCGGGCGACGGCGCCTCCGCGATCACGGTGCCGCCGACCCCGCTCCAGCCCAGGGCGGCCGCCGAGCGTGGAGTCATCAGCAGGGCGTGGCCTTCGGCGTCGGTCGCGAACCAGATGTCTCCGGACGGCTGCCAGGTCTCGAACGCCTCAGCCACGTAGCGCCGGGGATCCAGATCCAGCGCGATGCCTGCCACGAGCACGCCCGCCGCGCTGCGCACGGGGACGAAGACCGAGGCGGTCCGCGGATCCGACGTGATCGATGGGCCTGCATACACGCCGGTCCAGACGGCGGTGTCGCCCGTGGCCGGCCGCGCGGCGGGGAACCGGGCCACGCGATTGAAGACGAACCGCTCCAGCTCGCCCCCGGACTCGCGGTTGGCGCGGTGGAAGTCGAGCCAGGGGCTGTGGCGCACGACGCCCTCGGCCGTCCAGATACTGACGTCGCGGATGGCCGGGCGCCTGCGCCGCAACTCCACCATCAACGGCGCGAGCACTCGGGTGCGCTCGACCTCCGTTCGCGCCGCCTCGGGGTTTCCCGCGCGGCCCGAAACGAACGCCACCGACTCCTCTTCCGGAATTTCGGTCCACAAATGGCCGTGCGCATCGGCCGCGAGGCGCGACGCCGCGGGCTCCGAAGCGATGTCGCCCGCCAGGGCCAGCGACGCCGCGGTCGCGAGGGACCAGGCGGCCTCCTCGGCGACACGCGCCCGGCGATCGACCCACTCGGCCCGGAACCCGATGTCCAGCTCGACGCGCATCTGAGCTTCGCTCACGCGCACCGCCGCCACCTGGTCGGCCGAGTCCGTCTCGAGGGTCGTCAGCCGCTGCTGCAAAAGGAGGACGAACGCGCTGCCGGGCAGAAGGAAGGCCAGGAAGAACGCGAACAGCAGCCGCGCCGCAATGCTCTTGCGCGGATCGAGGCGGTTCCAGAAGCGCGCGAACGGAACCGGGGTCACCGGGGGATTTTAACGCCGGACGCTACTCGTACCTCAGCGCCTCGATGGGATCGAGCTGCGAGGCCTTCCGTGCCGGGTAGAACCCGAAAAAAATCCCGATCGCCGCGGAAAACCCGAAGGCGAGGGCGATCGCCCCCGGCGAAAGCATGATCGGCCAGTGCGCCTTCCAGGCGAGCAAGCGCGACGCACCGATACCGAGGGAGATTCCGATCGCGCCGCCCCCGATCGAGAGGGCCAGCGCTTCGATCAGGAACTGAAGCAGGATGTCGCGGCCCTTCGCGCCGATCGCCATCCGGATGCCGATCTCGCGGGTGCGCTCGGTCACCGAGACGAGCATGATGTTCATGATCCCGATTCCCCCCACGAGCAGCGAGATCGAGGCCGCCGAAGCGAGCAGCACCGACAGCGTGCGCGAGGTCTCGTCCGCCGTCGCCGCGATCTCCTGCTGCGAGCGGATCATGAAGTCCGAGTCCTGGCCCGACTGCAGCCGGTGCCTCTGT
Source organism: Acidobacteriota bacterium (assembly GCA_031360505.1). Lineage (GTDB taxonomy): Bacteria > Acidobacteriota > Thermoanaerobaculia > UBA5066 > Gp7-AA6 > DAHUXD01. The sequence goes on from JANMBR010000266.1 coordinate 16,208, forward strand.
CGCAGGATCGCCTCGATCTCCTTCTGCGCCTCTTCCACGGCGCCGCGCGACACGGCCGAGGCCATGAACATATCGATCTTCGCGCTGTGCTTGAGCAGGCGCATCACGGTCGTGTACGGGGCCACGACGATGTCGTCCTGGTCCTGCCCCATCACGCTGCCGCCCTTCGTCTCGAGGACGCCGATCACGCGGAACGGGAAGTTCTTGATCCGCACCGTCTGCCCCACCGGGTCCTGACCTTCGAAGAGGGCGTTGGCCACGGTCGTTCCGAGGACGCAGACTTTCGCCGCCGCGCGGACCTCGGATTCGTCGAAGAACACCCCCTTCTCCACGTTCCAGGATCGCACGAAGGGCCATTCGACGCCGACGCCCTGGATCTGGGTCCCCCAGTTGAGGTTGCCCGCGACGACCTGCGATCCGGTGCGCGACGACGGCGACACGTACGCGACCGCCGCACATTCGGCTTTGACCGCCGCGACGTCGTCCTCGGTCAGCGTGGATTGCCCCGTGAAGATGCGCGCGCCCGACTGGGTCGCGATGCCCGGAAAGATCATCAGAAAGTTGGCGCCGAGCGCGGAAATCTGCGCCTGGATGGCCGCCTGCGAGCCCTGGCCGACGGCGATCATGGCGATCACGCAAGCGACCCCGATGATGATGCCGAGTGCCGTCAGGGCCGATCGCATTTTGTTGCGAGCGATCGCCTTCATGCCGACTTTCAGGATCGTCAGGAATTTCAGCATCGCCGCCCCTCAGGCCTCCGGCCGCCGCGCGTTGCGCCGGCGCGCGACCGCTCGGTCTTCGACGAGCTTCCCGTCGCGGAAGACGATGACCCGCTTCGCATACTCGGCGATGTCCGCCTCGTGGGTGATGACGACGACGGTCTTGCCTTCGTCGTTCAGGCCCTGGAAGACGCCCATGATCTCCTCGGACGTCTTCGTGTCGAGGTTGCCGGTCGGCTCGTCGGCCAGCATCAGCTTGGGCTCGTTGATCAGGGCCCGGGCAATCGCCACCCGTTGCTGCTGTCCGCCGGAAAGCTGACTCGGCTGATGATTCTCCCGTCCCGCCAGCCCGACCACGCGCAGGCAATGCCGCGCCTTTTCCTGCCGCTGCCGGGCGCTCTGCGCGTCCGAAGAGTAA
>JANMBR010000283.1:0-1823 GCA_031360505.1 Acidobacteriota bacterium
CTCCTTCGCGTAGTCGAAGTCCTGCCCCATCGGATTCGACCGCGAGGAATGCTGTTGGAGCAGGTCCAGCCGCAGCTGGTTCGGCCACCAGTCGCGGTTCGTCGTGCCGCCGCCGGCGCCATGTTTCACCGGGCACTTGCTTGTTTCCGTCATGATCTTTCCTCCTCTGCGTCGTGAGTGGTTGAACCAGGTCTCAGGCGTTGACCGCGGCGCCGCGCCGGCACTTGCGGCAAACCCCGTGGTATTCGAGCGTTCTTCCGGAAATCAGATAACCCTGCGACTTCAGCCTCCGCTCTCCCGACAGCGACTCCGTGGCGCGCGGGATGTCGAGCAGCACACCGCACCGCTCGCACGCGAAGTGGTCGTGCGCATCGAGGTCGGCATCGTAGCGAATGAGCCCGTCCCGGACGAAGGACTTGAGCTTGCCCTCCTCCACGAGGACCTGCAGGTTGCGGTACACCGTGCCGAGCGAAACGCGCGGCAGGGCGCGCCGCACCGCCGAGTACACCCACTCCGCCGTCGGATGGGACTTCATCTCCGTGACGGCCTCGAGGACGAGACGCCTCTGCCGCGTCGAGCGGCGGGGGGTGGCGGGGGGAGAGTTCATATCAGTAAGGGTTCCTATTATTATTAGGGATGCCCGGGAGTCAAGCAAAAAGGTTAGAATCCGCCCCTTGCAGACTGCGCCGACCATGCCGCCTTCCGGCGACAGAGACTTCGCCCTCGGCGTTCCCGGCTTCACCTACCAGGACCTCCATCGCGACCACCGGCTCGCAGACCTGGACCGGGCGTTCCTCGAGGGCCTCGGACGCGACAACCCGGCCCTGGCAACGCGGCTCAAGGCGTACCGGGCCGATCCGGCCTCCCTGGACCCGCTCTCGCGCTCCCGCCTTCTCGTGGAAGCGGCGCGGCCGCTCTCGGCCTTCGTGGCCCGCCTCTTCGGCATCGAAGAGGAGTGGCGGCGACAGGCGGCCTCGGCCGGTCCGGAAGCGGTCCTCTTCCGCTTCCGGCGCGATTTCCTGCTGCGGCGGGCGGTGAAGACGAAGCTCCCGGAGGACCTGGCGGCGCTAGACCTCGCTGCCCTGCAGGCCGCCGCGGTCGCGCTCGAGGGCCTGCACCCGGAAATGCCATGGAAGACCGACGCCGAGCTCGCGACCTCGCAAATGGTCGCGGGCCTGCTGGATCTCGAGGCCGACTTCATTGCCGCGCTGCGCCAGAAGAAGAAACCCGAGGTCTCGCCGGCCGCCCGGGGGGGTGCGCTCTCGCTCGCGCGCCGCGCGGCCGCTTCCGCCTCTGCCCTACCCCGCGCCGCGAGTGACACTGACGCGGACCTGCTCGTGTTCCTCGAGAAGCTGCTCGAGCAGTACGCCTTCTGGTGCCACCTGCGGCGCGAGCACCCCGCCCTGAAGCCGGGAATCCACGGCTGGATCTCGTTCAAGCTGCCCGAGACGCTCGACTATCAGAATCTCGTCGAGACCGAGCGGCCCAACCCCGCCGTGCCCGAAGAGCGCGTGGGCCCGGCGGCCGGACGGCGGCGCCGGCAGGGCTTCACGCTGACCGATCCCCGCATGTCGGGCCGCGAGGTGCTCGGCGAGACCCACTACTGCCTGCTCTGCCACGAGCGCGAGAAGGATTCCTGCGCCAAGGGCTTCTTCGACGCGAAGACGGCAGCCTGGCAGAAGAACGCCCTCGGCATCTCGCTCAAGGGCTGCCCCCTCGACGAGAAGATCTCCGAGATGCACGAGCTGCGGCGCGAGGGCGATTCCCTCGGGGCCCTCGCGCTCGTCTGCATCGACAACCCGATGTGCCCCGGCACGGGCCAC
>JANMBR010000284.1:0-3567 GCA_031360505.1 Acidobacteriota bacterium
CTCCTTCGCGTAGTCGAAGTCCTGCCCCATCGGATTCGACCGCGAGGAATGCTGTTGGAGCAGGTCCAGCCGCAGCTGGTTCGGCCACCAGTCGCGGTTCGTCGTGCCGCCGCCGGCGCCATGTTTCACCGGGCACTTGCTCGCTTCCGTCATGATCTTTGCTCCTCTGCGTCCCGAGTGGTTGAACGAGGCCTCATGCGTTGACCGCCGCGCCGCGCCGGCACTTCCTGCACAGTCCGTGGTATTCGAGCGTTCTGCCGGAAATCAGGTAACCCTGCGACTTCAGCCTCCGCTCTCCCGGCAGCGACTCGGTGGCGCGCGGGATGTCGAGCAGCATTTCGCACCGCTCGCACGCGAAGTGGTCGTGCGGATCGAGGTCGGCATCGTAGCGAATGAGCCCGTCCCGGACGAAGGACTTGAGCTTGCCCTCTTCGACGAGCACCTGCAGGTTGCGGTACACGGTGCCGAGCGAGACGCGCGGCATCGCACGCCGCACCGCGTCGTACACCCACTCCGCGGTCGGGTGGGACTTCGTCGCCATGACGGCCTCGAAGACGAGCCGTCTCTGTCGCGTGGAGCGGCGGGGGGTGGTCGGCAGGCTGCTCATATCAGTAAGGGTTCCTATTATTGATAGTGGCGGGGTCTTGTCAAGGAGAAAGCCCGGAACTCGGTTATCATCCCGCCCGCTTGCAGAACGCCGCCACACCGCCGTCCCCGGGCGAAAGAGACTTCCCCCTCGGCGTTGCGGGATTCACCTACCAGGACCTGCACCGCGACCAACGGCTCGCGGACCTCGACCGGGCGTTCCTGGACGGGCTCGCCCGCGAGAATGCGCCACTGGCTGCCCGGCTCAAAGCCTATCGGGCCGACCCGGCCTCGCTCGATCCCCTGTCGCGCTCCCGGCTTCTCGTCGAGGCCGCGCGGCCCCTCTCGGCCTTCGTGGTCCGCCTCTTCGGCATCGAGGCCGAGTGGCGGGCGCAGGCGGCTTCGGCCGGCCCCGAGGCGGTCCTGTTCCGCTTCCGGCGGGATTTCCTGCTGCGGCGGGCGGTGAAGACGAAGCTGCCGGAGGACCTGGCCGGGATGGACCTCGCGCCCTTGCGAGCGGCCGCGTCCGCCCTGGAGACCGGCCTCCACCCGGAGTTGCCGTGGAAGACCGACCCCGAGCTCGCCACTTCGCAGATGGTCGGCGGGCTGCTCGATCTCGAAGCGGACTTCATCGCCGCCCTGCGCCAGAAGAAGAAGCCCGAGGTCTCGCCGGCCGCGCGGGAAGGCGCCATCGCGCTCGCCCGGCGGGCGGCGGCCACTCCGGCGGTGCCCCGGGCCGCGAGCGAGGCCGACGCGGACCTGCTCGTCTTTCTCGAGAAGCTCCTCGAGCAGTACGCCCTGTGGTGCCACCTGCGCCGCGAGCACCCGGCCCTGAAGTCCGGGATCCACGGCTGGATCTCCTTCAAGCTCCCCGAGACGCTCGACTACCAGAACCTCGTCGAAACCGTGCGCCCGAACCCCGCCATTCCGGAAGAGCGCGTGGGCCCCGCGCACGGGCGCCGGCGACGCGAGGGATTCACGCTGACCGATCCGCGCATGACGCGGCGCGAAGTCCTCGGAGAGACGCACTATTGCCTGCTCTGCCACGAGCGCGAGAAGGACTCCTGCGCCAAGGGCTTCTTCGACGCGAAGACCGCGGCCTGGCAGAAGAACGCCCTCGGCATTTCGCTGAAGGGCTGCCCGCTCGACGAGAAGATCTCCGAGATGCACGAGCTGCGCCGCGAGGGCGATTCGATCGGGGCCCTCGCGCTCGTCTGCATCGACAATCCGATGTGCCCCGGCACGGGCCACCGCATCTGCAACGACTGCATGAAGGGCTGCATCTTCCAAAAGCAGGAGCCGGTCAACATCCCGGAGATCGAGACGGGCGTTCTCACCGACGTGCTGACGCTGCCCTGGGGGGTCGAGATCTACGGCCTGCTCACCCGCTGGAACCCGCTGCACCCGCGCCGCCCGCACCCCGCGCCGTACACGGGCCGAAAGGTCCTCGTCGTCGGCCTCGGTCCGGCCGGCTACACGCTGGCACACTACCTGCTGAATGAGGGCTTCGGCGTCGCGGGCGTGGACGGCCTGAAGATCGAGCCGCTGCCGGAAGACTGGACCGGCGCGGACGGGGGCGCAATCCGCCCGATCCGCGACTACGCCGAGCTCTCGCAGCCCCTCGACCAGCGGCCGCTCGCGGGCTTCGGCGGCGTCTCCGAGTACGGCATCACCGTGCGGTGGGACAAGAACTTCCTGACGCTCATCCACCTCACGCTCGCCCGCCGGCGCCGCTTCGCGATCCTCGGCGGCGTGCGCTTCGGCGGAGCGATCTCGGCCGAGCAGGCCTTCGACGCGGGGTTCGACCACGTGGCGATCGCCGCGGGTGCGGGCCGGCCGACGATCATCCCGATCAAGAACAACATCATCCGGGGCGTGCGCAAAGCCTCCGACTTCCTGATGGCCCTTCAGCTGACCGGCGCCTTCAAGGAGGAGGCCCTTGCCAACCTCCAGGCGGAGCTGCCCGCCGTCGTGATCGGCGGCGGCCTGACCGCGATCGACACGGCCACGGAGCTGCTTGCGTACTACCCGATCCAGGCCGAGAAGACGCTCGCCCGCTACGAGAAGCTGTGCGCGGACAAGACCGAGCCCGCCGTGCTGGCCACGTTCGATCACGAGGAGCGCGACACGCTCGACCGGCTGCTCGCCCACGGCCTCGCCGTCCGCAAGGAGCGCGCGCGCGCCGCCGCGGCCGGCGAGGCACCGGACCTCGCGTCCCTCTGCCGGGAATGGGGCGGCGTTTCGATCGCGTATCGCCGCGCGATGGAGGAGGCTCCGGCCTACCGGTTGAACCACGAGGAAGTGATCAAGGCGCTGGAAGAGGGCATTTCCTTCATCGAGACCCTGGAGCCCGACGAGGCCGTGCCCGACGAGTTCGGAAAGCTCCAGGCCGTCCGCTTCCTGCGCGGCGGCTCGGGCGAGGTCGTGGAGCTGCCCGCGCGCACGCTCCTGGTCGCCGCCGGGACGACGCCCAACATCACGTACGCCAAAGAGTTTCCCGAGTCGCTGCCGCTCGACCAGAAGCGGCGGTTCTTCGCGCCCCACCGCGCCGTGCCAGAGGGCGACGGTTGGAAGCTCGTCCCCGCCCCGGCCGAAGACGAGGGCGCGTTTTTCACCGGCTACTCGAAAGACGGCAAGTTCGTGACGTTTTTCGGGGACAACCACCCGGCCTACAACGGCAACGTCGTCAAGGCGATGGCGTCGGCGAAGAACGGGTACGTCGCGATCGCCGAGGTCCTCGTCCGCGCGGGCGCTGCGCGCCGGGACGACGCGGACTGGGACGCCTTCCGGGCCCACCTCGAGGACGAGCTGACGGCGCGCGTCGTCGCCGTCAACCGCCTGACCCCGACGATCATCGAGGTCGTCGTCCGGGCGCCCGCCGCCGCGCGGAATTTCCAGCCGGGACAGTTCTTCCGGCTCCAGAACCTCGAGGCGCTTGCGCCCCGGCTGCAGGGGTCACCGCTCTTGATCGAGCCCTGCGCG
>JANMBR010000312.1:0-4244 GCA_031360505.1 Acidobacteriota bacterium
CGACATCGGGCGTTCGTACCCGAAGAAGAGCTCGTCCCCGCCGTCGCCGCTCAGCGAGACGGTGACCTCCCGCCGCGCGAACCGGCTGACGAGCACCGTCGGCAGAATGGAAAAGTCGGCGAAGGGCTCGTGTTGCGCCGCCTGGACGTCGCCCATCGCCGCCAGGGCCTCGTCGCCCGACACCGGATGCAGCCGGAAGTCGACGTCGAGGCGCCTCCCGTATTCACTGGCATCCGCAGACTCGTCCTGGGACCAGCCCGGGTTTCCGATGGTGAACGCCTTGAGATCGGGGCCGGTCTGGCGACGCGCCACGGCGGTTACCAGCGGCGAGTCGACGCCGCCCGAGAGAAAGACGCCGAGCGGCACGTCCGCGATGCGCTGCCGGCGCACGGCGCGGTCGAGCACCTCGCCGAGAGCTTCGAGGCCGGCGGGGCCCGAGAGGTCGGGCTCCACTTCCCGGGGCAGACTCCACCATTCGCGGTCCTCCACGGGCTGACCGGGAACCAAGCGCAGGAAATGCCCCGGCTCGAGCTGCCGCGTATTAGCGAGCAGGCCAAAGGGCGGCGGAATGTACTGAAGGCGAAGGAAGAGCGCCAGGACGTCCTCTCGAACTGGCCCCGGGTCGCCCCAGGGAGTCTGCAGCAGTACGTTGAACTGGGAGCCAAACGCGAGGCCTCCCCCGCCGGGCTTCAGGAAGTAATAGAGAGGCTTGATGCCGGCATGGTCGCGCGCCAGCAGGAGCGAGCGCTCGGCGAGCCGGTACCAGGCGAAGGCAAACATTCCGTTCAACCGAGGGAGCGTGTCGATCCCCCACCGGGTGAGAGCTTCGAGGAGGACCTCGGTATCCGACTTCGACCGGAAAACCACGCCATGGCTCTCGAGCTCCTTGCCGAGCTCCCGGAAGTTGTAGATCTCGCCGTTCAGCATGATCACGGAGCGGCCATCGGCCGAGATCATCGGCTGATGCCCGGAGGGAGTCGGGTCGATGATCGCGAGCCGCCGAAAGCCGAACGATGCGTGACCGGCCGGATCCGACCAGTGGCCCTCGTCGTCGGGACCGCGGCGGACCATCATCCGCGTCATACGGCGGACGGCCTCGGTGAATTCCGGGCGACCCGAGCTCGCGTCCGCTGTCCAGATCCCGGTAATTCCGCACATGACTGTCAGCGTTCCCTGACCGGGCCCTCGATCGCGCTCTTGGCTTCTGCGGGCGGGGCGGCCGCAGGCAAAGCCGGCCGGTGGCCGGCGGTTACCTCCGCCCCTACGACACCGGGATGGGATTCGGCCGCCTGGTCAGCGCGGATGTCGTCCCACCAGAAGGACCGCACGAATCCGTGCAGCGACGACGGCGCGCAGAGCCGCGGCAGCACGAAGCGCTCGGCCCGCGTCTTTCCTTCGAGCGTTCCGGTTTCCGTCGTGAAGGCGAGCTCGTAGCCCGCCGCTCCGGCCTCGCGGGACGAGGCGGCGACGAAGTTGCCGTTGGGGTAAGCAAACGTCTTGCATGGATGGCCCAGGCGCCTCTCGATCTCCGCCCGGGACTGAGCGAACTCCCGTTCCCGGACCGCCGGCGTCTGGTCGGCGTGGTGGATTTCGTGGTGGAGGCCGTGGCTTCCAATCTCGACCCCGTCGCCCGCGAGCTGTTGCAGCTCCTCCCAGGTCAGCATGCGCAGCAGCGGGAACTCCTCGAGCAGCCGGTCCGATTCGCCGGTCGGAAACTGCGCGCGCAGGGCGGCGACCGCCTCGATGCGCTGCGCCGCGGGCACCGCCTTGAGCATCGCGCGCAGCATGCGGAACGACTCTTCCCTCTCGCGCCGCGTGCGCAGTGGCCACGTGCGGCCGAGGGCCTCGATCTGCTCGGCCCGGCCGCGCATGAGCAGGAGCGACGTCTCGACCGACCACATCGAGCGCCGGGGGCCGACCTCCCCGGTCGGGACGAAGATGCACCACGGCAACCGGCGGCGCGACATCACCTCGGCCGCCATCGTGTTGTTGAAGAACGCGTCGTCGAACGTCACCATGGCCGCCGGCCGGGTGTCGAACCCCTTCGATTCCGCCTCGGCCATCAGCTCCGCCATTCCGATCACCCGGAATCGCCGCAGGTAGTCCATCTGCGCCCGGAAGACCGAGAGCAGGTGTTGGTTGCGATCGAGGACGGGATCGAGCTTGCGCTCGACGACCCCGTGGTACCGAAAGACGCGGACGCCCCTTCGCCGTGCCGAGCGCCACTTCCACCCGGAGAGGTAGCCGCGGCGGGCCTGGACCCACTCAGCGAACATCCACGCTCCTTTCGCCATACCGGGACGGATCCTCGATCGCCGACGCCTCGTACCGCGTCTTCCAGTCGAGCATGGGCCGGATCACGCCGGGCCAGGCGCCGGAGTACTCCCCACGGGCCGAGTCCCCGTCGAGGCTGTCCACGACCTGGAAGGCGATCGCGTGCCGCTCGTGGTAATGCTGCGTCATCGGATGGATCGTGAGCAGCTCGGCGTTCACGATCAGCGTCCCTTCCGAGAGCATGTTGCCCGGGATCCAGGCGGTCGTGACGTAGCGCCCGACCGGGCGCGGCCGGCCCTTCCACTCGGGATCATGGTCGATGGCGCCGAAGACACAGAGGCCCTCTTCGTTGAAGAAGTCGTAGATCGGCGACAGCACCCAGTTGGGCTGCAAGACATCGAACGTCATCTCGATGCCGACGGGCAGCCGGATGTCGGTGGATTCCGTCACACGGCCGTCGGACCCGATCACGCGCACGGCGCGCAGCCGGGCCACGGCGTTTCCGGGCGCCTTCTGCGGATCGATCCACTCGCGGGCCGCCGAGGTGCCGATATCCGAGCTGAGATAGGCGCTCACGACCTGGTGGGATGGCCCATCGGCGACCACGCCGCCCTCGTCGAGGAGGATGGTCCGCTCGCAGAGGCGGGCGATCGCGGGCATGTTGTGGGACACGAAGAGAACAGTGCGGCCCTGCTTGCCGACCTCCTCCATCTTGTCCAGGCACTTTCGCTGGAACGTGGAATCGCCGACTGCGAGGACTTCGTCGACGAGCATGATCTCCGGCTCGAGGTGCGCCGCAACCGAGAACGCCAGCCGCAGGTACATCCCCGAGGAGTAGTGCTTGACGGGCGTGTCGATGAATTTCGCGACGCCCGCAAAAGCCACGATCTCGTCGAACTTCCGGTCAATCTCCCGGCGCCGCATCCCGAGGATGACGCCGTTCAGGTAGATGTTCTCGGCGCCCGTCAGCTCCGGGTGAAACCCTGTCCCGACCTCGAGCAGCGAGCCCACTCGCCCGTGGATCTCGGCGACGCCCTCGGTGGGTTCGGTGATGCGGGAGAGGATCTTCAACAGGGTGCTCTTGCCGGCGCCGTTGCGGCCGATCACGCCGACCACCTCGCCGAGACCGATCTCGAACGAGACGCCGCGCAAGGCCCAGATCGTCTCCGCGGGCTTCTTCGCGACGCGGGCGCCGCCCAGCATCGACCGCGCTCCTTGCACGGGCGCCTTCAGTGCCTCCGCAAAGGCGTCCCGGAGAGACTTGTACTTGGCCTTCCGTGCTCCCAACCGGTAGGACTTTCCGAGCCGCTCGACGCGGATCGCGCGCGTTCCGACGCCGTTCGTCACACCAGGTCCGCGAAGGTCTTTTCCATGCGCCGGAAGTAGAAGGCCCCGCCGACGAGCAGCAGCACCGAGGCGGTCGCCGAGACAATGATCGTCGCGCCGGGCGCCGTCTTCGTGCCGAGCAGCGCCCAGCGAAACCCCTCCACGACGCCGACCATCGGGTTCAACCCGTAGATCGTTCGCCAGGGCTCCGAGAGCAGGCTGCTCGGGTACACGATCGGCGTGGCAAACATCCAGAACTGCGTGATGAACGGGACCGTGTAGCGCACGTCGCGGTACTCCACGTTGAGAACGGAGAGCCAGAGTCCCACCGCGAGCGCAGTCACGAGCGCGAGCAGCAGGAAGAGAGGCAGCCAGATCAGGCGCTCGGTCGGCAAGACCTTGTACCAGGCCATCATCCCGAGCAGCACGAGAAAGGCGAGCGCGAAGTCCACGAGACCGGCGAGCACGTTGGCGATCGGGATCGTCAGCCGCGGGAAATACACCTTGCGAATGAGGTTCGCGCTATCGACCAGGCTGTTGGCCGACTGGGCCAGCCCGTTCGCGAAGAAGGTCCAGGGAACCAGGCCCGCGTAGGCAAAGATCGGGTACGGGATGCCGTCGGACGGCATCTTGGCGAGCTTGCC
>JANMBR010000350.1:0-3426 GCA_031360505.1 Acidobacteriota bacterium
TCATCTACCTCGAGATCCTGCGCGACTACTTCGTCGGCGAAGAGCACGGCCACGTTGGGATCCTCGCCGTGACCGAGGCGGCCGAGGGCAAGGGCGCCGGCGGCGCCCTGATGCGGGAGGCCGAGCGCTGGGCGCGCGAGCGCGGATATCGGCGCCTGACGCTCAATGTGTTCGACGGGAACGCGCGCGCGCGCGCTGTCTACGATCACCTCGGATACCGTGCCGAGACTTTGCGCTACGTGAAGTTGCTTTGAAACGCGCGGCCGGATCGGATCTTCGCGCGTTCCTCGGGGCCTTCAGCCCGGAGATCGCGCAGATCGCGCTGCGCCTGAGGACGATCGTGCTCGACCAGGCGAAGAGTGCGAGCGAGTTCATCGACGACGCGGACGGCGATGTCGCGATGGCATACGCCCTCACCGAGAATCCGGCCGACGCCTTCTGCCGGCTCGCGATCCACGGCGACCGGGTGGACCTCGAATTCGGCCTCGGATCGCAGCTGCCGGACCCGGAGCGGCGGCTCGCGGGAAAGGGAAAAGGGATCCGGCGCCTGCGCATGGCGAGCCTTGACGATCTGCGCGAGCCGTTCGTGGGCCGCTTCCTGCGCGCCGCGATCAAGGCGGCGCAACAATCGGAGGAGCAGACAGGAAAGCGATCGGCGCCGCGGCCGGTCGTGCGGGGCGTGTACGCCGGAAAGTCTCGACCGGACAAGCCCGAGTCCAAGTAGGAGTGGACGCGGTCGCGTGAAACACCCACCTCTCCCGTCCACCCCTGCCATACGGATGCTGCGCGCCGCGGGTGTTTCCTTCACGCCGCGCTTCTACGAGTACGTCGAGCGGGGCGGAACGCGGCACTCCTCCGAGGCGCTCGGCGTCCCTGAGCACTCGGTGATCAAGACCCTGGTGATGGAAGCGCGCGATGGGACGGCGGTCCCGAAGCCGCTCATCATCCTGATGCACGGCGACCGGGAGGTCTCGACGAAGCAGCTCGCGCGGCAGATTGGGGCGAGAGAGGTCGCGCCGGCGAGCCCGGCCGCCGTCGAGCGGCACACGGGCTACATGCCGGGTGGCGTCAGTCCCTTTGGAACACGCAAGAAGCTTCCCGTCCACGTGGAGGGCTCGATCCTTTCGCTCAAGCGGCTGCTCATCAACGGGGGGCGCCGCGGCTTTCTCGTCGAGATCGCGCCGGTGGATCTCGTGAAGGTCCTGTCGCCCGTGCCGGTCGAAGTGGCGATCGCGCCGTGAAGCCAGTCAAGAGCGGCCTCGGCGTCGTCTTCGCGCTCGCCGCGGTGAAGTGGATAGCCCATGTCGCGCTCGCGTCGCGGTACGGAATCTTCCGCGACGAGCTCTACTTCCTCGCCTGCTCGGAGCACCTCGACTGGGGCTACGTGGACCAGCCGCCGCTGATCGCGGCGATTGCGTGGTTCGCGCGCCATGTGTTCGGCGAATCGCTCCTCGGGCTGCGCTTGCTCCCGGCGCTGGCGGGCGCGGCGAAGGTCGTGCTCGCCGGGCTGCTCGCACGCGCGCTCGGGGGCGGCCGCTACGCGCAGGGCCTGGCCGCGCTCGCGGTTGTCGTGGCGCCCATCTACCTCGGCATCGATCACATCCTGACGATGAACGCCTTCGAGCCGCTCTTCTGGATGGGCGCGGCGTTGCTCGTCATCCGATGGGCCCAGACCGGCAACGACCGGCTGTGGATCGGGTTCGGCGCCCTGATGGGGCTCGGGCTTCTCAACAAGCAGACGACGCTCGTTTTCGGCTTCGCCATGATCGCGGGCTTGCTGCTGACGCCGGCCCGCCGCGCGTTCGCGAAGCCGGGAATCTGGATCGGCGGCGCGGTCGCGTTCCTGCTCTTTCTCCCGAACTTCGTCTGGATGGCGCGACACGGCTTTCCGATGCTGGAGCTACTCGAGAACATCCGGCGAAGCCAGCGGGACGTGGTCTTGAAGCCTTTCGCGTTCCTCGGGCAGGAGGCCCTGGCCATGCTTCCGTTGACGGCGCCCATCTGGATCGCGGGGCTGGTGTGGCTCTTCTTCGCGCGGGAGGGGCGCGCGTACCGGAGTCTTGGCTGGGCGTTCGTGATCTTCCAGGCGGCGCTGATCCTGTCCGGCGGCCGGATGTACTACGCGGCGCCGATCTTTCCCCTGTACCTCGCGGCGGGCGGCGTGGCGCTCGAACAATGGCTCTCCGGGCGCGGGCGGGCCCTGGCTCTCTTCAAGCCGGTGTACGCGGGCGTCGTCGCGCTCGGCGGCATCGCCCTGGCGCCGATGTTCCTGCCGGTCCTTTCCGAGCAGGACTACATCCGGTACGCGCAGCGCATCGGGATGCAGCAGCCCCGCCTCGAGAATCACGAGATGGGCCCGCTGCCGCAGTTCTACGCCGACATGCACGGCTGGAAGGAGATGGCCGAGGAAGTCGCACGCGTCTACCAGGCGCTGCCGCCCGGGGACCGCGAGAAGGCGGCGATCATCGGCAACAACTACGGCGAGTCGGGCGCCATCGACTTCTACGGCCCGAAGCTCGGGCTGCCGAAATCGATCGGCGTGCACCAGAGCTACTTCTACTGGGGGCCGCGGGACGCAACGGGCGAGGTCCTCATCGTGCTCGGCGAGGGCGACCGGGCGGCGCTGGAGGCCAAGTGCGCCTCCGTGGAGGAAGCCGCGGTGCTCCGTCACCCTTACGCCATGCCCTATGAAAATGGGCCGATCTACATCTGTCGGGGGTTGCCCCTGGCCGAGCTCTGGCCGAAGTTGAAGAAGTGGGACTGACACGCTCCGGGCATATGATTCGCCCCAGAAATCAGGAGGACAAGATGAAAGCACCTATCGCGAAGGGAATCCTCGTTTGCGCACTCGTTCTCGCCGCGCGCGCGGCCGCCGCGGAGGACACGGGGTGCAAGGCCCTGGACGCGTCGTGGAAGAAGGCGGTGCTCGCGGGCGACCTCGAGGCGGTCGTGGCGAACTACGCGGACGACGCCGTGCTCGGGTTACCCAACATGCCCGAGGCGCGCGGCGGCAAGGCCATCCGCGCGGCCTACACGGAGCTCTTCAAGGACAACTCGGTGACCGATGTCGTTTTGACGAACACCGTCTACGAGACCCGGGAGACCCTCTCGGTGGGCTGGGGGAACTTTGTGATGACCCTGCAGCCGCGCAAGGGCGGCGCGCCCGTCGTCATGAAGGGCCGGTTCATCGACGTCGGCAGGCAGGTCAAGGGAAAGTGGCAGTACGTGGCCGACCAGGCCGCTGTCGAACCCGCGCCTCCGGCGGCAGCGACGCCCGCGACCAGGCCCTAGACCCGCCCTTCCGATGGGCGCGCCGGCCGAGGAGAAGGAAACCGGACGGATCGAAGCGTTCAGCGACGGCGTGTTCGCGATCGCGATCACGCTCCTCGTCCTCGAGTTGAAGGTGCCGCACCTCGAGGACGGCGG
>JANMBR010000245.1:0-20825 GCA_031360505.1 Acidobacteriota bacterium
TCGGTCGGGAGCTACCTGATCGTCGAGGACTCGAACGTCAACGGCCACCCCGTATTGCCGGACTACGGACCGGGACCGTGGGAGGCGGTGGCGGAGTTCCTCGCGGCAAACAGGAGTTTCGTCGCGGACGTGTCCCGCGAAAAGTTCCTGATGACCTTCAACCCCGGGGGATTTCTGAAGCGAATCCGGCCGTAGGACTACGAACGCCCGCGCAGGTCCTTCTGGACTTCCCGGCTCGCGTTCGCGCCGTTTGCTCCGGTGACGCCGCCGCCGGGGTGCGTGCCCGAACCGCAGAGATAGAGGCCCTTGACGGGCGTGCGGTACTGGGCCCAGTCGAGCAGGGGGCGCATCGTGAAGAGCTGGTCGAGGGCGGGCTCGCCGTGGAGCACGTGGCCGCCGGTCAGGCCGTACGTCTCTTCGAGGTCGAGGGGTGTGAGGACCTGGCGGTGCGTGATCTGGCCCTTCAGGTTCGGAGCGTAGGCCGCGATCGCATCGACGACGGCGTCGCCCATGGCCTCGCGCTTCGTGTTCCAGTCGCCCTTCAACTTGTACGGAGCGAACTGGGCGACGACCGACATCACGTGCTTGCCATTGGGCGCGAGCGACGGGTCGGTGACGGTCGGGATCGTGACGTCGCAGTAGGGGTGCGGCGAGAAGTCGCCGTACTTGGCCGCGTCGTAGGCGCGCTCGAGATAGTCGATGTCGGGTCCGATGTGGATCCGGCCGGAGAGCGACCCCGAGGCGGCGGCGCCCGCGCCCTTCAGCGCCGAGAATTCGGGAAGGCCCGAAAGTGCGAGGTGAACCTTGGCGATCGTGCCGGAGGCGCGGTAGTTCCGGATCTTGTGCAAGAAGTCGGGGTCGAGATCGACCGGATCGACGAGGCCGAGCAGCGTGCGCTTCGGGTCCGCGTTCGAGACCACGGCGCGGGCCGGGACTTCTTCGCCCGTCGAGAGGACGACGCCGGTGGCCGCGCCGTCCTTCGTGACGACGCGGGCGACGGTCGCGCCCGTGCGGACCTCGGCGCCCAATCCGCGCGCGGCGGCCGCGAGGGCCTGGGTCAGAGCGCCCATCCCGCCGCGGACGAAAGTCGCCGGGCCGGCCGCGTTCGCGTCCGAGGCCGTCTGGAGGATCAGGTTCAAGCACGTGCCGGCCGACCAGGGGCCGGCGAAGGTTCCATAGATGCCGCGCGCAGCGACGATGGCGCGCAGCAGTTCCGTCTCGAAGAACTCGGCCACGAGGTCCGCGACCGCCATGGGCCCCCAGCGCAGGAGCCGGAAGGCGTCGCGGCGCGGGAGTCCCTTGAACTTGCGGCCGACTCCGAGCAGCTGCCAGAGCTCCGAGATCGACGGATCGTCGATCGACGGGGGCGTCATCGTCAGCAGCGGCTCCAGGACCTTGCCGATGCGGCCGAGCGTGCCCTGGAAGGAGATGTAGCCCTTCGCGTCCTTCGCGGAGATCTTCTCGAGCTCGCGGGCGGTGCGGGCCGCGTCGCCGTAGAGGGTGATGCTGCGCCCGTCGGCTGCCGGCGCGAAGACGCGAACTTCGGTCTGGATGAACGACAGGCCGTGCTTTTCGAGCCCGAGGTCCCGCGCGATCGAGGGCAGGAACGGGCCTGTCGCGTGGAGGACCGAGGATGCCTTGAACCCGGGCGCGAACTCCTCGGTGACGGCGATACCGCCGACGACGCCGCGCTTCTCGAGCACGACGGGCTTCAATCCCGCTTTCGCGAGGTAACAGGCCGCGACGAGGCCGTTGGGCCCGCCGCCGATGATGACGATGTCTTTCTTCTCGACCATTCTCGTCGCGCTAAACCTTCCCGCGCTTCCAGTCTTCCAGGAGCTTCTCGGCCGCGTTCTTGCCGTTGGCGCCCATGATGCCGCCGCCCGGGTGCGTGGCCGAGCCGCACATGTAGAGGTTCTTGATGGGCGTGCGGTACTGCGCCCAGCCCGGAGCCGGCCGCAGGAAGAAGAGCTGCTCGAGCGAGAGCTCGCCCTGGAAGATGTTGCCTTCCGACAGGCCCCACTCGCGCTCGAGATCGAGGGGAGTGACGACCTGGCGGTGCTTGATGATGCTCTTGATGTTCGGCGCGTGCTCGGCGATCGTGTCGATCACCGCGTCGCCGAAGTTTTCCTTCTCCTTGTCCCAGTCCGTGTTCTTGAGCTTGTAGGGCGCGTACTGGACGAAGCAGGACATCACGTGCTTGCCCGGGGGGGCGAGCGAGGGATCGGTGAGCGTTGGGATGACCATGTCGATGTAGGGCCGGCGCGAAAAGCGGCCGTACTTGGCGTCGTCGTACGCGCGCTCCATGTACTCGACCGAGGGCGAGATGGACATGGCGCCGCGCAGGTGCGCGCCGGGGCCGGGCATCGACTTGAAGTCCGGCAGCGCGTCGAGCGCGAGGTTGACCTTGCCGGACGACCCGCGGAACTTGTACCGCTGGATGTCCTCGACGAAGTCGCCCGGGAGCTCCTTCTCGCCGATCATCTTCATGAACGTCAGGCGCGGGTCGACGCTCGAGGAGACGACCGTCGCGTCGATCTCGTCGCCGTTCTCGAGGACGACGCCCTTCGCCTTGCCGTTGACGAGCTTGATCTTCGCGATGGGGGTCTTGACGCGGATTTCGACGCCGGCCTCGCGGGCCGCATCCGCGATGGCGTTGGAGATTGCTCCCGTTCCGCCGCGCGCAAAGCCCCAGGAGCGGAAGGCGCCGTCGATCTCGCCCATGTAGTGGTGGAGCAGGACGTAGGCCGTGCCGGGCGAGCGCACGCCGAGGAACGTGCCGATGATGCCGGAGGCGGACATCGTGGCCTTCAGCACGTCGGTCTCGAACCACTGGTCGAGGAAGTCGACGGCCGACATCGTCATGAGCTGGACCTGGTTGTACTTGTCCTCGCCCGAGAGTTTCTGGAAGCGCTTGCCGAGGAACAACAGGTCCTGGAGGCCCTTGAGCGTCAGCTTCGTCGGGTCCGGCGGCGTCATGCTCAGGATCGGCTTGACGAAGCGGCCCATGTCGGCCATCGCCTTGCCGTACTCGTCGTAGGCGTCGGCGTCGAGCTTCGAGTGCCGGGCGATTTCGCGGCGCGTCTTGCCGTGGTCATTGACGCGCCAGAGGTAGTCGCCGTTCAACATCGGCGTGAAGGTGCCGTCGAGCGGCAGAATCTCGAGGCCGTGCCGGGGCAGGTCGAGGTCGCGGATGATCTCGGGCCGCAGGAGCGAGACGACGTAGGAGCAGACGGAGAACTTGAAGCCGGGGAAGACCTCTTCGGTCACCGCCGCGCCGCCCACGACGTGGCGCCGCTCGAGGACCAGGACCTTCTTGCCGGCTTTCGCGAGGTAGGCGGCGTGGACGAGCCCGTTGTGCCCGCCTCCGATGACGATGACGTCGTACTTTTCGCTCATCGAGTTCCTGCGACCGCCTTCGATTGTGACCCGCGGTTTCTCACTGCGGCCTTGCCGCGAGCGCGCGAGCATACTTATAATCGCGCGCTCCGACAAGCTCCCTTGTGACTCCGCGTTCCGGCGGAGGCGAGGGGGAGGATGCGAGGGGTTCAGTGCCGATCGGGACCGCCGTACATGAGAGAACGTTTCCGCTCTGCGAGAGCCTGAACTACCGCGAGTGGTCCGGCTACTACGCCGTCAGCGCCTACGAGGCGCACCACGATCACGAGTACAACGCCATTCGCAACGCCGCGGCGCTGATCGACATCTCGCCGCTCTTCAAGTACCGCCTCTCGGGCAAGGACGCCACGCGCCTCGTCGACCGGATCGTGACCCGCGACCTGAAGAAGGTCTCGGTCGGCTCGGTCATCTACACGCCGTGGTGCGACGAGCGCGGCAAGGTCATCGACGACGGCACGGTCTCGCGCCTGGCGGAGAACGTGTACCGCTGGACGGCCGCCGACCCGAGCCTGCGCTGGTTCCACCAGAACGCCGCGGGCCTCGAGGTCAAGATCGAAGACATCTCCGATGACGTCGCGGCGCTGGCGCTGCAGGGCCCGACCTCCGGGCGTCTGCTCATGGCAATCGCCGAAGCCGACATCGAAAATCTGAAGTACTTCAAGGTCACCTCCGGAACGATCGCCGGAGTCCCCGTCGATATTTCGCGCACGGGCTACACGGGCGATCTCGGCTACGAGATCTGGATTCCGTGGAAGGACGCCGTCCGCGTGTGGGACGAGCTCATGACCAAGGGCAAGGCCTTCGACATCCACGCTGCCGGCATGCTCGCGCTGGATGTCTCACGGATCGAGGCGGGGCTGCTTCTCGTCGACGTGGACTTCAACGGTTCGAAGAAGGCGCTGATCGGCTCGCAGAAGTACACCCCGCTCGAGATGGGTCTCGGCCGGCTCGTCGCCCTCGACAAGGGGCGCTTCGTCGGCCAGGAGGCGCTGCGCCGCGAGGCGAAGGACGGGCCGGCGCGCGAGATCGTGGGCCTCGAGCTCCACTGGAACGCGGTCGAGGCGATCTACGAGAAATTGAACCTCGCGCCGCAGATTCCGGCGGCGGCCTCGCGCGTCTCGGTCCCCGTGTACCGCGAGGGCGAGCAGGTCGGCAAGGCGACCTCGACGACGTGGTCGCCGACGCTGAAGAAGATGATCGCGCTCGCGACCGTTGCGCGCGGATCCAACGCCATCGGGACGACGCTCGAGATGGAAGTCACCGTCGAGTCGGTGCGTCACCGCGTGCCGGCGAGCGTCGTCAAGATGCCGTTCTTCAATCCTCCCCGGAAGACCGCAACGCCGATTGCCTAGTTGCCACGGAGGCGCGATGGAAACCTCGGTCAGAGAGATCCTCGACTCCTACGACGCAAAGGCCCCCCTCGAAGAGGCCTGGACGATCCCGGCGCCCTGGTACGTGGACGAGCGGGTGGCCGAGCTCGAGCGCCAGACGGTGTTCTCGCGCACGTGGCAGATGGTCGGGCGCCTCGACCAGCTCTCGGAGCCCGGCCGCTACATCACGACGGTGCTCGCGGGCGAGCCGATCGTCGTCGTGCGCGGGGACGATGGCGTCCTGCGCGGCTTCTTCAACGTCTGCCGCCACCACGCGGCCGCCGTCATGACGGAGCAGGACGGCAAGGCGCCCCTCCTGCGCTGCCCGTACCACGGCTGGACCTACTCACTCGCGGGGGAGCTCAAGGGCACGCCCGATTTCGCCGGCGTGTGCGGCTTCGACAAGGCAAAGAGCGGCCTCATGCCGGTCGAGACGGCGACATGGGAGAAGTTCGTGTTCGTGCGTCTCGTGCCGGGCGGCCCGTCGCTCGAGCAGTCGCTCGGGCCCCTGGTCGCGCAGTTTGCCAGGCTCGGGCTCGAGCGCTTTCACTTCGTCGAGCGCCGCCGCTGGGTGTTCGACTGCAACTGGAAGGTCTTCGTCGACAACTACCTCGACGGCGGCTACCACGTGCCGCACCTGCACAAGAGTCTGTCCTCGGTGCTCGACTACAGCCAGTACATGATCGAGACGGGCGACAACTGGTGTCTGCAGTGGAGCCCGATCGACCATTCCAACGCCGAGGGCGACGTGGCGGCCGTGCGCGGCGGCGACAAGGCGCTGTACTACTGGCTTTATCCGAACTTCATGATCAATTGGTACGAAGGCGTCATGGATACGAACCTCGTGCGACCGCTCGGCGCCGGCAAGGCCGAGGTGATCTTCGACTTCTACTTCACCGACGTGGCCACACCCGAGGCGCTGGCGAAGTGCCGGGCCTCGATCGACGTCGGCAATCGCGTGCAGGACGAGGACCTCGCGATCTGCGACTCCGTGCAGCGAGGCCTCGGCTCGCGCGCGTACCGGGCCGGACGCCTCTCGGTGCGCCGCGAGGGCGGCGAGCACCTCTTCCACCGCATGCTCGCCGGGGAGTTGAAGGCGGGCATCGGCTCGGCGTAGCTCTAGTTTCCCTGCCTCCAGAGCGCGAGCTCTTCCTCGATCTTGCGGTCGACGCCGTCGACGGGCAGGGGGCGGCTGACCCAGTAGCCCTGCATCTCGTCGCACCCATACCTCTGGAGGAACTGGAACTGTTCCTGCGTCTCGACGCCCTCAGCGATGACGCCGAGCTTGGAGCCGTGGGCCATCTCGACGATCGCGCGCACGATGCCGGCATCCGCGGGGTTGGCGGCCAGGTCGGTCACGAAGGATCGGTCGATCTTCAGCGACGTGATCGGGAAGGTCTTGAGGTAGGTCATCGAGGAGTAGCCCGTCCCGAAGTCGTCGATCGCGATTCCCACGCCCATGCTGCGCAGCAGGTTCAGGTTGGCAACGACGATCTCCGCCCCTTCCATCGCGATCGACTCGGTGATCTCGACCTCGAGGTGGCTTGGCTCGAGGCCCGCCTCCGAGAGCGCGCTCTCGACCGTATGGACGAGGTTGCGTTCCCGGAATTGCCGGGCCGAAAAGTTCACGGAGATGCGCAGGGCGAGGCCGGTCGCATGCCAGGCCTTCAACTGGCGGGTGGCGGCCCGCAGCACCCAGTCGCCGAGCGGCAGGATGAGGCCGGACTCTTCCGCCACCGGGATGAACGTCAGGGGCGGCAGGAAGCCTTTCTGAGGATGCTGCCAGCGCACGAGGGCCTCGAGACCGACCATCCGGCCCGTGCTGATGCTGACGAGCGGCTGGTAATGCAGCAGCAGCTCGTCGCGGTCGAGCGCGAGCCGCAGGCCGCTCTGGAGCTCGAGCCGCTCGACGGCCATCGCGGTCAGCTCGGGCGTGCAGAGCTCGAAGGTGTTCCCGCCGAGGTCCTTGGCGCGGTACATCGCGGCGTCGGCGTTGCGCAGCAGCGCTTCCGCGTCCTGCCCGTCGTCGGGGTACGTCGCGATGCCGATGCTTGCCGTGATCTGGAGCGTGCGCTCGTCGATTTCGACGGGGCGGCTGGCGAGCGCCAGCAGCTTCTGAGCGAACCGGGACAGGTCCTCGCCCTGGCGCAGGTCCGGCACGAGGACGAGGAACTCGTCGGGGCCGATGCGGGCGATCGTGTCGACCTCCCGGACGCCGCGGGTCAGGCGCAACGCGAGCGACTGCAGCAGCCGGTCGCCGGCGTCGTGGCCCCAGTTGTCGTTGACGAACTTGAACGCGTCGAGGTCCAGGTGCACGACCGCGAGCTTGCGGTCGTACCGGCGCGACTGCGCGAGCGCGGTCTCGAGCCGTTCCATGAAACGGACGCGGTTGGGCAGACGCGTGAGGGCGTCGACGAATGCGCGTTCGGAGATCTGGTCCTCGGCGCGCTTGCGGTCCGTGACGTCCAGGAGCGATCCGATGAGCGCGGCCCGGCCGTCGATCTCGGTTGCGTTTTCATGGACCTCGACGTCGATGAGCTCTCCGTCCTTCCGGATGGCCCGGAAGGTGTACGGGCCATCCGTCGCGCCGCTGGCCAGGGACTCCCGAATGCGGCTGAGCACGTTCGGCCGGTCGCCGTCGACCACCAGGCTCGCGACGTCCGAGCCGACGAGCTCCGGCTGCGTGTAGCCGAGGATCTCGGCGAGCTTCGGATTGGCGTAGCGGTAGCGGCCGTCCTGGATGAGGTAGGTGCCGAGGGGGAGCTGCTCCACGAGCTGGCGGAATTCGGGCTCGCCGGTCGCCGGCTCGGGGGCGGCTCCGGCCGGAGGCACGCGCGCCAGGACCTCGTTCGCGCCGAGGCGGATGTCGAACTGCCGTCCAGCTTCGCGCGCCAGCTCCGTGAGCGAGGCCAGCTGCTCGGTGCCGAGCTCGCGCGCCGCGACGTCCATCACCGAGAGTGTTCCGATCGCCCCGGCCCGGGCCGTCAGGATCGGGACCCCCGCGAAAAAGCGAATGCTCAGGGGATCCTCGGGGCCTCCGGCGAACCGCTCATCCGGCCGGACGTCGGGGAGGGTGAGCACGTGCTTGCGGCGAATGGTTTCCGCGCACAAAGCGATGGCACGGGGCGTTTCCGCCGGGCTGACGCCGCCTCGCGACTTGAACCAGTGATGGCCGTCCTCGACCAGGGAGAGCGCCGCCGCCGGGGTTCCGCACACCTGCGCCGCCTGGCGGGTGATCTCGTCGAACAGCGCTTCCGCGAGGCCCACGAGCGTCCCCGTGCGATCCGGGGCCGTCGGCCGAGAGATCCTGCCGCTGTGATTCGGCGAACTCATTGCAAAATGGTGTGAAGTGCTCGTTGATTGTAACAGCTAGTGTTCTGTCACCGAAGTTTCGATAGCGCCATTCGGCGTCTTACAACCACCGTGGCTCTCGCTCTTGGGCCTTTTTGCGTCTTTCGAGCGAAGAGATTGGTATCGTGACTTCGGTTACAGGGCACTAGCGGCCGATCGACCTCGTCATCTCTTCGAGTCGCACCCGGTCGAGTTTGTCCATCGGGAGGCCAGTGAAGAGCTGCAGGCGCCGGTGGATCTCCCCGGCGACCCGCTGGAACAGACTGTTGGGGGCGGCCTGTCAACGCGACTGCGCATGTGTCGGCGGGTGGCTTCCGGGGCGAGTGCTCAGGCGCCGGCAGCGCGCCGCATCGGGACGACCTGCGCGGTCCGGCGCGAAGCCGCGACGGCGGCCGCCCGCAGGGATGCGATCGGCTGCTCGAGCGCGGCGAGCAGGTGCTCGATCTCGGCCGCCTGGGTCACGGAGCCGCGCAGCTGCGCTTCCTCACGGCTCTCCACGAGGCGCCGCCGGAACTTGCGCAGGTCGTTCCAGCGGCCGAGGGCCGTTTCGAGCGCGGTCCCGCGGTCGGCATGCGCCGATGCAGCCGGCAACCCGAGTGCGGCGAAATCCTGCGCGAGGCAGCGGGCCCTGCCGGCCGCGAGCCGGTAACGGCGCAGCGCCGCGTCGTCCCGCCCCTCGAGCGAGCGGGCGAGCGCGGAGTCCACGCGCTGGCGTGCCTCCTCCAGGCGCTCGAAGCCGCGCCCGGATCCCCGGCGCGCGAGGCGCGCGAGCCGGCGCCGCAGGCGATGGATCCTCGATCCGTCGGTGGCGCGGGCCGCCCGGCGCGCGCCCCGGGCTGCCTGCTTCTCCCACCGCGCGGCAAGCGCCGTGACGGCGTCGGGCGACAGGAAGCCGAGGCGCCCGATGCGTGCGAGCAGCCGCCGGTCCGACTCGAGCCCGGTCTGGCGGGCGAGGCAGCGGGCGATCCGTTTCGCCTTGCGCGCGATCCCGCGGCGCGCCAGGGCGAGAGCTGTGATGCGGATGTGCTGGAGCGCGTTGCGCAGATCGCGGAGCCCCTCGGGGTCCCCGCGCATGGAAGCCTTGCGGGCTGCCTCGAGCTCCCGCACGCGGGCTTTCCAGACCGCAGCGCTTTGCTTCACGGGGCGCTATTATAGGCGCGAGGCCAGAGAAGCATCACTTCACGCGTTCTTCACGCGACCTTCACGGAGTCCCGCCGCCCCGGCAGGACACTGGCATCTCCATGAAGACCCTGGCCGCGATCGACATCGGAACCAACAGCATCAAGCTGCTCGTCGCCAACGTCGAGGAAGACGGGACTCTCGACGTCGTGCTGCGCGAGAAGGCGATGGTGCGCCTCGGCAGCGAGACGCTGCGGACGGGCCTGCTCTCGCCCGAGGCCATCGAGGCGGGCGTGTCCACGGTCGAGCACCTCGCCAAGCTCGCGCACGGCTCGGGCGCCGAGGTCGTGCGGGCTGTGGCCACCTGCGCGGTGCGGGAGGCGAAGAACTCCGACGACTTCGTCGCCGCCGTCCGCAAGCGCACGAGCGTCCGGGTGGACGTGATCTCCGGCGAAGAGGAGGCGCGCCTCATCAACCTCGCCGTGCGCAGCGAGTTTCCCGCGACCAACGACCCGCTCTTCCTCGTCGACATCGGCGGCGGCTCGACCGAGTTCGTCGTCTCCAACGGGGCGCGGGTTCTGCTGACCGAGAGCCTGCCGCTCGGCGTGGTCCGGCTCAATGACCGTCACGCCAAGAGCGATCCGCCCTCGGACAAAGAGATCCGGGCGATGAGCAAGGCGATCCGCGCCGTTGCCAAGCGCGCCGTCCAGGCGGTCCGCAAGAAGGGCTTCAAAACCTGCGTCGGATCGTCGGGGACGATCCAGTCGCTCTCGCTCGTCCACGAGGCGGCGATCCTCGGGCGGGAGCCGAACCCGACCGGCCACCGGACGCTGACCCGCGCGGCCCTGAAGAAGGTCAACCGCCTGCTGCGGCAGACGAGCGAAAAGGACAAGCTGCGCGTCCCCGGGCTCGATCCGCGGCGCCGGGACATCGCGGTTCCGGGCGGCCTGCTGCTCGCCTGGATCCTGAAGCGCACCGGCGCCGATGCGATCGTCGTGGGCGAGCGCGGCCTGCGCGAAGGGCTGCTGCTCGACTACGTCGCCCGGCACGGCGAGACCCGCACTCCGGTCAACCGCGACATGCGGGCGCGCAGCGTCGACCGGCTCCTGCGCCGCGGTAACGCCGAGGTCCTGCACGCCGCCCACGTCGCCCGGTTGGCCCTCGAGATCTTCGACCAGACGCACGCGCTCCACCAGCTCACGGCGACCGAACGCGAGTGGCTCCAGTATGGGGCGCTCCTGCACGACATCGGCTGCTACATCGGATACTCCAAGCACCAGCGGCACTCGTATTACCTGATCACCCACGGCGACCTGACCGGATTCTCGGCGGACGAGATCGAAGTGCTCGCTTCGCTCGCCCGGTACCACAAGGGCGGCCGTCCGAAGGAGTCGCACGAGAACTGGCGGCGCCTGAACCCGTACCTCCAGGCTGTGGTCGAGAAGCTCGCCGCTATTTTGCGCATCGCCGACGGGCTCGACCGCAGCCACCGCCAGATCGTGACGGGCGTGGCCTGCCGCGTGAAGGCCCGCCGCATCGAGCTCGACGCGAGCGCGCGGGCCGACTGCGAGCCCGAGCTCGACGCCGCGCGCAAGAAGGCGAATCTGTTCGAGCGCGTGTTCGACCGCGGGGTCTCCTTCCGGGCCGTGCCCGCCGGCAGCGGCGAGGCCGTGCACCAGAAGGACCTCGAGATTCTTTCCGCCGAAGCGTTGTGGAACTAGCACCGACAGCACCAGGAGACGGACCGTGAAAGAGCATTTTTCAGAGCAACTCGAGGACCTGCGGCGCCAGCTGATCCTGATGGGAGGGGAGGTCGAGCGCCAGATCCACCGCTCGATCGACGCGCTGACTGAGATGGACGCCGAGAAGGCGCGCAGCGTCATCGCCGCCGACGAGGAGATCGACCGGATGGAGATGGCGATCGAGGAGTCCGCGATCGCGCTGCTCGCGCTGCAGCAGCCGGTGGCCGTGGACCTGCGCCTCCTGATCGCCGCCCTCAAGATCAACAACGATCTCGAGCGCATCGGCGATCACGCGGTCAACATCGCCGAGGGCGCCGAGCGGCTGGCCGGGCAGCGGCCGTTCAAGCCGTTCATCGACATCCCCTACATGGCCGAGGTGGCGATGTCCATGCTGAAGCAGTCGCTCGATGCGTTCGTCAACCGGGATCCCGACCTGGCCAAGCGCGTGATCAAGAAGGACGACATCCTCGACGAGAAGAACGTCTCAATCATTCGCGAGCTGCTGACCTACATCGCCGAATACCCCGCGCTGACGACCTATTGCATCGAGCTCATCTCCATCTCCAAGAACCTCGAGCGCGTCGGCGACCTCGCCACCAACATCTGCGAGGACACGATCTTCATGGCCGAAGCGCGCTGGGTGAAGCACCACGCCGCGGAGCTTCCCTGATGCAATGAGCGGGTCGCGGTAGACCCGCGTCCGCGCCGCCCGCGTACGGCATACTGCGCCGGTGAGCATCCCGGAATTCCTCTGGGGCGTGGCCACCTCGTCCTACCAGGTCGAGGGCGCGCTCGAGAACGACTGGACCGAATGGGAGCGGCAGGAGCGGCTCAACGTCCGCGACGAGCGTTGCGGCCGGGCGTCCGGGCACCGGTCCCTGTGGCGCGAGGACTTCGGCCTTCTTCCGACCATCGGGGCCAACGCCTACCGGTTCTCGATCGAGCGCAGCGCCGTGGAACCCGAGCCCGGCGTGTTTTCCGACGAGGCGCTGCTGCGCGAGCGCGAACGCGTGGACGAGCTCGCGCGCCTGGGCGTCGAGCCGGTCGTGACGCTCCACCATTTCACGCATCCCGCTTGGTTTCGAGCCCAGGGCGGCTGGGAGAGCCCCGCGTCGGTTGCGGGGTTTCGCCGGTACGCCTCGGCCGTGGCGGCCGCGCTGGGACCGGGCGTGCGCACCTGGATCACGTTCAACGAGCCGATCGTCCTGCTGCTCGGCGGCTACATCGCCGGCGTCATGCCGCCGGGATTGAAGAGCTTTCCGCGCGCGGCGCGGGCCCTCGAGCACATGCTCCACGCGCACGTCGAGGCGGCCGACGCGCTCGCGGCACGGGCCCCCGGAAGCCGGGTCGGCATCGCCCACAACATGCTGGAATTCGCGCCGGATCGGGTGGGAAGCTATCTCGACCGGCGCCTGTCGAGATACGGGGAACGCCTGTACAACCTCGCCCTGCTCGACGCCATCGCGACGGGCGACATGGACTGGAGGTTTCCGGGCAAGGGTCGGGCGCGATTTCGCGTCCCCGGGCTTCCGGCGGCGAACCAGTTCCTCGGCGTCAACTATTACAGCCGCGTGCACATCCGCTTTCGCGCCCGGCCCGGATCCGTCGGCGAGTTTCTGTATCGCGACCCGGAATCGCGCGGCCTCACCGACATGGGATGGGAGATCCATCCCCACGGCTTCGACCGCGTCCTGCAGCAGGCGGAGGGGGCAGGCCTGCCGATCATCGTCACGGAAAACGGCATCGCCACGCGCGACGATCGGCAGAGGTGCGAATTCCTGCGGGAACATGCCCTGGTGCTGGCCCGGCGGCGCGCGGCGGGCGCCCGGATCGACGGGTATTTTCACTGGTCGCTGATCGACAATTTCGAGTGGCTGGAAGGATTTCGCCCGCGCTTCGGCCTCTTCGAAGTCGACTACGAGACCCTGATCCGACGCCGCCACCCTTCGGCCGACCTTTTCACACGGCTCGGCGCGCACTTCACTTCGGGAGCGGGTGGCGAACCTTCCGCCGACTTTCCAGGCTGACGAACTCGACGACTCCGCATGACCGGGCGAGCGGCACCGTGCGGTCGTAGCCCCAGCCGACTTCCGCCGGGGCATGCGCATCGGAAGAGAACGTGACCGGGATGCCCGCGGCGACGATGCGGGCCAGCAACCCCGCCTCGGGGTACGCCTCGGCCACGGGTTTGCGCAGGCCCGCCGACGAGATCTCCACGGCGCAGCCCGCCGTCGCCGCGGCCGCGATGGCCTCGTCCTCGGCGCCGGTCCGCGGGGCCGCCGGCCGGTGCCCGTGCTTTTTCGGCAGGTCGAAGTGGGTCAGAACGTCGAAGAGTCCGGTCCCTGCCGCACGCGAAAGCAAGCGGTAGTACTCCTCGTAGAGGAACTCGGTCCCTTCGCGCTCGAAGCGGACCGGCGAGCGCGAGGGGTCGTCGATCCAGTCCCCGGCGACCCAGTGGACGGATCCGAGGACGAGGTCCCAGGGGGCGCGCGAAAGCCAGCGCGCCAGCTCTTCTTCATGGCCTTCGGCGTAGTCGGCCTCGAGGCCCAGGCGCACGGCGATCCGGCCAGCGAACTCGTCGCGCAGCCCTTCCACCTCGCGGATGTACCCGTCGAACTGGTCCTCGCGCATGGCGAGCCTGGGATCTCGCCGCCCCTCGGGCAGGAAGTAGAGCGGGATGTGGTCGGTGAAAGCGATCTCGGAAAGACCCCGGTCGATCGCCGCGAGCACGAAATCGCGCGAGGCGCCTCCCGCGTGGCCGCAGCGAAACGTGTGGACGTGGTAGTCGGGCAGCCCGGTCACGAGGGGATTATGGCCGGTGTGGCCCGGCAGCCGTCCTCTTCACGCCAGCTTCATGCCCCGCTCCTAGTCTGACCGGCATGCGAAACCTCGTCGGTCTCTGCGACTGTGGCAGCGCGCTCGAGTTCGGCCCTGCGGCGGGCTCGGGAGCGAATCGAGAAGTTCGATGCGCGTGCGGTCGGCTCCATGACGTCGAGCTCCAGGCGGCCGGCTGGTCGGCGGTCGCGCAGTTGACACCCGAGCGATCCGTGCCGATCGCGGGGTTCTCCCGCGGGCTGCGCGCCGCGGCCGACGCCGAGCGGTTCTGGTTTTCGTTTCCGCTGCGCGGCGACGTCGCGCTGCCGGTCCACATTCTTTTCTCGAGGGCGGCGCAGACGGCAGAGGTCAAGGCGGCGGACTTGAAGGTGCATCACTGCGAGGGCGTGGACCTGGCCACGGATGCCCGGCGGCGGTGGATCGGCTGGTGGCAGTCCACGCGCCGGCCGCACCGCTCGCGGGGTCCCTCGCCGCTGGTACCGCGGCGCGTCGGCCGGCTTCCCGTTTCTCTCATCCAGATGCGGCCCGCCCCGCCTGCCGCCCGCTAGCTCGTTCACGCCGTTCTTACGCATCTTTTCGGCGGACTTCCGCCCCGCATCGTCCGGGCTTCGCGGCCGTTGCGGAGAATGCCGGTGCGATGAACGGCATGCTCCTCTGCGATTTTCACATCCACACGACCTACTCGGACGGCGTCCTGCCGCTGCCGAAGGTCGTCGACCTTTTCGGGCGGTCCGGCCACGACGTCATCGCCATCACCGATCACATCGTCAACAGGGACAGCGGTCTCGGCAAGGTCGCCCATCGGATCGGGAACAGCCTCGATCCCGAGAGCTGGAAGCGTTACGCCGAGGAGATCGACCGCGAGGCCGAGCGCGCGTGGAGCACCTACGGGATGCTGGTCCTGCGCGGCGCCGAGATGACCCGCAACACGATCAACCGAAACACGTCGGTCCACGTGCTCGCGCTGGGGCTCGACGAGTTCCTGTCCGCCGATGGCGATCCGCTCGACATGATCCGGGAGATCCGGGCGCGCGGCGCGGTCTCGGTTGCCTGCCATCCGCACGAGATGAGCGAATGGTTCGCCAACACGTGGTACCTCTGGAATCGTCGTAAGTTCGTGGCGCCGCTCATCGATCTCTGGGAGGTGGGCTGCCGCTGGGAGCTCTATCCGGTGATCTCCCGCCAGAGCCTCCCGCACCTGGCCAACAGCGACTTCCACCGGCCCGAACACCTGTATGCTTGGAAGTCTCTGCTCCAAAGTGAGAAGACCCCCACGGGCGTGCTGGCCGCTTTGAAGCGCGGGACCGGCATCGGCGTGCTAAGGCTCTCGGAGAAGGAGGCGGCATCCGCATGACCCGTTTCGCTCTGATCGCGCTGGCCGGGCTCTCGACGTCGGTGGGCGTCTACGCGGCCGCCGCGCTGGCGCTCGTGCGCATGCGCAGGACCACCCGCGGCCACCCGTCGCCCGCCTCGACCCCGCCCGTGTCCATCCTGAAACCGCTCTCCGGCCTCGACGACGGGCTGGAGCAGAACCTCGAGTCGTTCTTTCGACTCGACTACCCCGAGTACGAGATGGTGTTTTCTTTCGCAGCCGACACCGACCCCGCCTACCCGATCGCCCGGCGGGTGGCCGACCGGCATCCCTCGATTCCGAGCACGTTCGTCTTCGATCCTCGCGATGGGGGCGGCAACGCCAAGATCGATCGCCTCGCGGCGGCCCTGGCGCGCGCCCGTCACCGCATGGTCCTCTCCTCGGACGGGAACGTACGCGTGCGCCCGGACTTTTTGAGCCGTGCGGTCTCGCACTTTTCGCAGCCCGGGGTCGGCCTTGTGTCGCACCTGTTTCTCGCGACCGGAGCGGTCAGCCTCGCATCGCGGGTGGAATCGCTCTACTTGAACGGCTGCCTCCAGCCGGGAACGACCGCCCTTTCCGGGCTGCTCAAGCTGCCCTGCGTCGTCGGCAAGTCCATTCTGGTATCGCGCACGGCCCTCGACGTGATCGGCGGATTTCCCTCTCTCGAAAACTTTCTGGCGGAGGACTACCTGATTGGGCGCGCGGTTCGAAAAGCCGGCTACCGCGTCGTGCTCTCGGCCGACGTGATCGAAACGAGGGAGGTCGGCAAGTCGCCGGGCGCGGCGTTTGCCCGGCACCGTCGGTGGGCGATGATGCGTCACCGGCTCGCCGGACCGCTCTACCTGTGCGAAGTCTTCTCGGGTCCCCTGCCATGGGCGTTGGCCCTCGGGGCAGCCGGAGCCTGGCCCGCGGCCGGTCTGCTTCTGGGCCTGCGGTACGCGATCGAAGGCGTTGTTGCGGCAAAACTGGGAGGCCGGCTGCGGCCATCGGACTGGCTGCTTCTCCCGGTGAGGGACCTGGCCGCCGCCGGAATCTTCCTGGCGGGGCTCGCCGGCGGATCGATCTCGTGGCGAGGACGAGCGCTGCGTATCGGCAAAGATACGAGGATCGTTCGGCCCGCGCCCTCCGAATCCTCCTAGAGCGCCGGGACCGCCTTGAGGCCGCGGCGCGCGAGCCGGTCGAGCAGGTCCTGCTGCGCGTCGTGCGGCACGTCCCCGGGCGTCGGCCGGCGCCGGACGTAGAGGCCGTCGCTGTCGAGGTCCCGCGCCCGAGAGTTGTCGGCGCGGAAGGGCTCGAAGACTTCCTGCCGGATCTTTTCCTTCGCCTTCTCGTCGAGGATCGGGACCATGTGCTCGACCCGCGCGAAGAAGTTGCGCGGCATCCAGTCGGCGCTCGAAATGTAGATCTCTTCCTCCTCGCCGACGCCGAAGGAAAAGGCGCGGCTGTGCTCGAGGAACCGGCCCACGACGCTCGAGACGCGGATCCCGTCGGAGACTCCGGGCACACCGGGGCGCAGGCAGCAGATGCCGCGGATGGCGAGCTCGATCGGGACGCCGGCCTGGGACGCGCGGTAGAGGGCGCGAATGACGGCGGGGTCCACGAGCGCGTTCATCTTCCCGATGATGGACGCGGGCTTGCCTTCGCGGGCCTTGTCGGCTTCCCGGTCGATCAAGGCGAGCACCTTGTCGTGGAGCAGCGAGGGCGCCACGGTCAGCTTGCGGTACTTGGTCTTTTTCGAGAATCCCGTCAGGAAGTTGAAGAGCTCCGAGGCGTCGTGGCCGAAGTCGGCCCTCGCCGTGAAGAGACCGAGGTCGGTGTAGATCCGCCCCGTGGCCCGGTTGTAGTTGCCGGTGCCCACGTGCACGTAGCGCCGCATCGTGTTGCCCTCGCGGCGCACCACGAGCGCGATCTTGGCGTGAGTCTTCAGGCCTTCCACGCCGTATGCCACGTGGACACCGGCGCGTTCGAGCGAGCGGGCCCACTGGATGTTGTTTTCCTCGTCGAAACGCGCCTTGAGCTCCACGAGCACGGCCACCTGCTTGCCGTTCTCGGCGGCCCGGGCGAGCGCGGCGACGATCGGCGAGTCCGTGCCGGTCCGGTAGAGGGTCATCTTGATGGCGAGGACGTCCTTGTCCGCGGCGGCTTCCTCGAGGAACTGGAGCACCGGGTCGAACGAGTCGTAGGGCTGGTGCAGGAGCACGTCCCCCTTGCGGATCGTGTCGAACAGGTTGGCCGGAGGATCGAAGATCGTGCGGGCCGACGGCAGATATGGCACGTCCTTCAACTGGGGCAGGTCGAGCTTCAGCACCGACAACAGGTCCGCCGCACCGAGCGGGCCATCGATGGCGTAAACGTCCTCGGGCTCGAGTTCGAGCTCTCCGCGCAGCAGCTCGCGCACGGTTTCCGGGCAGCGCTCCTCGACCTCCAGGCGGATCGCGGCGCCGAAACGCCGCCGCCGGACGTTTTCTGCGACGCTGTCGAGCAGGTCTCCGGCCTCGTCCTCGCGGATCTCGATGTCGGCGTCGCGGGTGACGCGGAAGGCGGAGGCGCCGAGGATCTGCATTCCGGGAAAGAGGCGATCCAGGTTGGCCTCGACCAGCTTTTCGAGGAGGACGAATTCGAGCATCTTCCCCGGCGCGCCGGGGACCGGCACGAATCGCCCGAGGGAGGCCGGCACCTTCACGCGCGCGAAAGCGGCGCGCTTTTCCCTCTTCTCGGACAACTCCACGGCCAGCGAGAGAGAGAGGTTCGAGACGAACGGGAACGGATGCGCCGGATCGAACGCGAGGGGAGTCAGGACCGGGAACACCACGCTTTCGAAGTAGGCGGAAAGCTCCTTGCGGCGCTCGGGCTCGACTTCCTCCCACGCGAGGATGCGCACGCCCGCGTCGGCGAGCTTGGGCTGGAGATCCTCCCTGAGGGTCTGCATGGCCAGCCCGGCGTCGCGGTGCACGATCTCGCGGATCATGCGCAGCTGCTCCGGGGCCGAGAGCCCATCGGCGCTGCGCTCGGTGACCGACGCTTCGAGCTGCTCGTGCAAGCCCGAGACGCGGATCATGAAGAACTCGTCGAGATTCGAGTGGAAGATCGAGAGGAACTTCACTCGCTCGAGCAGCGGCCAGCTCGGGTCGAGCGCTTCTTCGAGCACCCTGCGGTTGAAGGCGAGCCACGAGATCTCGCGATTGAAGTAGAGCGAGTGATCGTTGAGCCGATCGTCCGGTGTCGCCGCCCCACCGATGAATTGAACTTCGCTCATTGCCGTCGAATCCTCAATGAAGGCGGCAGGGTACCACCGGCGTGTGCATCGGATGTTAAGGGGCCGCTGACGCTTCGGCGTTCGGGGTGGTGATTATTTTGTCCAGATATGTGTGATGCCGCCTATTGCTCCTAAAGTCTATTATTAAACTAGTTAAATTCATTCTAGGGCGGCCAAACAGCCAACTCGTTGACTTTGTTATGTCTGGAAACATATATAGACTAACTTTGAGCGGGCTGAAGCCCGCTCGGTAGTCAAAGGAGCGTGCTGGTCATGCAGCAGCAAGGCGTCTATCCAACCCCCGAATCGCGCCTCTCGATCGGTGCCGTGGCAAAGGCAACGGGCTTTTCGCCCGACACTCTGCGCGTCTGGCAGAAGCGCTATGGGTTTCCCGTTCCCCGGCGTAAGCCCTCGGGGCATCGGTTGTACTCGTCCGCCGACGTGCGGCGTTTGCGGCGCATCTCGGAGGCTCTTGCCCGGGGCCATCGGCCCGGCCAGGTGGTGCCGCTCGCGGAGCCGCGGCTCGAGTCGCTCCTGACCGACCGCGAGCTGACGGGCGCTGCGAGCACGCAGAGACCGCCGGCCCTGAAATCCCTGATGGATCTGGTGCGCGGGCACAAGGGGCCCGAGCTGACCTCGGCGCTGCTCGCCGACGCGGCCGGACTCGGGCCGCTCGAGTTTCTGCGCCTGCGGGCGGTCCCGATGATCACGGAAGTGGGGGAGGCCTGGTCGCGCGGCGAGCTCGGCATCCACCACGAGCACTTTTTCTCGCAGCGCCTCGAGGATGTCCTGCGGAGCGTCCGCCTTCCCTTCGAGCGCGGCGCGCGCGGCCCGGGAATCACGCTGGCGGCGTTCTCGGGCGAGGAGCACGGGCTCGGCATCCAGATGGCCGCCCTCATCGCGGCTTTCGTTGGCCTCGAGCCGCACGTCCTCGGCACCGACACGCCCGTCGAGGAGATCGTGGCGGCCTTCAAGGCGCAGCGCTCGGCGGCGATCGGCGTCAGTATCTCGGCGTCCACGGCGGGCGCACAGTCTCGCGATCAGCTCGGAGAGCTGCGCCGCGCAATCCCCGCGGCGGTCCTGATCCTCGTCGGAGGCGTTGGCGCCCGTCGCAGCCATCCCCCGGGCGGCTGCGTCATCGTGGACGATCTCCAGGGCATGCACGACTGGATGCGGCGGTTGGCGGTCACGCGGGCGTGACGGGGCTGGGACCTTCGCACTCTCCCGGCGGGAGAGGGTTGGGGTGAGGGGCACCCCGCGAGCCAACCTCAGAGAGGACTAACCGCGCTCGGCCAACACCTGTCGCGCAAAGTCGGCGGGCGACTCCGTGAAGAAGGCCGTGCCGCGCTCGACGAGCTCGCGTGAGCGCGCATCGATCGTGGTCCGGATGGCTTCTCGCAGCGCTGGAGCCTCCGGTATGGCGCCGGCCTTTTCCCTTTCGGTGAGCGCCGCCTGGAGGACGATGAGGTCGGTGACCTTCCCGAGCTCCTCGGCGAGCGCGGCGAGCGCCTTCTCGCGCCGCTTCAACTCGGCGCTGCCCGTGGAGGCGAGCAGCTCGACCTGGTATCGGAGCTCCTTGACGCGCTTTCGCCACCCGTGAAAGTCGGCGTCGCTTCCGGTCTCCGCGGCCTGGACGAGGGTGGCCCGCACCCGGCGGCAGCTGCGGGCGAGGCCCCGCGCGAGGTCGTCCATCGAAAAGTCTTGCGGCAGCGTGACACGGAGAACGTCCGGCAGAGGGCGCAGGGTGCGGTTGCCCGCCCCGAGCGTTTCCGCGGCCCGGGATGCATCGCCGGATCGCTCCCGCTCGAGCGCCTGCTCGATGACCCTGCGAGCCGCGTCGTCCGAGACGACGGTCGAGAGCGTGGCAATCAGGATGTCCGCGTCGCGCAGGACTCCGGTCGCCTGGAACGCGTTGCGCAGCTCGCCGCCGAGGCCGCGCGCCGCCGTACGCCCGAGCGCGGGGCGCAGCAGCGACACGAGCGCCCGGGCCCGGCGGACCGACTTGCGAAAGTCGTGCAGCGCCTCCTCGGGCGAGAGAGCGACGTGACGGACGGTGCCCCTGGCCGTCGCGATGATCGAGGTGAAGGCGCTGAGGACGGCATCGCGCAGAGACAGTCCGCGCGGCGCCTTGAGCCTGCGGCGCGAAACCCGATGTCGCGCTTTCTTGACGAGCCGGGGAGGGGCAGGCGTCGGGGGCGGCGGGTCCGCGGGGTCCTCCGGGATCGCCGCGGCGAGCAAGTCCGAGAGCTCGGCCTCCATGACGGCGAGAGCCGCGGCGTCTCCCGCCCCGAGAGCGGCCAGCGCCTCGGACGTCTGCGCCGCGTGCTCCTCTTCCTGCTCGACGAACTCGATCCAGATCACGGCCGGGATCGTATCTCTGTTCGACGCGGGAGGAGCAG
>JANMBR010000008.1:0-23822 GCA_031360505.1 Acidobacteriota bacterium
GGCACGCTGCTCTTCTCCTACCTCTTCCTGATCATCACCTGCTACCAGCTCGGCAAGACCGCGCGGGACGCGCTGTTTCTCAGCGTGTTCCAGGCGTCGAAACTTCCCTACGCCGACATGGCGATCGCCCTCTCAGCGGGGGTGGTCGTCGCGGTCTACATGATGATCGGCCGCCGCACGTCGGTGCGCAACCTCATGGTCGGTTGTCTGCTGGTTTTCGCGGTCCTGCAGTGCGGCTTCTGGTATCTGGCGAGATTCCGGCCGGAGCTGAGGTGGCAGTACCCGGCGTTCTATGTCTGGGTGGGAGTGTTCGGCGTGCTGGCCCCGACGCAGGTATGGACGCTCGCCAACTATCTGCTCACGACCCGGGAGGCCAAGCGCGTCTTCGGGCTCGTCGGTGCGGGCGGCATCACGGGCTGGATCTTCTCCGGCCTCCTTGCCAGTGCGCTCGCCCGGATCCCGGGACTGGGCACTGAGAGCCTGCTTCTGGCGATGGCGATCATTCTTCTCGCGTGCGCCTCGCTGGTGGTGATCCTGTGGCGCGAGAAGGGGAAGTCCCTGGCAGCCGACGCGACGCCCCACGCAGAACCAGACTCGAAGAGTCTGCGGGAGAGCCTCCAGGCGGTCTTCTCCTCCCCGTATCTCATGTCGATCGCTTCGCTGATCACGCTGTCGTCGATCGTGACGTGCTTCGCCGGATGGCAGTTCAAGGCGATCGCCAAGAGCGCCTACCAGAACACGAACGCCCTGACGGCTTTCTTCGGGCAGTTCAACTTCTGGGCGGGTCTGGCTTGCCTGGCGCTCCAGCTCCTGCTGACCTCGCGGTTCCTTCGCCGCTTCGGCCTCGGGCCGGCCCTTCTGATCGTGCCGCTGGCGCTCTTCGGCGGTGAGCTCGGCGTCCTCGCCCTCGGCACCCTCGTCGCGGCGGTCTTGCTCAAGGGGGCCGATCAGGTGTTGCGTTATTCGATCGACAAGTCCTCGGTCGAGCTCCTCTACCTGCCAATTCCAGCGGACGTCAAGCTCCAGGCGAAGTCGTCCATTGACACCGTCATCTGGCGCCTCGGCGACGGCCTGGCCGGATTGACGCTCGCCGTCTTCACGGACCGCCTCCACTGGTCGCCGCAGAGAGTGTCGTTCGTCAATCTGATCTTCATCGCCGTGTGGATTTGGACGGCGATCCTGGTCCGGCGGCGCTACCTGGACACGCTCTTGCTGAGTATCCGCCAGCGGCGCCTCGACGCCGAGCGACAGTTCGCTCCGGTTCTCGACCGGTCGACCGCCGACGTCCTGGCGAAGCAGCTGGCCTCCTCCGACCCCAGAGAGGTGATCTACGCGCTGGAGGTCTTCGGCGTCGCGCAGGGTGGCCAGGCGCACCCCGGAGTGCGCGACCTGCTCGGTCATGGGGAACCGGCGGTGCGGCGGCGAGCGATCGAACTGCTCGACGCCGCGGGCGATCTCTGGGCGCTGCCGCAGGTCGAAGCGCTGCTGCGCGATCCCGAAGTCGAGGTGCGTTCGGCGGCGCTGCTCTTCCTCGATCACCACGCGCCTGCCGACCCGCTGACGCGGATCGAAAGGCTCGACGCCTTTCAGGACGTCTCGGTCATTTCGGGGATCGTCACCTTTCTCGTGCACTCGGGCGACCGGGAGAAACTTCCGGCGGCGCACATGCTGATGGACAGGATGATCGGCCGCCGCACAGAGGCGGGCAAGGCTGCGCGACTCGAAGCGGCGTCGCTGATCGGCATGGTGGGCGACGAGTTCGATGCCCATCTCGACGCTCTGCTCTGCGACGAAGAGCCCGAGGTAGTGCGGGCCGCCGTGCGCGCCGCGGGCAAGCTCGGAAAGCGGCGCGTCGTGCCGAAGCTGATCGCCCTGCTGGGGGACGCCCGGGTGCGGGACGAGGCGGCGGACGTGCTCGCCGCCATGGGGGACCGCGTGCTCGGCGCTCTGCGCGATCAGCTCACGGACGGAAACGCCCCTCTGGCGGTCCGCCTCGAGGTTCCCGCCGTTCTGGCTCGCGTCGGGAACCAGGCAGCGGCCAACACGCTCGCCGAGAACCTCCTGGAGAGCGAGTCACAGTTGCGCTTCCGCACGCTCTGCGCGCTGAACGACCTGCGACGCGATCGTCCGAAGACCGTGATCGACCCGGCTCGCCTCAACGCGGCGCTGGGATTCGAGATGATGTTCCATTGCCGCACGAGCCAGATTCTCTCCGTCGCCGGCGGGGCCGCGCCGGGGCGGCCCGGGGCGGCGCCGCCGTCGGAGGTAATGCGTCGGCTGCAGGCGAGTCACGACCAGGAGTTCGAGCACATCTTCCGGATTCTGAGCCTCCTCTATCCGGGGACCGACTTTCGCAGCGCGCACTACGGGCTTCGCTCGAGCGACCCCACGGCCCGCGACCACGCCCTCGAGTTCCTCGAACTCGTATTAGGGCGCGACCGGCGCAAGGCCCTCGTGTCGCTGCTCGATCCGGCCACGCCGCTCGACGAACGCGTCGTTCCGATCCTGAGACGCATCGGCGTGGAGTCGCCGACCGCTGGCGAGCTGGTGGCCGCGCTGGTCGAAAGCGACGACCCGTGGTTGAAGGCCTGCGGAATCTCCTCCGTCGGCGCCCTCGGCCTGCGCGGGCTTGCCGGCGAGGTCGAGGCCTGCCTCGATGCCGAGGATGAGCTGCTGCGCGAGACGGCGCGCGCGGCGAAGAAACAACTGGCGGGCGCGATCGACTGACCGGCGTCGCGGCGGGTCGCGCGCCTGCTTCTAGTTGGCTGGCGGCGCGGGGGTCTGGGCTGCGTCGGTGTACAGGACCCTTTCTTCACCGCGCTCGGCGATGAGCGTGTCCAGCCGCTCGAGGATCAACTTGCGCCGCGTCAGCAGTGCATCCATCTCGAAGCTCGAGAGATACGGCTTGAGGCGCTCGCGCACCAGCGCTTCATCCAACGCCTTGAGCCTCTGGTACATGCCGCGCTCACATTGATTGAGCGCGGCGGCGTTCTGCAGAGAAGGGTTCCGGCGGAAGGCCCGGGTGTGGTCGATCATCCAGAGCTTCCAATCGGGCGTGATGAGAATGTTGCCGCGGTTTCGATCGGTGTTGTAGATGAGCGCGTCGAACACGTTCATCACCTGCAATTGCTTGTTCCACCGCAGCTCGTCGGGAGGCTTGATCTTGTCCTTGATCCGCGTCAGCTCGGTCATGGCGTTCTCGACCCACATCTGGACGCTGCCATTTTGTGTATGCAACCTGCGCAGGGTCGCGGGCGGGACGTTGTCGAGGCCCAGCAGACGGCTCAACTCGTAGGCGGGGGGCTCGAAGATGTAGCTATCTCGGAAGTAGAGATCGTTTCGGCCGCCGCCGAAGGTCGGCGCCGACTTCTCTTCATTGACATCGCGAAAGATGGCGTCGGCGCGGATGCCGTCCTTCTCGAGCAGCAGCTTGGTGGGAAAGTTGACGCCGGTGGAGAGGTGCTTTTCCGACTTGACGTCGGCGGTGCGCAGGAACTCGAGCAGCTCGTCCTCGGACCGGAATGGCAGAAGTTTGCCGTCAGGATCCGTCCACCGCATGGCGGCGGCCGGAGCCCCGGCTCGAGCTTCGCCGATCGCGGCTGCCGCGGGTGCGACGGCGGGCTGCTGGGCGGCCAGGAATTCGGCGAGGGCCACGCCCAGGGCGATCAGCATTGCCGCCGGATGTCGCCGTCCGATCATGGGAACCTCCAGGTATGAGACGTCTTCTGCGCCACCGCCCTTCGGAGCTCGTCGGGCGAATGAGCCGCTGGAGCAAGGTATCACCGGTGGAGGTCGAGGCCCCGCAAGCCTTGCGGTATGCTCGAAGGAGCAAGGCTTTTGGCCTTTTGGAGGACGTGAAGATGTCGAAAGAGAGACCCACAACCGGCACCGACGGGCGAGCGCTGCCGATCCTCCCGCCGGAACGTGACGCGCGAGTGTGGGCCCGATTGGTCCGGGTGATGTTCTACACCCCCGGCTTCCTGGCGCTGCTGCTGTTGAAGGCCGGTGAACCGGCGAGCTTCGGGATCACGGTCGAGCTCTTGATGCTCTCGAGCGCGGCGGCGGTCGTCGGCGGCCTCTTCATCGCCGCCCATTCCGACGGGGGAGGCGCCGACCACTCGTCCAGGGTCGGCATCGCCAGCGGGGCGCTGGTGCTCGAGCTCTTGTCCGCGGTCCCTTTCCTGTGCGCCGTGCCCCCGTTGTTCCACGAGCTCGCCAACAGCACGCTGCTGCATGCGAGGGCGCCCGGCGCCGTCGACATCTCGCTGGGAGCCTCCGAGCTGCTGCCGGCGGTGGCAATCCTGCCGTTCATGCTCTATCAGCTGGCCGGCTTCGGAACCCTGCACTTCGTCGTCCCGAAGCCGGTGAATTGGGCCGTCAACATCGGTATCTTCTTTCTGATCGTCGCAGCGTCGGCCGCCAATCGCCATGACGACTACGGCCTGGAGAGGAAGGTCGTCGGACTGCTGGTGCTGGCGATGGCCGCCACCGTGTTCTACGGCGTGTTGAAGTTGAAGCGCATGCAGGCGGACTACACGCTGCGCTGCCCTGCGAAACCGAAAGAGAAAGAGGCGAAGTAAGCTCATGTGGTGGATCAGCTATCGAGGTGAAGGCACGACCGGGGTCGACAACATCGGCGTCTTCGAAGACAACGGCAGCCCGCGCAAGAAGCATCCCTTGCTCCTCGACCCGTCGACGAAAGCCCACCAGCTGCACATCGCTCGCGGGTTCGCGCTCGTGGGCGACGATCTCTACATCGCCAACGCCTGGCGCAAGAACAGCTATGTCGCCCGCTACCGCCGCCGCGGCGACATGTTCCATTTCGCCGACGTGGTGGTGGCGACCAAGCACGTTTCGGCGATGGTCCACCCCTTCGACGTGGAGCTCGGCGACGATGGCCGGCTCTATGTGTCGTGCCAGGACACCAACACGGTCATCGCCATTCTGCCGAAATCACGCGAGCCCGCGCCCGTGGCCTCGCACCTGGTCAAGAGTTTCCCCGACGGCAACTTCCTTCCCGGCACGCTCGTCGCCTCCAGCCACGGACAGCTCCCAGAAGTCGGCGACCGCGCGGTCTTGAGCGTGCCGTCTCCGCAGGGCCTCAAGGTGGTTCTCGACGTGCACGGCAAACCCCGGCACTCCGTCCGCGGGATCATCGTTCACCGCAATCATCTTTACGTTGCGGACGAGGCCGGGGACGCCGTCAAGATTTTCGAGGTCAAGACGGGAAAGCTCGTGGCGCGCATCAAGGGCAGCAGGCTCACGAAGCCCGTGCACCTCATCCTGCATGGCGACACCCTCTACATCGGCGCGGCCGGCACCGGCAGCATTCTCGCCTTCGACATCCCGGCGAAAGCCCCGCGCGGCAAGCTCAAGGCGCGCGCGGTCATCGACGGCAAGCTCAAGGCTCCCTCCGGCTTCGCGATCGGCCCGGACGGCGATCTCTACGTGGCCGAACGGCTCCGGCAGCGCGTGCGGCGCTTCTCGGCGAAGGGGAAGAAGAAGGGAACCTTCATCGACGGGCTCCCGGACATGCCGGAGTTCCTGGTGCACGTGCCGGACCGGGCATCGGAAGTCGTTTCTCGGCGCTCTTAACTGCGATCCCGGCCGGGGCCTCACCGGTAGTTCTGAATGAGGGACAGGTCGCCCTGATCGACGTCGCGCGTGTACACGATCCACTTGCTGTCGGGCGACCAGCCTCCGGCGTGGACGTGGGACGCGCCGGTTGGCAGGGCGAGGGGTTGAGGCGCTCCCGCCGCGCCCGGGAGTCCAGCCGGCCCCGCTGGGAGCGCCAGGGGCAACAGATAGAACTGCATGCTGAAATGGCTCGGCGCGTGACAGTACAGGACAGCGCGGCCGTCGGGAGCGGCGACCAGCTCAGCGCTCGGCCCTTTCAACAGGATGGCTTGCTCGCCAGTCTCCAGATTCGCGGCGACCATCTCCACGGGGCTCTCTCGATCGGATCCTCGTCGCGTGAAGACGACGCTGCGGCTGTCCAAATACCAATCGAAGCGCAACACACCCAACAATCGGACTTCGGCTCGGGCATTCTCCTTCTGTGGGTCGATCACCCAGAGAGCGGAGCCCTTCGGGCTGGGCGCGATGTAGCCGATCCGCTTGCCGTCCGGCGACCACCGGGGCGGGGAGCTCAACGTGAGCCCTGAGCCGCCGGGCAGAGGGATGCTCTGCTCGGTGAGCCGACGCACTGCGCCCGTCTCGACATTGAGGATCCAAAGCCGGGCATCGCCGTCGCGGTCGGAGAAGAAGACGATCTCGCGCCCGTCGGGGGACCAATCCGGTAGAAGATCGTTTCGGGGATCGTTGGTGAGCTGGCGCTCGGCGCCCGTACTGCGGTCGAGCAGCCAGAGGTCCAGGTTGCCGCCCCGATTCGAGTGATAGACGATGCTCTTTCCATCGGGCGAAACTCGTGCGCCGAAATTATCGGCAGTATTGAACGTCAGTCGCTCTTCTGCGCCACCAGCCACGCTCGCGGCCTCCAGATCGACCTGGTGGCTGAACGGGGAATAGGCGAGCTGGCCGTTACGTCCCACGACCGGCGCCATGTCCCTGCCGGTTCCTGTGGTGAGCCGGCGCAAGCGCCGTGAGCCCAAGTCGATCTCCCAGAGGTTCTCGCCGCCGCCCCGTTTCGAAACGAAAACGACGCGCTTGCCATCGGACGACCAGGCTGGCTGGTTATTGCGATACTCGTCTTCCAACAACGGCTGCGGGGCGCCGCCGCCTGCCGGCAACAGCCAGAGGCTGCTTTTCCCGCTCTTGCTGCGTTCAAACACAATCTGCTTGCCATCGAAGGACCATGAAGCGCCGAAGTCCGCGACGCCGGGCCCGGGCTGCGTGAGTTGCACTTCTTTTCCGGACGCCACGTTGATTCTCCAGATGGCGATCTCCCCGTTCGACTCGAGACGGGAGAACAGGAGCTCTTTCGCGTCCGGCGACCACGGTATGGCGCCCATCGTCCGTACTGCGTCAAAGGTTCTTTCGAGGAACGGAAACTTTGTCTCCGCGAGCTTGCGCGGCACCCCGCCGAGCGGCGCAACCAGGTAGATGTCGCTGCCCGCGCCCTGGTCCGCAAGGAAGGCGAGGTATTGGCCATCGGGGGACCATCGGGGCAGAGTCTCGTCAAACGGTGTCTGGGTGACCTGAACGGGGTTGCCCCCGGTCGTTGGCATGACGAAAATGTCCATGCTTCCCCTGGCGTTGTGGGCGTACGCAACGAAACTGCCATCCGGCGACAGGCTCGGTAGCCACTCGAGTCCGAGAAAACTGGTGAGCGGTTTCACGATCCAGAGCTGGTCCGAATCTCGGCTGCCCCTGCGCCACAGGTAAATTCCGGCGAGCAAGCCGAGGAGCACGACCCCGGCGCCAATAACCGCCCACCCGCGAGCCATCGGCCGAGCGTCCTCCCCGACGGCGATGACCGGCTTGGACGTGTCCCGTTTCAGGCGGTCCATGTCGGCGCGAAGTTCCGCGGCAGATTGATAACGCAGCTTGCGATCCTTCTCCAACGCCTTGTTGATGATCTGTCCCAGCTGCGGCGGCAAGTCGGGCTTCACACGACCTGGCGGCACGGGTGCTTTATTGATGATCGCGTTGAGGATTGTCATCGACGTGTCGCCTTGAAACGGCAATTGGCCCGTCGCCATCTCATACAGCACGACGCCGAAACTGAAGAGATCGCTCCGTCGATCCACTTCCTGACCGAGGGCCTGCTCTGGTG
This sequence comes from Acidobacteriota bacterium, assembly GCA_031360505.1. Lineage (GTDB taxonomy): Bacteria > Acidobacteriota > Thermoanaerobaculia > UBA5066 > Gp7-AA6 > DAHUXD01. The sequence goes on from JANMBR010000008.1 coordinate 7,736, forward strand.
ACATGTACGCCACCGTCCCGAGCGTCGTGCCCGGGCTGGTCAGATCCTGTCCGGATACCGCCGTCAGCAATTGCGACAATCCGGCGGCCTGCGTCCCTCCGGGCTGCCGGTCTAACTTTGCCAATCCAAAGTCCAGAATCTTGGCGTGCCCGCCATCGATCACGAAGATGTTCGCCGGCTTGATGTCCCGGTGCACGATCCCTTTCGCGTGGGCGGCGTCCAGCGCGCTGGCAATGTCCGAGCCCAATTCCAACAGCGCCTCGATCGGGAAAGCTTGTCCCGCGATCCGTTCTTTCAGCGTCTGTCCTTCCATGAACTCCATCGCGATGAAAGGCCGGCCCTCGCTTTCGTCGATATCGTGAATCGTGCAGATGTTCGGATGGTTGAGCGCCGATGCGGCGCGAGCTTCTCGCTGGAACCTCTCGAGGGTCTCGCGGTCTTTGCCAAATTCGTCCGGCAGGAACTTCAAGGCCACGACGCGGAGAAGTTTCGTGTCCTCGGCCTTGTACACGACACCCATGCCGCCGCTACCGACCTGCGCCAGGATCCGGTAGTGCGAGATCGTTCTGCCGATCATGGCGGGAACCTCGTCGACGTTGCGCGCTCCCCGGCTTGCTCGCTGGCGGCCCGGAGTACCTGGTGTTCTGGCTGGCTGTTCAGGAGCGTTACCGTCCGGTCATCATAGGCGAGATCCTGATTACGCCGAGGCCCCCCTCGATCGCGTCTGCTGCGATCGTGTCCCGAAGGTATGGCCTTCTCGGGCCGGCTCGCCGAGCAGGCGCTGGTACCTCATGCCGTCAGCGCAGGCCGGGCGCGCGTTGTAGTCTCTGACCGACTCCATGAGCCTCCCGACCGGAACCCGCCTCGGCTCCCACGAGATCGTCGCACCGATCGGCGCCGGCGGGATGGGGGAGGTCTACCGCGCCAGGGACACGAAGCTCGGGCGCGACGTCGCCCTCAAGGTGCTGCCGGCCGAGATGGCCTCGAGCCCGGAGCGGCTCGAGCGGTTTCAGCGCGAGGCCCGCGCCGTGGCCGCGCTCAATCACCCGCACATCGTGACGATCCATTCGGTGGAGGAGTCTGGCGGCGTCCACTTCCTCACCATGGAGCTCGTCGAGGGCCGGTCGCTCGACCTCGTCATCGCTGAGGGTGCGTTGTCGGTCGCAAGGCTCGTCGAGATTGCCACCGCGCTCGCCGACGCGCTCGGAGCGGCGCACGAGAAGGGCATCATCCACCGGGACTTGAAGCCGGCCAACGTCATGGTGGGTGCCGGCGGGCGGGTCAAGGTGCTCGACTTCGGGCTCGCCAAGGTCGAATCGTCCGCAGGCGCCGCCACCGACAGCACCGAGCTGCCGACCGAGATGAAGACGCAGGAAGGCGTCGTCATGGGGACCGTGCCGTACATGTCGCCCGAGCAGGTTCAGGGGCGGCCGCTGGATTTGCGCACGGACATCTTCTCGCTCGGCATCATCCTGTACGAGATGGCGACCGGGCAGCGGCCGTTCCACGGAGAGTCTTCGGCCGAGCTCGTGACGTCGATCCTGCGCGACACGCCGCCCTCGGTCGTCGAGCTGCGCGCCGACCTGCCGTCGGAGCTCGGACGCGTGATCGGGCGCTGCCTCGAGAAGAGTGTGGCGGAGCGATTCCCGTCCGCGCAGGAGTTGCGCTACGGACTGCGCGGCGTGCCGACCGGGGCGACTCCCATCCGCACGGCGACGACCCCCGTCTCACGCCCTCCGGCCCCCGTCGACTCGGGAGCCGAGCGCGCCGGCAAGGGGATGTGGGTGGCCGTCCTGCCCTTCAAGCATGTCGGCGACGACGTTGACCTCGCGGCTTTGGCCGACGGGCTCTCCGAGGAGATCGTGACCGGCCTTTCCCGGTTTCGGTATCTGTCGGTCGTTTCGAGCGCGTCGGCGGCCCGCGTGAAGGCAGAGGCCGGCGACGAGCGGACCCTCGGCGCCAAACTCGGCGCGCGTTACGTGCTGGAAGGAAGTCTTCGCAAGGGAGGCTCCGCCATTCGCGTGAGCGCCCAGCTCGTCGACACGGAGAGCGGGGCGAAACTCTGGGCCGAGACGTACAACCGGGACCTCCAGACGTCGAGCACTTTTGAGGTGCAGGACGATCTCGCCGCCCGCATCGTCGCCACGGTGGCCGACAGCTACGGGGTGCTCGTGCATGCGATGAGTTCCGCGAGCCGTCAGAAGGACGACGCACACCTCACGCCCGTGGAGTGGCAGTTCCAGTATTTCGCCTACGACGCGCAGTTCACGCCCGCCACCCACGCGGCGCTCAGGACCAGGCTGGAGCGAGCGGTCGAGCGGGACGACCGGCAGTCGGACGTGTGTGCCTGCCTCGCGGGGATCTACGCCGACGAATACGCGTTTGGCTTCAGCGACGACGCGACCGCTCTCGATCGGGCCCTGGCTGCGGCCCGCCGCGCCGTGGAGCTCGATCGGGCGAACCAGTTTGCGCTCATCGCGCTGGCGAGGACGCACTTCTTCCGGCAGGACCTCGCCGCGTTTGCCCCCGCGGCCGAGCGCGCGATGGCCTTGAATCCGCTCAACGCCGGCGCGCTCGGAATGATGGGGCTGCTGATCGTGCACACCGGCGAGTTCCCGCGAGGCGCGGGGATCGTGCGCCGGGCGATGGAGTTGAACCCCAACCACGCAGGCTGGATGCACTTCGCTCCGCTGTGGGAGCACTTCCACAAGGGCGAGTACGAGCAGGCTCTCGAGCGGGCGAACAGGGTGGATGTGCCCGGCGCCTTCTGGCCCTATCTCGTGATGGCCTCCGCCTGCGGACACCTCGGCCGACGGGCCGAAGCCGCGGGCGCGGTCCGCGATCTGTTGTCGCTCGACCCCGACTTTGCGGCGAACGCGCGGTCGAAGATTGCTCCCTGGCATTTCGCGAGCGGCCTCCTGGTCCCTCTTCTCGAAGGTTTGCGCAAGGCGGGGCTGGCGGTTCCGGAGGCCGACGTGGCGCGGGGCGGCGAAAAGGTCGCGGCCACGCCGGATCCGGCGACGTCGGGCACCGCCTCCGGCGCCAGTCGCGCCCGCGAGGGATTCTGGGTCGCCGTGCTTCCGTTCAAGTCCAGCGGCGAGGACGCGTCCTTGACGGCCCTGGCCGAGGGGCTGTCCGAGGAGATCGCCACAGGCTTGTCCCGCTTCTCCTACCTCCGGGTGATCACGCGTCGAGCGACGGCGGACGCCACATCAGGGGGCAAGGAGCTCGGCGCGCACTACGTGATGGAAGGGAGCCTGCGCCAGGCAGGAACCCGGCTGCGGCTCTCCGTGCAGCTCGTCGACGTCGTCTCGGGTGCTCATCACTGGGCCGAAAACTACGAACGGACCTTTAGCGCCGATGGCATCTTCGCGCTGCAGGATGATCTGGTCCCCCGCATCGTCTCGACGGTGGCGGATCAGAACGGCATCCTGACCCGCAGGATGAGCGAAGCGCTGCGCAGCAAGAGTGAAGACGCCTTGACCCCGCACGAGGCCGTGCTCCGCGCACTGAGCTATTTCGAGCGCGTGACTCCCGAGGAGCACGCCGTCGTCAGACGGACTCTGGAGCGCGCCGCGCGCGAGGCTCCGGACTACGCCGACTGCTGGGCAATGCTGTCCCTCATGTATGCCGTCGAGTTCGCAGACGGCTTCAACCCCGAGCCCAATCCTCTCGACCGCGCGCTGGCCGCGGCACAACGCGCCGTGCATCTGGCCGCAACGCAGGCGCTCGGCCACTACGCGCTCGCCTTCGTCTACTTCCTCCGCAAGGAGACGGCTTCCTTCCGGGCGGCAGCCGAAAAGGCCCTGGCGCTCAATCCCATGGATGGATCGGTCATGGGCATCCTCGGCGTGCTCATCAGCCACGCCGGCGAGTTGCAGCGGGGTTGTCAGATGGCGGAAGCCGCCATGCAGCTCAATCCCAACCATTCGGCCTTGTTCCGCTTCGCCGCGTTCACCGCTGCCTATGGCCAGGGCAAGTACGCGGAGGCGCTGGAATGCGCGGTTCGCATCAACATGCCCAATTACTTCTACGCCCATGCCGCGCGGGCTGCGGCGCTCGGCCAGCTCGGCCAGCGCGAAGCCGCGGAGAAAGAGCTACGAGAATTGCTCGCCCTCCGTCCCGACTTCGCCACAGCGGCGCGCCGGGAATATGCCAAATGGTATGACTCTGAGCTGGTTGAGCACATGATCGAAGGCCTGCGCAAGGCGGGGCTGGAGGTGTCGCCTGAGAAGGCAAGCGCAGCGCATGCGCTCGACCCTGCCCGTTCATCTGCGCAAGATGCATCGGGCGCGGTTCGCGCCGAGGAGGGTTTCTGGGTCGCCGTGCTGCCGTTCAAATACAGCGGCGCCGACGCCGCTCTCACGGCCCTGGCCGAAGGGCTGACCGAGGAGATCGTGACCGGCCTGTCCCGCTTCTCCTACTTGAGGGTTATCGCTCGCAGTTCGACCTCGCGCTACGCCCACGAGTCGGTCGACGTCCGTTCTGTTGGCAAGGAGCTTGGCGCTCGCTACGTGATGGAAGGCAATTTGCGGCAGGCGGGGGCAAGGCTGCGCCTCGCGGTGCAGCTGGTGGACGCGGTCTCCGGCGCTCATCTCTGGGCTGAGAACTATGAGCGGAGCTTTAACTCGGAAGCCGTGTTTGAGCTGCAGGACGAGTTGGTTCCGAGGATCGTTTCGACGGTTGCCGACATGAACGGGGTCCTGCCCCGGAGCATGAGTGAGGCCGTGCGCGGCCGCACTCCCGACCAGTTGAGCCCCTACGAGGCCGTGCTGCGCAGCTTCGGTTATTTCGAGCGGGTCACCCCTGAAGAGCTTGCCGCTGCGCGGTCTGGCCTGGAATTGGCGGTGCAGAAGGCGCCGGCTCACGCCGATGCCTGGGCGATGTTGGCGTTATTGTGCGTCCAGGACTACGTGCAAGGATTCAAGCTTCAAGAGGATTCCCTGGCGCGAGGGGTGACCGCCGCGAGGCGCGCCGTCGAGGCTGCGCCATCCAGCCATCTGGCCCATTTCGGACTCGCACAGGCGCTCTTCACTCAAAGGGAAATCCAGGGCTTCCGCAACGCAGCCGAGCGGGCCGTCGCGCTCAACCCCTGCGACGGCAACTCCATCGCCTTTCTCGGAGAGTTGCTGACCTATGCGGGCGACTGGGAGCGTGGCCTGGCGCTGGCGGGGCGGGCAAAGCAACTCAATCCCAATCATCCCGGATGGTACTGGTATGCCGACTTCTACGACTCGTACCGCCAGGGCGACTACCGCGGTGCGCTCAATTTCGCGCTCAAGGTCAATTTGCCGGGCCACTGGGGCGCTCAGGCGGCACTGGCGGCCGCTTACGGCCAACTCGGTGAACGGGGTGCGGCCGGAAAAGCACTACGGGATCTGCTCAGACTCCGGCCGGACTTCGGCGCCACGGCACGCATGGAGTTTGAAAAGTGGTGGGATCCCGAGTACGTGGAGCGCGTGATGGACGGCCTCCGCAAGGCGGGGCTGGACGTGCCCGCCTGAGCGACCGGCCCCGAAAGGAATACATCCCTCAGTGATCGTCCATCTCGTCGATGGCACCTACGAGCTTTTCCGGCAGTTCTACGGCATCCGTCGCGGACGCGGCTTCGATCCGCCGCTCGGCGCGGTGGCGGGCGTTCTCAATACCGTGGCGGAGATGCTCGAAGAGGAGGCGATCCATGTCGGGGTCGCGACGGACCACGTCATCGAGTCGTTTCGCAACGATCTGTGGCCAGGCTACAAGACCGGTGAAGGCATGGACCCGGCGCTGTGGGCGCAGTTCCATCCGCTGGAGGAAGCTCTCGCGGCCATGGGCGTCGCCGTCTGGCCGATGGTCGAGCTGGAGGCGGACGACGCGCTCGCCTCGGCCGCCCACATCGCGGCGCAGGACCCCCGCGTCGAGAAGGTGTGCATCTGGACGCCGGACAAGGATCTCTCCCAGTGCGTGGTCTCGGATCGGGTCGTGCAGGTGGATCGCAAGAGCGGCAAGATTCGCGACGCGGACGGTGTCCGCGAGAAGTTCGGCGTGGCGCCCGAACACATTCCGGACTACCTCGCCCTCGTGGGTGACGGCGCGGACGGATATCCGGGACTCCGGGGCTATGGACCGAAGACGGCGGCCCGACTGATCGCGCGCCACGGCCGGCTCGAGGACTTCCCGCCCGAAGTCCTCGGGGACCATCGCGAGGAGGCGCTTCTCTTCAAGAGGATCGCGACACTGAGAACCGACGCGCCGCTTTTCGAGGACGTCGAGGCGCTACGCTGGCGCGGCTCGACCGCGTCGTTTGGCGCTGTGGCCGACAGAATCGGCGACGCGCGGCTGACGGCGCGCGTTGGCGTGCTGGGAAAGACACGAACCTCGAAAATCCCCTGAATCCCATCTGGTTTTTCTGCGTAGATCAAGGATGGGCTGGGGCTCGTGGGCCCTGGACACCCCGGATGGGCAGCGACGATTGATAGGCTAGGACCCCCGAGCGTCAGCTTCCCCAATCCCGTTCCCGGCGATGGCTGCGAGGGGTGCGGATGGGGCAAGGCGGCGCGCGGAGGCAACGGAGGTCTCGCAGATGAAAAAGCGGATGGTCCTGATGCTGGTCGCCGCGGGCGTTTTCATCGCCGCGATCGCGGCCGTCAAGGCGCGGCAGATCCAGGCCGGCATGAAACAGCAGGCGGCGTTCCAGATGCCGCCGGAGGCCGTGACGACGGTCGTCGCGAAGCAGGAAGCATGGCCGACCACGTGGAACGCCATCGGGTCCGTGACCGCGGTGCAGGGCGTGACGGTCAGCGCGGACCTGCCCGGCATCGTGGAAAGAATCTCGTTCGAGTCGGGACAGGCGGTTCTTGCAGGCGCCGTTCTCGTGAAGCTGGACACGAAGCAGGAGGAGGCGCAGCTGGCCGCGGCCGAGGCCCAACGTGAGCTGTCCAGCCTGAACCTGAAGCGAGCCAGGGGCCTGGTCGAGCAGGGCATCTCCTCGCGGGCGGACCTCGACCGCATCGAAGCCGAGTCCAAACAGGCCGAGGCGAAGATCGGCGAGATCCGCGCGACCATCCAGCGCAAGACGATTCGGGCCCCCTTCGCGGGAGTCCTCGGCATCCGCCAGGTCAACCTCGGCCAGTACCTCGACGCAGGGGCGCCGGTCGTGCCGCTCCAGTCGATCCGGCCGGTGTACGTGAACTTCGCCGTGCCGCAGCAGCAGGTGGCGCAGTTGAAGGTGGGCTTCCCGATCCACGTCACCGCGGAGGGCGCGGTCGGGATCGCGTCGGACGGGAAGATCACCGCGGTCGACTCGGTCGTGAATGAATCCACCCGCAACGTCCAGGTGCAGGCGACGCTTCCCAACGCCGACGGGAAGCTGCGCCCGGGGATGTTCGTCAAGACCAACGTCGGGATGGGCTCCGCCGACGCGGCCGTGACGGTGCCCGGGTCGTCAATCGCATACGCCCCCTATGGCGATTCGGTCTTCGTCGTGGAGCAGGTGACGGACCCGAAGGGCAAGAGCTACCTCGGCGTTCGTCAGCAGTTCGTCAAGCTCGGGGGCTCACGCGGTGACCAGGTCGCGGTGCTTTCCGGAATCAAGGACGGTGAGACCGTGGTCACGTCCGGGGTCTTCAAGCTCCGCAACGGCGCCGCGGTCAAGGTCAACAACACCGTCCAGCCCGGCAACAACCCGGCGCCGAAGCCGGAGGACAGTTAGCGTGAAATCGTTCACCGACCTTTTCGTCCGTCGGCCGGTCCTCGCGATCGTCGTCAACCTGGTCATTCTGATCGCAGGAGTCCAGTCGATCCGGTCCCTCTCCGTGCGGGAGTACCCGCGCAGCGACACAGCCGTGATCCAGGTGTCGACGGTATACGTCGGCGCCAACGCCGACCTCGTCCGCGGGTTCCTGACGACGCCGCTCGAGCGCGTGATCGCGAGCGCGGACGGGATCGACTACATGGAGTCGTCCAGCGCCCAGGGCATCAGCACCATCCGGGTGCACCTCAATCTCAACTACGACTCCAACGCGGCGCTCACGCAGATCCAGGCGAAGGTGGCGCAGGTCCGCAACGACCTGCCTCCCGAGGCCCAGGCGCCCATCATCGATCTCCAGACGGCAGACACCGAGTTCGCGTCGATGTACATCGGCTTTGCCTCGAAGGAGCTGGACCAGAACCAGATCACCGACTACCTGACCCGCGTCGTGCAGCCGAAACTGTCCGCCGTCTCGGGCGTGCAGAAGGCCGACATCCTGGGCGCGCGCGTCTTCGCGATGCGGATCTGGCTGCGGCCCGAGAAGATGGCGGCGCTCGGAATCTCCCCGTCCCAGGTGTGGGACCTGCTGGCGGCCAACAACTATCTGTCGGCGCTCGGGGCGACGAAGGGCTCGATGGTGTCGGTCAACCTGGTCGCCAACACCAGCCTCCAGACGGCCGACGACTTCAAGCAGCTTGTGGTGAAGGAAGAGAAGGGCAACGTCGTCCGCCTCTCGGAGATTGCCGACGTGGTGCTCGGCGCGGAGACCTACGACCAGGACGTCCGGTTCAACGGTGAGGCCGCCACTTTCATGGGCATCTGGGTGCTGCCGACGGCCAACTCGCTCGACGTCATCAAGCGCGTGCGAACCGAGCTCAAGGAGATTCAGCCGCAGCTGCCGGCCGGCATGACTTCCGGCATCCCGTACGACTCGACACTTTACATCCAGGAGGCGATCAACGAGGTCCTGAAGACGCTGACCGAGACGCTGGTGATCGTCGTGATCGTGATCTTCCTGTTCCTCGGATCCTTCCGCTCGGTCCTCATCCCGATCATCGCGATTCCCGTCTCGCTCGTTGGCGCGGTGTTCCTGATGCTCGTCGCGGGGTTCACGATCAACCTCCTGACGCTGCTCGCGATCGTCCTCTCGGTCGGACTCGTCGTGGACGACGCGATCGTCATGGTCGAAAACGTCGAACGCCACCTCCGGCTCGGCCAGAAGCCCTTCGAGGCGGCGCTGCACGCCGCGCGCGAGCTGCGCGGCCCGATCATCGCCATGACGATCACGCTCGCCGCCGTGTATGCCCCGATCGGATTCCAGGGCGGCCTGACGGGCTCGCTCTTCCGGGAGTTCGCCTTCACGCTCGCCGGAGCCGTCATCATCTCGGGCGTCGTGGCCCTGACGCTGTCGCCGATGATGGGATCGCGCCTTCTCCGCGCCGGCGACGCCGAGAAAGGGTTCGCGGGGGTCGTCAACCGCCGATTCGATTCGGTCCGCCGCACCTACACGCGGATGCTGACGGGAACGCTCCAGTATCGGCCGGTCGTCTACGTTCTGTGGGCGATCGTCACGGCGCTGATCTTTCCGTTCTACATGTTCTCGCAGAAGGAGCTCGCGCCGATCGAAGACCAGAGCATCGTGTTCGCGATCGTCCAGGCCGCGCCCAACGCGACGCTGGACCAGACGCAGCTCTTCACGAAGCAGATCCAGGACGTATTTGCCGCCTTCCCGGAAACCGAAACTACCTTTCAGATCACTTCTCCCAACGGCGGATTTTCCGGAATGATCACGAAGCCCTGGGACGAACGCAAGAAGACCACCCAGGCGCTCCAGGTGGAGGTCTCCGGCGCCCTCTCGAAGATCCCCGGGGTGCGCGTCATTGCCCTCGTTCCGCCGGCGCTTCCGGGCGGCGGGAGCTTTCCCGTGGACTTCGTCATCTCCTCGACAGCGGAGCCGCGGCAGCTCGCCGAATTCGCCAATCAGCTCGTCGGCAAGGCCTATGCGAGTGGCATGTTCATGTACGCCGACTCGGACCTCAAGTTCGACCAGCCGCAGGCCGAGGTCGTCTTCGACCGCGACAAGCTGCGGTCCCAGGGCGTCGACCTGGCGCAGGCCGGCAAGGATCTCTCGACTCTCCTCGGGGGCAACTACGTCAACCGTTTCAGCATCCAGGGACGCAGCTACAAGGTCATTCCGCAGGTCAAGCGCGCGGAGCGGCTCACCGCCGACCAGCTGGCGCAGATCTACGTCCGCGGCTCGAACGACAAGCTCGTCCCGCTCTCGACTTTCGCCAGCTTGAAGACGACGACCGAGCCGCGGGAGTTGAAGCGCTTCCAGCAGCTGAACGCCGTGCACATCCAGGGAGTCATACCGCCGGGCGTTTCGCTGGTGACGGCGCTGACGTACCTCGAGACGGAGGCGAAGAAGATCCTCCCGCAGGGCTTCATCATCGACTACGCGGGCGAGTCGCGGCAGGTGCGCACGGAGGGCGGGAAGTTCCTCGGGACGTTCCTGCTCTCGGCGATCCTGATCTACCTCGTGCTCGCGGCCCAGTTCGAGAGCTTCCGGGATCCGTTCATCATCCTCGCCGGGTCGGTGCCGCTGGCGCTGGCCGGGTCGCTGATGTTCTCGTTCCTGGGCTTCACGACGCTCAACATCTACAGCCAGGTCGGCCTGATTACGCTCGTGGGCCTCATCGCGAAGAACGGCATCCTGATCGTCGAGTTCGCCAACCAGATGCAGGAACAGGGCAAGGACAAGACGCACGCCGTCATCGAGGCGGCGTCCACGCGGCTGCGGCCCGTCCTCATGACGACCGCCGCCACGGTGATGGGCCACTTGCCGCTCGTCTTCGCGCGGGGGCCGGGGGCCGGAGCCCGCAACAGCATCGGCATCATGCTGGTGACGGGCATGATCATCGGTACGGCCTTCACGCTCTTCGTCGTGCCGTCGATCTACGTGCTCGTGGCGAAGACCCACAAATCGGACGAGCGGGAGGCGGAGACGGAGAGCGGCGCCGGCAGCCTGGCGGAGGCGGCTGGCTAGGGCTCCTGAGAAACTTCTGAGCTTCCGCTAAGGACTTCGGCCCGGCGGTCGGACAGGATCGCGCATGTCTCATCCACCTTTACCAAAGGAGGGCGTCATGCGTTTTCGGACAACGATCCTGAGTCTGGCCGTTCTGGCCTGCACCGCCGCGGGGCTCCTGGCACAGTCGGTCCTGGCCAGCGGCACGAAGACCCCCGTTAAGATCACACGCACCCCGGGCGGTAATTTCGAGTTGGCCGAGTCGGGAACTGGAGTCAATGACGGCAGGGTCGGCCTCGTCTCGATCTGGGGCGAACGGTTCAACCTGCTGTCCGGGCTTCCGTCCGGGATGACGCCGGAGGGCACGGCGATCGGCCCGACGGCCGTGGCCGACGCGCACGGGACGATCTACATCGTCATTGGCGAGGGCGACGTCAAGGGCGCGTCGTCGACTCCCCAGCAGGTCCCCAACCCGAACGGCCTGTCGTCGCCGATCTTCAGCTCGGTGATCGCGGCCGAGTTCAACCCTGTGCCGGACGGGATCCGCGAAGGATTCGCGCTGAGTGCCGAGAACATCGATGCGTTGGCCGACGGGAACACGCTCACTCTCGAAAACGGCAGCGGCGAATCGGTCTCCCTGTCCCTGCTCGTGGACTTTCGCGACTTCATTCCCGACGCGCGGCTGCGCGTGCGCCAGGCGAACCCGTTTGCGGCAGTGGTGGTCGGCAGCCTCACCGCGGACAACCTCACGGAGCTCGGCTTCACGGGCACCCTCGAGACCGCGAACTTCCTCGGCCATCTCAATCCGAACTCGGAGCTCGGCCAGAAGCTGCGGGAGCGGACCGTCGTTTACGTCGTGGATGCGGGCATGAACACGATCACGGAGGTCGCCGCTTCGACTGGGCGAGCGCGCGTCGTCACGCGGTTTCCCGCCCAGGCGAACCCGCTCTTCCCCTCGCTCGGAGGGCCGGTCACCGACGCGGTCCCGACGAGCGTCGTCGTGCGGGCCGACGGGACTCTGCTCGTGACGACCCTCGGCGGCTTTCCGTTTGCGCCCGGGACCTCCAAGGTCTGGAGCGTGGATCCCGCAACGGGGGTCGCGACGCCCTGGATCGAGGGTCTGACGAGCGCGACCAACGTGCTCGAAGTCGACGGCGCGATCTACGTCCTCGAGGTCTCGACCAATCTGCTGGGAGGCGCGCCGGGCCAGATTCTGCGTTACGAATCGCCGACGGCAACGCCGACCGTCCTGGCCGGCGGGATCATCGGCGGCACCGGCCTGGCGTACGAGCCCACTCGCAACGAGCTCGTCGTGACGGAAACCTTCACCGGACTCGTCAAGCGGATTGCGCTCACCCCGTAGCCTGGCGAACACGGGCGGTGCGGCCTCCGATGGGCCGCGCCGCGCCGTCCATTTCCCTCCTGCCTGCCCTCGCCGAGCCGCTACGGACGGGCCGGGGCCTTCAAACCTCCTCGCCGTTTGTTCGTATGATTGGCTATGGTCAAGGTCCTCCTGTGGCTGGTTCTCCTCGCCCTCTGCTGGCCGGTGGCGCTGGCCGCGCTCGTGCTCTTCCCGGTGATCTGGCTCCTGCTGTTGCCGTTTCGCGTTCTGAGGATGGCCATGGACGGCATCCTCGAGCTCGTGCGGGCGCTCTTCCTGCTCCCGTCGCGGGCGCTTCGGGCGCTTAGGGTTTGACCTGAAGCGGCTCTGCGGGCTCGAACCCCAACTGAAGACTTGGAGGAACCCTTGCGCAATTCACTGAGGGTCGCTCTCGCTTCGCTGCTGCTCGTTGTCGGCGCCAGCTCTCGGGCTCAGGCGGGGGAGCAAGGGAAGGCCCCTGTCGTCGACGTCGTCGGCATGGACCGGGCGATTCGCCCCGGGGACGATTTCTACGGTTATGCCAACGGCGGCTGGATGAAGGCGACGGTGATTCCTCCCGATCGCGCGGTCTACGGCTCATTCACGGTCATCGAGGAAGAGGTCACCCGGCGGACGGCCGATCTGGTCAAGGCGGCCGGAAAGTCGAACGCCGCGGCGGGCTCGGCATCGGCGATGGTCGGCGCTTATTACGACGCCTACATGAACGAGCAGGCCATCGAGGAGCGAGGCCTGGCGCCCTTGAAGCCCGAGCTCGACGTGATTTCGAAGATCCAGGATCGGGTTGCGCTCGCCCGCGTGCTCGGCAGCGGGCTGCGCGCGGACGTCGACGCGCTCAACAACACGAACTTTCACACGGACCGCCCGTTCGGTCTCTGGGCGGCGCCGGATTTCGCCGATCCGAGTCGCAATGTCGGCTACCTGATGCAGGGCGGGCTCGGCATGCCCGACCGCGACAATTACCGGAACACGGACGAGAGGGCCGTGGAGCTCCAGTCGAAGTATCGGGCGCATATCGTCGCCGTGTTGAAGCTCGCGGGCCTGGCGGACGCGCCGGCGCGGGGCGCGCGGATTTACGAATTGGAGCGCAAGATCGCGGACGTCCACGTCAGCCGGACCGATTCGGCGGACGTCCTCAAGGCCAACAATCCGTGGCGCCTCCAGGACTTTCCCGTGCGGGCTCCCGGGCTCGACTGGGGAGCGTACTTCGAGGCCGCGGGCCTTTCCGGCCAGCCGATGCTCAGGGTCTGGCACCCCTCGGGCACCTCCGGCATCGCGGCGCTGGCGGCCAGTGAGCCGCTCGACGTCTGGAAGGACTACCTCGCCTTCCACGCGATCAACCGCGCGTCACATCTGCTTCCGAAGGCCTTCGCGCAGGAGTCCTTTCGGTTTTATGGCACGGCGCTCTCCGGCGCCGAGAAGCAGCGCGACCGGTGGAAGCGCGCCGTCGGGGCCACGAGCAACGCCCTCGGCGACGCCGTGGGCAGGCTGTACGTCGAGCGGTATTTCCCGGCCTCGGCAAAGGCGCAGGCAGAGGCCATGGTCCAAACAATCGTCGCGGCATTCGGCAAGCGCATCGACGCCCTGGAGTGGATGTCGCCGGCGACGCGCCAGAAGGCGCGGGCCAAGGTTGCGAGCCTCTACGTCGGCATCGGCTATCCGGATCGCTGGCGGGACTATTCGGGCCTCCAGGTCGATCCGGCCGACGCTCTCGGCAACGAGCAGCGCTCGGAGCTCTTCGACTACCGGTGGAGCCTGGGCAAGCTCGGCAAACCCGTGGACAAGCAGGAGTGGTCGATGACGCCGCAAACCGTCAACGCCGTGAACCTCCCGCTGCAGAATGCCCTGAACTTTCCGGCTGCCATTCTCAATCCGCCGTTCTTCGACGCCGACGGCGATCCGGTCCGCAACTACGGCGCGATCGGCTCGGTCATCGGGCACGAGATCAGCCACAGCTTCGACGACCAGGGCGCCCAGTTCGACGCCGACGGTCGCCTGGCCAACTGGTGGACGCCGGAGGACCTCGCGCACTTCCAGGCCGTGGCCGCGAAGCTCGTCGCGCAGTACGACGCCTACGAGCCGCTGCCGGGCCTGCACGTCAACGGCAAGCTCACGCTTTCCGAGAATATCGCCGATGTCGCCGGGGTCGCCGCGGCCTACGACGGCTACCGCAGCGCGTACGGCAGGACACAGGACCTCGACGGGTTCACGGGCGACCAGCGCTTCTTCATCGGCTTCTCGCAGGCCTGGCGCAGCAAGGAACGGCCCGAGGCGGTGCGAAGCCAGTTGATGACCGACGGACATGCTCCCGGACAGTTCCGGGCTGCCACCGCCCGCAACCTCGATGCCTGGTACACCGCTTTCGGTGTGCAGCCCGAGCAGACGCTGTACCTCGCGCCGGAGGCCCGGGTTCGGGTCTGGTAACACGGGTTCCTGCCCGCAAGAAGGCGCAGGCCGCGTCGGGCTAGGATTCGGGGGTGGTGGAGGACGATCGCGATCCGGAGTCGGAGCAACAGGGTGACCGCCCGTTTCCCGAAAGCCTCTGCCACGGCTGTGCGGCGCCCCCGCGGTACATCCGGACGGAGCGGTCCGTCTTCATCCACTGTCCGATCCTGAAGCGGTATCCGCCGCAGCCGGTCTGGTCGTGCGATGAGTTCGTCCCGGCCAATCACGTAGACTCCAAGCCAGCCGAATGACATTTGCAGCGACCGCGCCGGGCCGCCGGTTCCGCTTCTTCGGCTTCTTTCTTTGGGTCCTGCCGCTCGTCGGCGTCTGCGTGATGGTGGCGGTCGACCCGGTCAAGCGGTCGGTGACGCCGGTCTTTCACCTGGCGGCCGAGCGCTGGTGGGCGGGCGGCGAGCTCTACGCCGACGTGCGCGGGTACCATTACCTTCCGCAATTCGCGCTGCTCTTCGCGCCGTTCCACGCTCTTCCCGTTCCGGTCGGGGACATCCTGTGGCGGGCGATCTCGGTGGCGCTGGTCTTGTGGGGGATCGCCTCGCTCGTGGGCCTCGTCCTGCCGGCCGACACCGGCCGCGGCTTTTTCTATGCGTGCCTGCTCGCCCTCGCTCCGTGCCTTGGGGCCGTACGAAACGGTCAGACCAACCTCGCCTTCGGCGGCCTCTGCCTGCTGCTCGCGTGCTTCCTCGCGGAGTCGAGCTGGAAATCGGCCGCCGTGTGCCTCGTGGCGCTGGTGGTCGTCAAGCCGCTCGGTCTCGTGCTGATCCTGCTGGCGCCCTGGGTCTACCGCCCGTTGATCCGGCCGCTCGCCATCGGCCTCGCGGTCCTCGTGGCGCTCCCGTTCGCATTCGCGCGACCGGAATACGCGCTGGCGCAGTACCGGGCGGCCGGCGAGCACCTCGCGGGGTGGTCGGGCACGGTCGAGCATCGCTTCGCGGACCTGACCGCGCTGCTGCGCACGGCTGGCCTTGCGCCGAACGGCGTGGCCGCGCTGCTCTTGCGCGTCGTTGCGGCGATTGCCACGCTCGGGCTCTGGCTCGTCGCCGCCGCCCGCACGCGGGAGCCCTGGAAGGCGGCGACGCTGGTGCTGCTCTCGACGATCTACCTGATGCTCTTCAATCCGATGACGGAGAAGAATAGCTATGCCATCGTCGCGCCCATCTTCGCCGTCAGTGCGGTCGCATGCCTCGCCGACGAGCGGACACGCCGGTTCGGGTGGCTCCTCGTCCTCGCGGTGGTGTCGATCGGAATGTTCCCGGAGCTCTTCTGGCGAATCGACAAGGGGTTCGGCCTCTGGTGGGACCCGCTGATCGTAACTGCGGTCGGCGCGGTCCTGGCGGCCCGCATCGTCACCAGGGCGCCGCTTCCGTCCGGGCCGTAGGGGCGGGCCTTGCGGCCGCCCGCAAAGTTACGGTGCCGCAGAGGCGGGCGGGGCAAGCCCCGCCCCAACGGCCCAAAAGGGTGATACAGACAAGCGGAGGCGGGTGTCCCC
>JANMBR010000066.1:0-25911 GCA_031360505.1 Acidobacteriota bacterium
GATCGTCAGCGAGCCGCCGCCCTCGGCGTTGCGCGCGGCGCCGAAGAAGCGGCGCGGCTTTTCCATCGTGCGGGCGTCGATGCCGCCCGACATGATCTTGCCGCCGCCCTTCTGCATGTGGTTGTACGCGCGCGCCATCCGGGTGATGGAGTCGAGGAAGATCATCACGTGCTTGCCGCACTCGATGAGCCGGCGCGCGCGCTCCGCCACGATCTCGGCCGCCGCGATGTGATTCTCGGCCGAGAGATCGGCGGAAGAGGCGATCACCTCGCCGCGCGTCACGCTGCGGCGAAAGTCGGTGATCTCCTCCGGGCGCTCGTCGATCAGGAGCACGATCACGTGCACATCGGGCTCGTTGACCTCGACGGCGTGGGCCATGCGCTTCAACAACGTCGTCTTGCCGGCCTTCGGGGGCGCGACGATCAGACAGCGCTGGCCGCGGCCGATGGGCGCGAGCAGGTCCACGACACGGCCGCACATCTCGTCGGGCTCGGTCTCGAGCTTCATGCGCAGGTTCGGGTCGATCGAGATGAGCTCGTTGAACGCGGAACGCTGGCGGAAGGCGCCCGGCTCGAGGCCTTCGACCAGCTCGATCCGGCGCACGACCGGGCGGTTGCCATCGACGGCGATCCCGGACACGAAGGCTCCGGCCTCGAGGCCCTCCCGGTTGATCAGGTCGCGCGGGACCAGCGGATCCTTCGGGGACGGAAGGTAGTTTGCTTTCGAGGAGACGAGAACGCCCGGGGCGCTCTCCTTTGGCGGAAGGAACAGAACACCCTCGACCGGCCGCTCGGGGCCGGTCGACGTCGCCGAGACCTCTTCAGGTCTCTGGAACTGGGCGTCGCCGCCCCCGTTGCCTCCTCCGCCACCGGGCTGCCCGCCGCGGCCCCCGCGGCGACGGCGGCGACGGCGACGGCGGCCAGGACCGGGCCGCTGCTGTCCATCATCGGACATCGGGCCTTCCGGGTGCGAGGAGGTCTCCGAGGTAACGGAGACGGACGCAAGACTTTCCGGGGTCAAGGGATCTTCGGACATGGACTCCCAAACACCCGCCGCGCTGACTCTGGGTCCGGGCGGGAACAACGCCATTCTACGACGAAAGAACTAGAAAAGCGATCAAGCAGAAAAATGACCTTCCGAAGCCTGCCGCAAGCCCAAGGGCCGCAAGCTGTTAGGTAAAGAGTCCAAGGATGCGATCGGGCGACAGCGGGGCGATTTTCGCCAGGGCGAAGTCCTCGGCCGCGTGTTCGGGGCTGGACACCCCGACCAGGGCGGTCGTGACCCCCGGCGCCGACCGGGCGAACTGCAGGGCTTGCTGACCGGAAGTCCGCAGGCCGGGAAAGGCCTCGGCAATCTCCTCGGGCAGCTCGACCGCGGCCAGACGGCCCTGCAGGATTGAAGCCGAGCCGAAGGCCGCAAGGCCCAGAGCCCGGGCAGCCGGCATGGCGGGCTGCCGACCCTGCCCCGTTTCCTGCGAGCGATAGACCATGCCCTGCGCCATCTGCAGGTTGGAAGGCAGCTGCACGCCCCGGAAATGATGCCCGCCGCCGGCAACCTCTTTGGCCATCCCGAGCACTTCCGTCAACGACAGGTGATCCGGGTGCTCGGGCGGAACCCGCAGGCCGTCCCAGGTCGCCAGTCCCCACGCGGCGATCCGGCCGGCTCCGGCCTCTGCCTCCAGGGTCTCGATCGCCCGTTTCATGCGCTCCCGAAACGTCTCCCGATCCACGGCCCCGAGCTGCGTCTCGACGTTGTGGAGGTAGTAGAGGTCGATCGATTTCAGGCCGAGGTTTTCGAGACTGCGCGCGATCTGGTCCCGGAGGTATGCGGGCGCGATGCAGTGGCATTGCTGCGCAATCTCGTCCTTCGGCGCGAGCCCGGAGTCCAGGAACGACTCCTCGACGTAGCGCCGCATCGGACGCGGATCGTCCGCATCGTGCGGGAAGTAGCCGCCCTTCGTCGAGACGAAGACCTCGTCCCGCTGCGCGCGACCCGCGGCAAACGCCTTCGCCAGCGCCCGGCCGACGGCGCGCTCGCTCTTCTGCCCGCGGTAGTTGATCGCCGAATCGAAGACGTTGACGCCGGCGCCGAGCGCGGCCGCAATGCAGGCCTCGTAGCCCGCGTCGACCGCAGCACCGTCGTCGCCGAGGTAGGTACCGAGGCCGATCGAGGACAGAGAGAGCCCCATCCCGTCGCGGAAGTGTCCGTCGGCGGCGCCCGAGCGCTGCGCGAACGCCCGTGTCCCTTCTGCCGTTGCTCTTGCCTCAGTCACGCGGCGGAGGCTATCAGGTCGCGGAAACGGGCGCGGGCGTCAGCGCTCGATCACGATCGGCGTCGTCGGGCGCACCACGCGGATCGGTCCCTCGCGCGGAACTCCTCCGGGCGCCGGACTCCCGTAGCTCTTGTCGAGGAATCCCAGGTTCGGCCAGCCCGCGCCGAGGATTGCGCCGGAGTCGGCTCCGAGCCAGTCTGACAGGACCGTGCCGTAGTAGGAGCGAAAGTCGTTCTCGATTTTCAGATTCCCGTTGGCATCGAGGTCCGAAAGCTTTGGCGGGCCCCCGTGCACGCCCGGGATCACGGCGTCGCCGACGACGAAGTGCGGCGCGGCCGTTCCGTGATCGGTGCCGTTGGAGCCGTTGTCCTCGGCGCGCCGGCCGAACTCGGACCACGTCATGAGCAGCACGTCGCTCGACTTGCCGTGCCCGTCGAGGTCGTCGAAAAACGCCTTGATGGAGTCGGAGACGTCGATGAGCAGCGGATCGTGGTCGAGGTCCTCGCCGGAGTGATTGTCGAAGCCGCCGACCGTGATGTAGAGGATCCGCGCGCCGAGATCCGCGTTGATGATCTCGGCGATCAGCTGCAGGCCCGCGCCAAGGCTGCTCGCGGGGTACACGCCCATCGCCACGTAGCCGTTGCCCACCGTCTGGAGGGTGGCCGAGGACGAGATCGCGTCGGACCCGACGGCGCCGAGCGCCGCCTCGGCCAGACCCGAGCCGTAGTCGGCCCCGCTGCCCGCGAGAAACGCGGTGACCTGGTTCGGGCCGTCCGCCGGAAAGGCCCCGTCGGTCTGGTACTGGTAGCTCGCGAGGCTGAGAAACGTCGGCACGCCCACGTTGTCGGCGAGCAAGGTCCTCGGCAGCGACTGCGAGATGGCCGCGCAGGAAAGCGGGTTGCCCGTGCCCGCCAGCGTGTCGTCGGCCCAGCGGCCGAGCCAGCCGCGGCGCTCTGCCAGCAGCGGATCGGCGGTGTGCCAGACGTCGCGGGCCGAGAAGTGCGAGAGGCTCGAGTTCGGGTAGCCGACGTTCGAGACGACGGCCACGCGCTGCGCGTCCCAGAGCGACTTCATGCCCGTCATCACCGGGTTCAGGCCGAGCGCGCCGTCGAGCGGGAGGACCGAGCCGACGGGGATCCCGATGCGCGCGCGCAGCGTCGGATACAGCGCGTCGGCGTAAGGCACGACGGTGTTCAGTCCGTCGTTGCCGCCCATCAGCTCGAGCACGACGAGCGTGCGGCCAGTGTTCGCGGCGGCCACGGACTCCTCGAACCGTGCCGCGCCGGCGACCGCCCAGCGCGGCACCATGGCGGAGACCGTCACGAAGCCCGTCGTGCGCAGCAGAAAATCGCGTCGGCTGAACGTCATCGGATTGAGCTCCTTCTCACGCGAGCTGAAAGTCCGGGCACGTGAGCATCACGTGCGCGAGGCCCCGAACCTTCTTGTCCACGTTGCCCGACGTGTTGGTCCAGGCGCCGAGCGATCCGTCGTCGTTGCGATTCATGTAGTCGATCCAGGCCGAGCGGACCTCGGCGGGCGCGTCCGCGACGTTCAACCGGTCGGCGAGGATGTCGACGACTTTCGCCGCGGTGGAAGCGTCCTGGCCGGCCAGCACCGCGTTCGGGTCGAACCGCGTTCCCGTCGAGCCGCGGTTGGATGCGAGCGTGTTCGCGAGCGTGGCGCGCGCGAAGAGCGACCCTGTGTTCACCCAGGACATGCCCCAGTCCCAGCCCTTCGCGTCCGAGGGATTGAAGAGCACCTGCCCCATGCCGGGCAGCGAATTGGCAGGCGTCGAGAAGTCGCTCTGACCCCCGAGCATGCGCACGGAGGCGACGGCGAACTCGACCGGGCTGCGCACCCACGCCTTAATCGCGTAGGGCGCATAGAGCTCCTCGCGCAGCAGGATCGCGCGCACGAGCTCGCGGATCGAGTGCCCCGACGAGGAGTAGACCTGCTGCAGGGCGTCGGTCACTTCCGGCGAGGCGTCGGTCCCCGCGAAGAACGACCAGAGCTTGGCGCCGAGGAAGCGGCCGGGCACCGAGCCCGCGGCATCCATCCGGTTCACGATGATGCCGATGGCGTCGTAGCCGTTCCAGTTGCCCGTGGCCCCGAGGATCGTCTTCGATCCATTGTCGTGGTCGGAAGCGCGATCGAGGAAGCTCGCCTGGTTGTAGTCGGTGGCGCGGTTGTAGTCGGCCACCGTCCAGCCCGTGAAGGCCCGCGCAACCTCGGTGACGTCCGACTGCGTGTAGTTGCCGATCCCAAGTGTGAAGAGCTCCATGAGCTCGCGGCCATAGTTCTCGTTCGGCTTGCCGACCTTGTTCGTGAAGTTGTCGAGCCAGACCAGCATGGCGGGGTCCTGCGACATCCGCAGCACGAGGTCGTCGAACTTGCCCGCCGCGTACTGCCGCTGCGTCTTGTTCTGTTTGAGCAGGAGGGTCTCGCCCTTGACCTTCGCGATTCCGGAGGTCCAGTGGAGGTTCCAGAAGTAAGTCAGCTTCTCCTCGAGGGGCCTCGGCGAGAACGCCATGCGGTCCAGGAACCACTGCTGAAGACCGGTGATGCGCTCGAGGTTGTAGTTGCGGGCGGCGAGGCCCGCCTCGTAGGCCGCGATGTCGATCGCGTCGAAATCGAGGAGGTATGAAACCGCGCCCTCGAGGCCTCGGGCGTAGAGACCGTCGATCTCCGCGGGGGCCCCTCCGAAGCCCGCCCGCCGATAGAGGTGCGCCGCCGCGTCCCGGGTCCAATTCACGCTCATGGGGCTTGGACGATCAGCGCCCCGGCGGGTTTACCGGGGTCGGGTCTGGATTCTTCGGAGTCAACCTTTCCCTGATCCGAAATGCGGAGGCGCGCGCCTGCGTTATCATCGCGCCGGTCTTATGAAATATCGTCTTGCCCTCCTCGCGGCCGCCCTCTGCGCCTTCGCGACGGCGGCTTCGTCCCAGACGGTGACGACCGTCCCCGAGGGCACCCTCTTCCCGACCCAGGACAAGGCGCGCATCAACGGCGTCCGCCTCCAGGTCCAGCCGGACGGCTCGGTCTGGTTTCTGGAGGCAACCTCGGACAGCATCGCTTACCTCAAGGACGGGGTCATCAAGCGCTGGCAGATTCGAACCCACGAACAGCTGGGCGCCAATCCGGTCGACTTCCAGATCGACGGCGACCTCGTCTGGTTCATCGAGAGCGGGCAGAGCCAGATCCCGGGGGCCAGCTGCGCCTATGCCCGCCTCGACACGTCGACGGGCGACCTCACGGAGTGGGTCATCCCGGGCACGATCCCGGCGGCATTTTACAGGGCCCCGGA
Organism: Acidobacteriota bacterium; assembly: GCA_031360505.1. Taxonomy (GTDB): domain Bacteria; phylum Acidobacteriota; class Thermoanaerobaculia; order UBA5066; family Gp7-AA6; genus DAHUXD01. The sequence continues at coordinate 5,577 of JANMBR010000066.1, forward strand.
CGGGTTGGTCTGGCTGCCACAGAGCGGCGCCGTGATGCAGTCCTTCAACCCGGAAACGCTCGAGGTCATCAATTATCGGTCGGCGGCCACGTACGCCTACGCGGACATGACGGTTGCCCCGGACGGCTCCTTCTGGCTGGCGGACTTCGGCGACAACCGGATCGTGCACTGGTTTCCGGGAGCCCCGACGGAAACCTCGTGGACGTTTTATCCGCTCTCGGGCGGCCGCCTGAACCCGGCGCAGGTCGAGCTCGACGCGAAGGGCAGGCTGTGGATCCTGCAGCGCTCCGCAAATCGCGTGGATCTGTTCGATCCCGCGACCGACACGCTCTTCAACTACACGGGCATCAGCAACCCGATCCACTTCGACATGTTCCAGGGCCGGCTGTACATCACGTCGGTCCTCGCGACTTCTTCCGTTACGGTGCTCGACCCGACCATCGCGCCCCCTTCCGCGGCGCTCGGGCTGACGCCTGTGACGCTGGAGGTCGGCAGCTCGCCTGCGCTGCGCGCAGTGACCGTTCGCAACACGAGGATCATCCCCACCGAGTTCGTGTCCGCGCCCGCTCCGATCTCGTCGGGCGACTTCAAAGTCACCAACCCCAACACCACGCAGGGCATCCTGACCACGACGTTTCCATCCGCCAACACGTATGGCATTGCGGTGGTCGGGGGCCGCGTGTGGGCCGGGACCGACGGCAATCTGGCGGTGCTGAACCTGCAGGCGATCGGCGGCGCGACCGACCAGGGCGTCCCGGTCGCGACGAGCCTGGCCGGCCCGGCAGACTCGAAGATCCAGGTCAACATCACGCTCGCCAACCTGGGCGCCGGCGCGATCGGCGGACAGTCGTTGTACCTGTTTTCGCCGGGCTCCTTTGCGCCGAGGACCACGTTCACGCTCAACCCGGGCGCGACGACCCTGTTTCCGGACAATTTCGGAAGCGTGGCCATCCCGCTCGTCAACGGACCGGTCCGCATCGGTACGACGTCCGGCAACCCGGCCGATCTCTACGCCAACGTCCGGACCTCGCGGGTCATCCCAGGCGGCGGCTCTTTCGGCTACCTGCTCCCGGCGACTTCGGTTGCCACCGGCCTGACCACGGGATCGACGACGACGCTCTTCACCGGGGCCTCCGATTTCGAGGTCTCGATTCTCAGCCTGTCCTCGCTCATCGACGCGAAGGGGACGCTTTCGCTCGTCGCACCGGACGGGACGACGCGCGGCTCGGGAGACTTCGAGGTGTTCAAGAACGCCTCCCTCGTGTTCAATCCGGCCGCGTCGGCATTCGGCGTCGCAGCCGAGCCGGGCGACGTGATCCAGGTCGCCGTGACCCAGGGCTCGCTCGAGGCCGCGGTCCTGGTTTACGATTCCGGCACGACGGACATCGCACCATCGCTCCCGGTCGCAGCGGCCACCGAATCCGTCATCCCCTACGCCGCGTCGATCCCCGGAACGGACCAGAGCATCGTCTCGGACCTCTTCCTCTCGAACCCGTCGACCGATGGGAGCGCCGCGGTTTCGATCTCTCTCTACGCATTCGGCGCGACCGGCCAACCGCAGACGGCGAACGTCACGCTGCTGCCGCTCGAGACCCAGTCGATTGCCAACGTCCTCCCGACTCTCTTCGGCGTGGACACCGGCGCCGGGTCACTCGTCATCACCTCGGATGTTCCGGTGGCCGCCTCGGTCCGGCTCGCCACGAGTACAGCCGCCGGAGACTACGGGACCTATGCCGCGGCCATCGACGGCGTCGACGGGATTGCGGGCGGCGAGTCGGCCTTCGGCATCGGACTGCCGCAGACCTCCACGCGGACCGGCTACCTCCTGCTGTACAACGATGGCGCGGCCGGCAATGTCGTCGTCACGGGATTCCGCTCCGACGGCACCGAAGCGGGCCAGCTGACGATCCCGCTCGACGCCCACGCCCCCGGCTTCGTCGGAGCGGTCTTCGCCGCGCTCGGGGTCCCGGACCAGGCCTCCGGTCGGATTCGCGTGGATGCGGCCGCCGGGATGAACGTTTTCGGCTGGACGGCGGCACTCGATTTCCCGACGGGAGACATCGACATCTCGCCGCTACAGTAAGGAACAGACACCCGCCCTCCTGCCCCCGTCCGTTAAGATCCCTCCGTGTCCTCCCCCAGAATGGTCGTGCGCGGCTCGGGCATGTTCGTGCCCGAGGGCGTCGTCACCAACGAGCGGCTCTCGCTCGTGATGGACACGACCGACGAGTGGATTCGCCAGCGGACCGGAATCGAGGAACGGCACTTCGCGCGCAGCGGCCAACCCTCCTCCGCGCTCGGCGCCGAAGCCGCCCGCCGCGCCCTCGCCGACGCCGGCGTCGAGGCCCGCGAGCTCGACATGATCGTGTTCGCCACGATGACGCCGGACCACTACTTTCCGGGCAACGGAGGGATCCTCGCCCGCGCGCTCGGCCTCGACCGGACCCCGGCACTCGACCTCCGGATGCAGTGCGCCGGGTTCCTGTCGGGCCTGCAGATCTGCGACGCCTTCATCCGTTCGGGAGCCGCGCGGCGGATCCTGCTCGTGGGAGCCGAATGCCACGCCGCCTTTTTTCCCTGGGGCGACGCGGACTGGGCCGTGCTCTTCGGGGAATCGCCCGGACCGGTCTCCGCGCAGGCGCGCGCCTGGGGCACGGTCCACAGGGACCGCGCCGTCATCTTCGGCGACGGGGCGGGCGCCTTCGTCCTCGAGGCGAACGACGCGGACGACGGAAGGGGATTCCTCGGTTTCCTCATGCGCACCGACGGCAACCACTGGGACAAGCTGTACGTGCCCGGGGGAGGTTCCGCCAGCTTCCCCTACTTTTCGCCCGAGATGTTCTCGGACAACCGCACGGTCCCGATCGTCGAAGGCCGCCAAGTCTACCGACTCGCCACCACGGCGATGCCCGAGATCGTCCGCGAAACGCTCGAGCGCCACGACGAGAGCCTTTCGGGCCTCGCTCTGCTCCTGATGCACCAGGCCAACCTCCGCATCAACGAGGCCGTGCAGAAGAGCCTCGGACTCTCCGACGCGCAGGTCTTGAACAACATCCAGCGGTACGGGAACACGACCGCGGCAACGCTGCCGCTCGTCTTCCACGAGGCGAAAGCAGCCGGACGGATTCGTGCCGGCGACCTGGTCGGCTTCACCGCGCTCGGCGCGGGGCTGCACTGGGGCGCAGGCCTGATGAGGGCGTGACGGTGGCGGACGCGGAGACCCCCGTTCCGGCCCCCGCGCCGCCGCTGCAACGACGGGAAGACGGCATTCCCGGGTGGATCCTCGCCGCCTGGGTAACGATCGCAGCCCTGCTCGTGATCCTCGCCCTGGCGGCGATCCGGCAGGAAGGCCGCGCGGTGCGCGCTGACTGGCAATCGCGCCTTTCGCGCCTGGCCGACGACCGCCTCGCCGTGGCCGAGCGCGCGCTCCACGGGTGGCGGCACGAGGCGCACCTGGTCAGCCGGCTCGAAGGCGTGCGCGACCTCGTGTCGGGGCGCGAGCCTTCCGTCGAGGGGACGGCCATCGCGCACCGCGAGCTCGAGGATGCGGCCGAACAGGAGCCCGGTTTGGTCGTCGGCGTGACGGATCGCGCCGGCCGCGTGCTTTCCATTTCCGGCGACGCCGGATCGATCGGGCCAGAGCTCGCCTCCCCCGCGCGCACGGCGATCGAGCAACGGCACCCCGTCGTGGTCCGCTCGGCCGCCGAGGGCTCCGACGCCCTGACGCTCGCGATCGCCGAGCCCGTGCTCGAAGACTCGGGAACCGCCGCGGGAACCGTGGTGATGGTGGTCGACGGCCGCCGGGCGCTCGGGGATCTCTTCGCGCGGTCGAACGCGGGAACCCTCGAGCGCCTCTTCGTCGTCGTCCCCGAAGCCGGCCAGATCCTGGTCGTCTCCCCCGAGTGGTGGGGCGAGGCGGGGGCCTCCTTCCGCCTGCCCGCATCCGATCGGACCACCTTCGCCTCGGCAGCTCTCGGCGCCGCGCGCGGCGGCGGTGAGTACTCCGACGGCCGCGGGCACCGCGTTCTTGCCGCCACGCGGCGGATCCCGGAGATCGGTTGGGCCATCGTGGTGGAGGTCGACCGGGGGCAAGCGCTCGCCGGCCTCCGGCGCCGCAACCTGTGGGTCATCGTCGCCGCCGCGGGCCTCATGGCCGCCGCCCTCGGACTCGGCCTCGCGTGGAGCCGCTCGGCGCGAGCGCGGCATTACCGCCAGATCGCTCAGCACGACGCGCGCTACCGCGTCCTGCTCGAGCAGACGCAGGAGGCGGTGGCCGTCGCCGTGGACGGGCTCGTCGTCTATGCCAACCCGGCCTGCATCGAGATGTTCGGGTACAAGAAGCCGCTCATCGGAGTGCCCGTCACGATCTTCTTCGCGCCCGGCTCGCGCGAACAGGTCGAGGAGATCGTCCATCACCGCGTCGCCGGGCGCCCGGCCCCGGAGCTCTACGAGGCCCTCGGGTTGCGGGGCGACGGGTCGACGTTTGCCGTGGAACTTCGCGTCATGGCGCTGGAGTTCGAGGGCAAGAACGCTTCGCAGGTGATCCTGCGGGACATCACCGGCCGCAAGCGCATGGAGGCCGAGATCCGCGAGTCGGAGGAGCGATACCGCCTGCTCTTCGAGCGCAACCTCGCGGGCGTCTACCGGTCGACCCCCGACGGCCGCCTGCTCGAGTGCAACCGCGCTTTCGCGAAGATGATGGGATTCGCTTCGCCGGCGGAGGCGATGGGCCACCCCGGGGCGGCGTACCACACGGATCGGAAGGCGCGCGAGCAGTTCCTCGAACGCCTGCGCCGCGAAGGCAGCCTCGTCAACGACGAGAACCAGGTCCGCCGCAAGGATGGCAGCCTCATCTGGATCGTGGAGAACGTCTCCCTCATCTCCGACGGCGATGGCGAAGAGATCCTGCTCGGCACCGTCTTCGACATGACCGAGCGCCGCCGGCTCGAGGAACAGCTCCTGCAGTCCCAGAAGATGGAGGCCGTGGGCCGGCTGGCGGGAGGCATCGCGCACGATTTCAACAACCTTCTGACGGCGATCTCGGGCTACAGCGAATTGCTGCTGACCCAGCTGCCCGAGGGCGACCCCCGGCGCGAGAGCGCCGAGGAAATCCGGCAGGCCGGCAGCCGCGCGGCCGCGCTGACGCGGCAGCTGCTCGCGTTCAGCCGGCGGCAGGTCCTCGAGCCGCGCGTCCTCGACTTGAACGCCGTCATCTCGGGCATGGAGCGGATGCTCCGGCGCGTGATCGGCGAGGACGTGGAGCTGACGACCGCGCTCGAGCTGGAGCTGTGGCGCTCCAAGGCGGACCCGGGCCAGATCGAGCAGGCGATCCTGAACCTGGTCGTGAACGCACGGGACGCGATGCCGCGGGGCGGGCGGCTCACGGTCGAGACCGCGAATGTCGAGCTCGACGAGAAGTTCGCGGGCCTCTACGCCACGGTCCACCCGGGCCCCCACGTCATGCTCGCCGTCTCGGACACCGGCGTGGGCATGGACGCGGAGCTGCAGGCCCGCCTCTTCGAACCATTCTTCACCACGAAGGAGCGCGGTAAGGGAACCGGACTCGGCCTCTCCACCACGTACGGCATCGTGAAGCAGAGCGGGGGCTCGATCTGGGTTTACAGCGAGCCCGGCCACGGCACGACGTTCAAGATCTACCTGCCGCGGTGCGAGGAACCGCTCGAGGACCCCGTCTTGCCGGCGCCCCGGACCGCGCCGGCGGCGGGGACCGAGTCGGTGCTGCTCGTCGAGGACGAACCGGAGGTGCGGCGGCTCGTCGAAAAGCTGCTGGGGCTCAAGGGATACAAGGTGCTCTCGGCGGCGAGTCCCGCGGAGGCGATTGCCGTCTCCCGGCGCCACGAGGCGCCGATCGATCTGCTGTTGACCGATGTCATCATGCCCGGCATGAACGGCCGCGAGCTCGCGCGCATCCTCGCCGAAACCCGGCCGCGTATGAAGGTCCTCTACATGTCCGGGTACACCGACGCGGCCATCAGCCAGCAGGGCATCCTCGCTCCGGGAACGGCGTTCCTCTCCAAGCCCTTCACGCCCGACGTCCTGGCGCGAAAGGTGCGCGAGGTGATCGACGGCCCGGCGGTAATGTGAAGAGTTCGTGAGTTTCGGAGCGCCAGCTCCCTGCAAACCCTAGGCTTGCGTCATCGTCAAAGGGAGAACCATGCGAAGACTCGTTCTGGTATCGCTCGTCCTGGCGGGACTGCTCGCGAACTCCCGGCTCGGCGCACAGGATACGGCGCCGCCGGCCGAACCGGTGCCGGCCGTCTCGTCCGTCTCGACGGCGCCTGAACCCGCGCCGGAGCCCGAGAAGAAGGAGCCGCTCGTCCCCATCTACCGGCCGATCGAGGGCCCGATCATCATCAACCTGCCCTCCGTCGAGGTCCCGAAAAAGGGTACGCTCTCGTTGCTCTTCGCCCACCGCTTTTCGCAGCCCGTGCAGGGCAGCAGCATCAACGACCTGTTCTCGTTCGACTCGCCCGCCAACATCGGAATCGGCCTCGGCTACGCGCCCGTCAAGAATTTCGCCCTGTTCTTCTACCGCTACTCGAACGAGAACATCACCTACGAGTTGAGCGGCAAGTACAGCCTCTTCTCCTGCGGGCCCCTCGCGGTCTCGCTCGGCGCCGGCGGCGACTTCCGCACGGTGCCGAGCCCTCCGCCGCCCTTCGAGCAGGTCCGCAACCGCAGCACCTTCTTTGCACAGGCGATCTTCGCCTACACCCCGTTTCCCTGGCTGCGGATCACCGCGGAGCCGATGTACTTGAACCACACCTCCGGCCAGGACCGATACAGCTTCGGGGGATACGTCGGCGACCAGCCCGCGACGTTCCTCGTCGACCCTCAGCCCTTCTACGCCAACGTCTTCAACGTCCCGCTCGCCGCAACGGTCGCCGTGACGACCTCGATCATGGTTCACGGCGAGGTGGTTCCGAGCTACGGACGAACGGTCCAGGTCACACGGGCCGGATGCGAGACGTGCGCCGGCGTCCCGACGCACAGCTCCCCCGGGGTCGGCTGGGTCGTCTCCGTCGAGAAGACCCTGGTTCGCCACCGCTTCGCCTTCATGGCCGGCAACATGCGCGAGACAACGACCGATCAATTCCTGCTGCCGAACTTCCGGGGAAACCCCAAAAACATCTATCTCGGCTTCTACCTGACGCGGCAATGGGGGATCGGCCACTAACGCGACTCGTGCACAATGGATCGCGATGTCCGATCTGCCCGAGCTCGTCGTCCCGTCGATCGGACCGACCGACCGGCTCGTCGAGCTCGAACCGGTCCACCTGCGCGACGCGCGCTCCGGAGCTGTCCCGCGCCTGAGGACGGCCGTTCGGCTCGGCCTGCGCGCCGGCGTCCTGTGCGTCCGCTTCGACGGCCGCGACGACGGCGTGGTCGCGAGCCTCACGGAGCGAGACGGCCCGCTCTGGCAGGAGGACGTCTTCGAGGTGTTCCTTTCGCCCTCCGACCCGCCGCGGCTCTACTACGAGTTCGAAGTCAACCCGCTCGGGACGCTCTTCGACGCCCGCGTGTCCTCGCCCGAACTGTCGCGCGCAACGATGCGGGTCGAGACCGCCTGGGACTGCGCGGGCTTCGCCGCCCGCGTGGCGCGGGGCCCCGGCCGCTGGTCGGCGAGCCTGCGGATCCCGCTCCGGGAGCTCTGCGTCGGGGCGCCGCCGGCGGTATGGCGGGCGAACTTTTTCCGGATCGATCGCGGAGCTGCGGATGAATACACGGCGTGGGCCCCGACCTATGCGGATCCGCCGGCGTTTCACCTGCCCGGATCATTCGGGCTCTTGAAACTGCCGGTCACGACCCTTTCTTGACGACGCCCTCCCGCTCGAGCCACTCCACCGCCCTCTCGCGCGCCCTTCTTTCCTTGTACTGAAAGAAATGCGTCTCCTCCCTCGCATGGCGCAGGAGCGCCGCGCGGTACGCCGATGGAACGTCCGCGGATGCGAGGGCCGCTTCCAGGTCGCGGCGGCAGGAGGCGTCGGTGCAGTGCGCGGCGAAATCCTCGAGGTCTCCGCGGGATCGTTCGCCGGCGTCGCGCGGCAGCGCGGCGTAACGAGAGTCCGCGGCGAGCGCCGCGTGCCGCTCGGCGTCCTGCACCAGAACCTGGACAACGTCGCCTGACTGCCGATCGAAAAAGTGCGTAATTTTCTGCGAACGGTTCTCGAAGGCCACGACGAGGCCCTCCCAGTCGATTTCCGCCGGCATAATGCCGATATGATACGGGTTCCGGGAGAGTTATGAGAAAGATCGCCACATTCGACGACTGGATCGACGCGTTCCGCGCCTGGCAGGGCGACATCGGTCTGCACCTGCCGAAGTACTCCGACTACGACTTCGAAGCCAAGTACGGCGACCTGCGGACCGACGAGATCGAGTACGGCGACTTCCGAGGCCAGAAGAAGTGGGAGCGGGTCACGCAGATCCCCCAGCAGCAGATTCGCGACGCGCTCCTGAATCTCATCGTGTACCAGGGCGACACGGAGTTCGCCTCCGTCGAGCAGCAGCGCAACCTGCTCGAGACCTCGCCGTCGGACTACGACACCGACAGCTGCTGCCGGATCATGGTCGAGGAGATGCGGCACGGCTGGCAGATGTGTCACCTGCTCGTCAACCATTTCGGCGAAACCGGCAAGATCGAAGCGCGCAAGCTCCTCGAGCGCCGCTCGTGGCAGAACAGCCGCCTGCTCGGGTCCTTCAACGTCGACGTCGACAACTGGATCGACTTCTTCACGTACACCGAGTTCGTGGACCGGGACGGCAAGTTCCAGCTGAACATGCTCTCGACGTCCGGTTTCGCGCCGCTCGCGCGCTCGATGGGACCCATGCTCCGCGAGGAGGGCTTTCACCTCGGCACGGGCCACATGGGGCTTCAGCGCATCGTGAAGGCCGGGAAAATGCCCGCGCCGCTGCTCCAGAAGTACATCAACAAGTGGCTCTCGACGGCGTTCGACCTCTTCGGCAAGGACTCGTCGTCTTCGGCGGAGTGGTTCTACGTTTGGGGGGTGAAGGGGCGTTACGACGAGGCCAAGCAGACCGTGGACCCCGACAAGGCGCACTTGAACGAGCTCTCGCGCGAGCTCTACCGGCAGGAAGTGGACAAGCTGCTCGAGTCGATCAGCCGCCTGCTGCCCGCGGGGGCGGCGCCCTTCGTGGCGCCGGACCTCAAGTTCCACCGCGCGATCGGCGAGTTCGCGGGCAAGACCTACTCGGTCACGGGCGAGGCGCTTTCGGCCGAGGCGTACGCGAAGCACGCGGCTGAAGTCCTGCCCAGCGAGGACGAGAAGGCCTTCGTCCGGGCCCTGATGAAGGAGCCGGACTGGATCGCGCCGCGCACGGACATCACCACTTCGTAGGCGAAGGGTCGCCGGCCCTCCGGCGCAAGCTTCTCGCCTGGTTCCGCCGCGAAAAGCGGCAGCTGCCCTGGCGCGGGACGAGCGACCCCTACCGCATCTGGGTCTCGGAGGCGATGCTCCAGCAGACGACGGTCGGGGCCGTTCGCTCGCGCTACGAGGCATTCCTCGCCCGCTTCCCGGACCTTGCCGCGCTCGCCCGGGCCCGCCCGGAGACGGTCCTCGCCGCGTGGTCGGGGCTCGGCTACTACGCCCGCGCGCGCAACCTGCATACGGCGGCGCGGCAGATCCTGCGCGACCACGCGGGGCGTCTGCCACGCGACCCGGCGGCGCTGCGCGAGCTGGCCGGATTCGGAGACTACATGGCCGCCGCCGTGGCTTGCCTCGCCTTCGGCGCGCGGGTCCCCGCCGTGGACGCCAACGTCACCCGCGTGCTCTCGCGCCTCTTCGCCATCGACGGCGTCGCCGGAACACGCGCCCATGCCGAAAAGGTGCGCATCCACGCGGCGGCGCTCCTCGCGCAGGGGCGCCCGGGCGACGTCACCGCGGCCCTGATGGACCTCGGACAGCTGCTCTGCAGGCCGCGAGATCCGAACTGCCGCGCCTGCCCGCTCTCGGCCGCATGCGCGGCGCACCGGAGCGGGACCGTGACGCGCTTTCCACAAAAGAAGCCACGGCCCGCAACTCGGCGCGTCTGCGTCGCGGCAGCGTGCGCCGTTCGACGCGGCGCCGCCTTGTTCCTGCGCCACGACGACGCGCTGCTGAGAGGCCTCTGGCAGTTCCCCACCGCCGAGGGCGCGACTCCCACGGCCGCGGCCCGCCGCCTGCAGCGCGAGCTCGCGCGGCTCGGCCTCGCCATCGATCGGCGCAGCCCTCCGGCCGTGACGCAGCACACCATCGTCCATCGCCGGCTCGAAATTCGCGTCTTCCGCGCGGTCCCCTTCCCCAATTCGAAATCCGAGACCCGAAACCCGAAATCCGTGCGCTGGCTCACACCCGGGCAACTGCAGACCGCGGCGATACCGACCCTGACGCGGCGCATCGCGATCGCCGCGGACTTCCTGCCGCCGTCCCTCCGGCCGGGCAAGGGCGCCGCCCCCTGAGCGAGACGGCCGATCGCGCTATACTTTTTCTACTCTGAATCCGACCTCGACCCTCGCGCCGCCTTCCGACGCCCCGTCCGCCCGGATCCTCGTCATCGACGACGATGAACAGGTCCGGCGGCTGTTGCGCCGACTGCTGACACCCGCGGGATACGGCGTCGAGGAGACCGGCACGGCGGAGGAGGGCCTCGTGCGCATCCGCGCGGACCCGCCGGACCTGGTGCTGCTCGACCTCCACCTTCCCGACCGCAGCGGCCACGAAGTGCTCGAGGCGATCCGCGCCGACCCGGCCACGCGATTGCTGCCCGTCGTGATGCTGACGGGGATGGCGACGGCCTCGGAAAAGATGCGAGCCCAGTCCGAGGGCGTTACGGACTTCATCCCGAAGCCTTTCTCGCAGGATGAGCTGCTCCCCCGCGTCCGCGCCCTGGTCATGTTGAAGCTCTTCGCCGATGAGCACGAGCACGCCGAGCACGTGATCCTCACGCTCGCCAAGACGATCGACGCCCGCGACCCCTACACGGCCGGGCACAGCGGCCGGGTCGCCGAGTACGCCGACCGCATCGCCGCGCGCATGGGGCTCGACACGGCCGCTCGCAACGACATGCGCCGCGGCGCGCTCTTCCACGACCTCGGGAAAATCGTGATTCCCGACGCGGTGCTGCGCAAGCCCGGCGCGCTCACGCTCGAGGAGCGCAAGATCATCGAGGAGCACCCGGTCGTCGGCCACGATCTGCTCTCGCCGATGAAGACCATGCGCAAGACCCTCCCCGTCGTCTACCACCACCACGAGCGCCTCGACGGATCGGGCTATCCCGAGGGGATTTCCGGGGCCGCGATCCCGATGACCGTGCGGATCGTGACGATCGCCGACATCTTCGACGCCCTGACCACCGACCGCGCTTATCGGGGGGCACTCTCGGTCGCCACGGCCTTCGAGATCCTCACCGAGGGCGTCCAGAAGGGCTGGTGGGACCCCGACGGCCTTGGGCTGCTGCATGCCGTCATCGACGATGGCGGGCTCTCCGAGTCGGCGGGACTGCACACCGGCGTCGAAGTCGTCTGACCGGACTCTGAAAGCGACGCGGCAATGGACATCTCATGGAAAGGCCAGCCCACGCGAGTCCGCGAGATGGGCGAGGGCCCCGCGGTCGTCCTCGTGCACGGCTATCCCCTCGACGGCGCAATGTGGTCGGGCGTGGCGCGCGCGATGTCCGGCCGATTCCGAGTCTTGAAGCCGGACCTCCCGGGCCGAGGGGAAACGGCCGCCGCCTCGTCAGGGCGCATCGAAGAGTACGCGGATTTCGTCGCGACAATCCTCGACGCGCTGCCCTCGCCTTCCGGCCTCGCGGGATTCTCCATGGGGGGATACGTGGCCCTCGCCCTCACCCGCCGCAGGCCCGAAAAGCTCGCGGCGCTCGCCCTCGTGGATACGCGGGCTCCGGCCGATGACGACGCGGGCAAGGCCAAGCGCGACGAGGCGATCGCGACGGTCCTTTCGAAGGGCGTCGCGCCCATCGCGGAGGCCATGATCCCGCGCCTGCTCGCCTCCTCCTCGCTCTCCAACGCCGACCTCGTCGAGCGTCTGAAACGGATCATGCTCCGCCAGAAGCCGGAGACCGTGGCCGCCGATCTCGCCGCGATGCGCGACCGGCCCGATGCGCGGGACATGCTCGCGGACATCTTGATCCCGACGCTGGTCGTGGTCGGGGACGCGGATGCGCTGACACCCCCGTCGGACTCGAGGGCCATGGTCGATCAGATCGCGGCCTCGCGCCTGGTCACCGTGCCCGCGGCCGGGCACATGACGCCGATGGAGCGGCCCGGCGCGGTCGCCGCGGCCCTCGGCGACTTCTTCGCCGGCCCGCTCGGAGGCTCACCCCCTCACCCTGACCCTCTCCCCCTTCCGGGTGGTGAGGGGACCGAGCGAAGCTCCCTCTCCCGGCGGGAGAGGAACGGGTGAGGGGTCTGCCCTCCTAGAACGAGACGCGCAGCCCGAACCGTACTGACCGCGGCGACGTGCGGGCCAGGGGCGACTTGTAGTACGAGTTGCAGTTGGCGTCGTCCGGCCCGCCCGTGCCGCAGATGTGGTCTGCGTTCGTGAACTCGGCCGTGTTGTACGACTCGTCCAGGAACGTGGCGCGCTGCGCGTTCAATACGTGGAAGATGTCGACGAGCGCGTTCACCGTCACCGGGCCGAGCTGCAGCGGATATCCGAAGTGGAGGTCCACCTCGTAGTCCGAGGGGACGCGGCCGTCAGCGCCGCGCTTGCCGAGAAAGAACTCCCAGCGGTCGTAAGCGACCGAGTATCCGAGCCGCGTGACCGGCGTGCCCGTCTCGTAGTACGCCGTGAGCCCGACGTTGAGCTTGAACGGCGTGACGTAGGTCCCGTAGACCTTGAGTAGGCTCGTGCGGTCGTTGGAGAGCGGCCCGGTGTTGGTGATGCGATTCAGATTCTGGCCGTTCGTGAAGAAGTCGTAGTAATCCCAGGCGGCGGAGATGTTGGGGTCCGCGGTCCCTCGGGGCTGCGTGTACGGGGCGAATCCGCCGTCGTAGTTGCCCGTGAGGTTCGACCAGAGGTACGAAGCCACCATCGACCAGTTGTCGGAGAACTGCTTGGTCACGGTCACTTCGGCGCCCCGGTAGATCCGCTGGGCCTTCGGGGCCGGATAGGTCGCGCCGGAGTAGTCGAGCGTCAGGAGGTTCTGCATGATTCCTTCTCCGGGGTTGCCGACGCAGTAGGTGCCGTCGGTCGAGCACAGAAAGTCCTCGATCACCTGTCCGTAGTTGCGGTAGATGTACTTGCCGCCCACCGCCCAGTTCGGCATGAATTCCCGCTCCGCTCCAACGAGGAACTCGCGCAGGTACTGGCCCTGAAGATTCGGGTCCGAGGGCGTCGTAAAACCGCCGAGCACCTTGCCGCCGCCCTGGCCCGCCGCCGTGTCGTCGCCGGCGATCTCCGCCGCGGTCTGGTTCAGATCGATCCCGATGGGATCGAAGTTGTAGATGACCCCCTGTTGCTCGTAGCTGTACTCGCGGATGACGAGGTCCATGGGAATCTGCTCGTAGAAGTAGCCGAAGGACCCGTAGACCTTCGTCCGGTGGTCGGACGTCGGGTCCCAGATCACTCCGATGCGGGGCGAATACTGGTTGCTGATGTCGATCTGCTTGACTCCGGTGGAGTCGTAGATCTTCTGCTCGTCCCAGCGCAGGCCGGCGTTGACGGTCAGATTGGGAAGCACCGACCACGAATCTTGGATGTACCCCGAGAGCACCTTGTGCGCGGGGGTGGCGTTCAACTGCGACAGCGGAACGTTATCCGGCACGGACGCCCCGGGCACCGACCAGTAGAAGTGCCGGTAAACCGGGTTGGAGGGGTCGCCCGGATTGTCGACGATCTTGACCTGCTGCAGGCTCGAGAACCGTTTGACGACCGTCGCGTCCTGCGTCTCGTACTCGAACCCGGCTTTGAGCTCGTGGTCGCTCAGGTACTTCGAGACCGAGCCGCCGTAGAAGTCGCGCTGGAAGTCTTTCTTCTGAACGAGGCCGAAGCCGCCCGACTGCACGTTGTTCGCTCCGGGCCGCGAGTCGATGTACTGGATTCCGGCCCCCGGGATCGTCGAGGGCCCGACCGAGTTGCGCTCCGAATGAAAGGCGTACTGGGCGGACACGACCCAGGACGATCCAAAGATGCCGTTGTACCGCGCAACCCAGTTCTGACCGCCAAAATCCTGCCGGCCGAGGAATGTCGGGAGCGAGCCGTTCAGGGTATGCGCTCCGTCGTTGATGGCGCCCGTCTGCGTGGTGGGATCCTGGAAGAAGCTGCCCATGAGGGTGTTCGACGAGTTGAGCATCAGCGTGAGCTTCGCGGAAGCGAGGTTCTGCACGCTCGGACTGTCCACGAGATCGCCCTCATTCGGTCCGGTCGTGAGCTGATTGGTGACCTTGCCCTTCACGCGGTCGTAGGCGGCGAAGAACCAAATGCGGTCCTTCCACGCGTACCCGCCCACGTCCGCGCCCCAGTCGTAGCGCGAGAACCCCTCGCTCGTCCCGTAGAGACTCTCATCGGGGTACTTGTTGTTCGCCTGGAGCGAGTCCGCGTTGTAGTAGCCAAACACGTCGCCGTGGTATTCGTTGCCGCCCGACTTGGTGATCACGTTGACGATGCCGCCCGTGGACCGGCCGAATTCGGCCTGATAGCCCCCGGTCTTGACCTCGACCTCCTGGATGAACTCGTAGTTCAGATTGGTTCCCTGGGCGCCGTACTCGACGCCCGTCGTGTTCGATCCATCGAGGATGTAGCTGTTCTCGAGCCCCGTCGAGCCGTAGATCGAGATCGTGCCGGCGAAGTTGTTGGAGTTCGAGGACTGGGTCGTCACGCCCGGGGAAACCAGGACGATGGCGGAAAAGTTGCGGCCAGTCGGCAGCGATCGGATCTGCCGGGTGTCGAAATTCGACCCGGCGGCCACCGCGTTCGTATCCACGATCGGAGCCTGTCCCGAGACGATGATCTGGGCCTCGACCGCGGGCCGGAGCCGGATTTCGAGCGTCGACGACTTCGCGAGTGAGACGGTCACCGTCTCCTCGACCTTCGCGAATCCCTGCAGCGCCGCCGTGACCTTGTAGACGCCGGGCGGCAGGAGGACGAGTCGGTAGGTCCCGGAGGCGTCGGAGACGGAAACCCGCGATCCCTGGAACGCGGGGCTGCGGCCCTCAATCGTGGCGCCGGGCAGCGCGCCGCCTTGCTCGTCCATGACGCGCCCGACGATGTCGCCGGTGGTCTGGGCGAAGGCAAGAGGCGCAGCGAGGGCAAGAACGAGAAAGGGAATCGCGGAAGAGAATCGGCGCATGGAACCCCTCCAAAAGTTTGCGAGAATCGTAGCACAGCGATCCACGCCCTCGAGCGTGCTGCAATTGTGGTAAACACCACCGAAGCGGCCATGCGACTCTTCCGAAGGTCCCGCAGCGAAGGTGCGCCACCAGCGCGGATCGCGCGCCTGCACATCGGCTGCGGTCAGCAATCCATCCCCGGCTGGATCAACATCGACAACCAGGGACTACCGGGCGTCAACCAGGTCCTCGACGTGCGCAAGGGGCTGCCCTTTGCGGACGTTGCGTCCATCTACGCGGAGCACTTCCTGGAACACCTCGGCCTCGAGGACGGCCTCGCCCTGCTCGCCGAGTGCCGCCGTGTGCTGCGGCCGGACGGGATCCTGCGCCTCTCGACCCCGAACCTCGACTGGGTCCTCCTGACACACTACCGGGGGCCGCAGCAGGCCAATGACGCGGACGCGTGGCAGGACTGCATGCGGCTGAACCGGGCCTTCCACGGCTGGGGCCACCAGTTCCTCTACAACCGGGCCATGCTCGCCTCGGCACTGAGGTCGGCGGGTTTCGCGCGCGCGACGTTCTGCCGGTACGGCGAGAGCGACACGCCCGAGCTCAAGGGCCTCGAGCGCCACGAAACGTGGGAGGACACGCCGGAGCTGCCGCACGTCCTCATCGCCGAAGCGTCGGGGATGGCGAAGCCCGAGAACATTCCGGAGAACCTGCTCCGGGAGTTCCGCGAGGCGATCAGCTCGAAGTAGGGTCCAGAGGGCGCAGTGACTGGCGGGGATCTGGCTCCGTAGTAGCCTTCAGAATGGTGATCGGGTCGCTGGCGATCCTTCTTCTCCTCGGGTGTGCCGCGGCCGCAGTCGCCGCGGCCGCACGGTTCCTCGATCGCCCCATTCCGAAGGCAGCCCTCGCGGGATTTGTCCTGGTCGCCATTCTTCCCTACCCCCGCGCCTTCGTTTCCAGCTTGACGCCGCTGCCGCTCGACCACGTCACCTTCACGCGGCCCTGGTACGTCGAGGCAAGCGGAGCGCCCCACAACCCGTACTTGAACGACATCGCCACACAGGTCCTGCCGTGGACCGAGGCCGTCCGGCTCGCGTGGAAGCAAGGCGCGCTGCCCCTGCGGGACCGCTGGAACGGCTGTGGAACCCCGCTGGCTGCGAACAGCGTCTCGGCGGCCTTCTGGCCGCTGACCTTCCTGGCCCTGCTGCTGCCGCTCGCGCGCGCCTTCACCCTGATCGGCGCAATCAAACTTCTGCTCGCCGCCTCCGGCATGTGGCTCTGGACGCGGGAGCTCGGCGCCTCGAAGAGACCGGCGGGATTTGCCGCGGTGGCCTTCGCGCTCTCCTTCACGTTCGTCCCGCCATGGATCTTCTATCCCCAGTCAGGCGTGTTCTGCCTGTGGCCGTGGATGCTCTTCTCCATCGAGCGCTGCCGCGACGGGCGAAAGCGCGCGCGCGCGATCGCGGGGCTCACGGCGGTGTTCACCCTCATCACGCTCGCGGGCCACCCCGAGTCGGCCGCGATGGGCTTCTTCTTCGCCGGACTGTGGCTTGCGGCCCGCCGGCTCGCGGGGGCCCTGCCGGACGTGGCGCCGCTCGCCCGCGCGATCGCCCTCGCCGCCGCGGTCGCACTCGGGTTGACGGCCTTCCTGCTCGTCCCCTCCGTGCTCGCCATCGCCGCTTCCGCCCGGCTCGCCTCCGCGGCCCGTCCGTACTGGCAGCCGCACCTTTCGCTGTTTCCCCACGCGCCGCAATGGCTCGGCATTCTGCCGGCGTTCTTCCCCCACACGCTCGGCAACGCGGTCGCCTCGCCGACCGTGCCCGGCGGGACCGGGACCTTCTGCGAGATGGCGATGGGCTACACGGGCATCGTCGGATGGGCCGCAGCGCTGCTCGTCTTTCGCCGGGGATCGAAACGCGACCGCGCGGAGTGGTCGCTCTGGGGGCTCCTGCTCTGCGGATTCGGCGTCGCGGTCTGTGCGTGGCCGCTCGCCGAGATCTTCGCCCACATACCCGGCATCCGGTACGTGTTCCCGCTGCGCTTCAACGGCTGGGTCGCCCTCGCGGCCCCGGCGATCGGAGCGCTCGAGCTCGAGCGCTACGCCCGGGACGCCCGGGAGGGTCGGGCGAGAGCGACGGCAACCTTTCTGGTCCCATGCCTGCTCGGCGTCTGCGGGGCCGCGCTCTACGTGTACCTGCTCGGCCTGAGGCGCGCGACGGGGGGGCTTCGGTTTCAAACCTGGCAGCTCGCCGCCATCCTCGCCGTGCTCGGGCTTGCGGCGCTTCTGGCGCTGGTCGCGCGGGCCCGTCCGGGTGCATACGTCGCCGGAATGACCCTCCTGTGCGGCGCGGAGCTCCTCTACCAGTGGCACGGATTGAACCATCTCTATTCCCCCTCCCTGCTCTTCCCCGAAACACCCTTGCTCGGCTTCCTGCATGCGCAGCGCGGCGCGTTTCGCGTGGCGGGAAAGGGGCCCGTGCTGTTTCCGAGCACGAACGTTTTTGCGCGACTCGAGGACGTTCGCACGCACGACGCGGTCGAGCGCCGCGACTACATGGCGTTTCTCGACGCAACCTGCGGCTACCCCTACGGGGACTACTTCAAGATGCTGCAAAGCCTCGACGCCCCGGCTCTCGACTTTCTCAACGTGCGCTACGCCCTCGCAGAGCCGCGGGCGACGTCGCCGGGCCCTCGGTGGCGCGAGGTCTACTCCGGCTCAGACGGAACGGTCTTCGAGAACACCCGCGCGCTGCCGCGGGCCTTCGCGCCGGGGCGCATCCGCTTCGTGCCTTCCCCGCCGGAGCGCCCGTGGCCGGTGCTCGACGCCGCATCTGCATTCGGAGCCGCGTTCCCGCAGATTGCCGCACTCACCGATTGGCGCGCGACGGCCTACGTGCTCTCCGACGGCGGCGCCGAAATCGAGAACCCTCCGATCGAAGTGTCCGAGTATGCGGAATCGACGAACGCGGCTTCTTTCCGAGCACGCGTCCCCGGAGGCGGACCGGAGGGATGGGTCGTGCTCTCGCTCGTACAGGACGGCGGGTGGTCAGCGCGTGACGCCATGGGCGCTGCCGTGCCGACGCGCCTGGCCAACGGGCCCTTCCTGGCGGTCCGGGTCCAGCCGGGCGACTGGCAGATCACGCTGACTTATTGTCCTCCCGGAATGCGGCTCGGTACCCTGATCAGCCTCGCGACGCTCTGCCTCCTCGCGGCGGTAGCGCTGCGCGCTCGGACCCGAAAGCTTTCCCACTGAGCCACCCCGGGTCGCCGTTCCGGGTTCCATCGGGCGCGCTCCTGAGCTACGTCAACCGCTGCGCCTCGGGTCACCCGTCGGTCGACTGGCCGGCCGTCGCCGCCGGGCCACGCGGCCGCAAATGACATAATTCCAGACACCTATGCCCCGGCCCCTGAACGTCATCCTCGACCTCACTTCGCGATGCAACCTGAAGTGCGTGATGTGTTATTTCGCGGCAACCGACCGGCTCGCGTTCCCGCCGTTCGACCGACAACTGTCCGACGACGGCAACATGCCGGTCGAGGTCTTCGAGAAGATCGCCGCCGATCTTTTCCCGCGGGCGTGGCGCGTCGCGCTCGCCTGCGCGGCCGAGCCGATGATCCATCCCCGCTTTCGCGAGATCGTGGAGATCGCGGGCCGCTACGGCGTGCCGGACCTCTGGTTCCCGACCAACCTGCTCGCCTTGACCGAGACGACGGCCCAGGCGCTCGTGAAGAACGGCATTGCGACCGTGGCGGCTTCGATCGATGGCTTCACGAGGCAGACTTACGAAAAGATCCGCGTGCCCGCGAAGTTCGAGCGGCTCATCGCCTGCCTCGACACGCTCGGGCGCGTCCGGAAGGCGGCGAAGTCGAAGACGCCCCGGCTGCGGATCATCTTCACGTGGATGAAATCGAACCGCCACGAGCTCGCCATGCTGCCCGAGTTCGCCGCCGCGCACGGCGCTTCCGAGATCGACGTGCGATTCGTCTCGCCGACCGAGGGCGTGGACGTGACGCCCGAGCTGCTCTCTAGCGAGGAGCCCGCGGCGCTCAACGCCGAACTTGCGGCGTGCGCGCGCGACGCTGTGCGCCGGGGACTGAAACTGTCCTCGTTTCCCGAGTTCGAGCCTGCAGAGAGCGTGCCGAGGGGGTTGCTCGACCGCGCGCGCCGGCGGCTCTGGCGTCTGCGGGCGGGGATGGACCGCCCCGAGTACCTGCGCTACGGCTGGTACCAGGGGCTCTACGGCTGCGCCTACCCGGACCGCAACTACGTCATCCGGCCCAACGGCGCCGTCCATCCGTGCATCTACTGGGACCAGGATCCCATCGGCTTCTATCCCGCCGACGGCCTCGACCGCATCGCGGCCGACGCGCCCCTGAAGCGCATCCGAGACGGCCTGCGCACCGGCCACCCGGTGGGGACCTGCGCCACCTGCAGCGAGCGGCGCACGGCGCTCTATCGGCTGCGCGGCACGCCGCCGCCCGAGACGGTCCCGGCCGAGCGCCTGCCGACGCATCCCGGGCGCTGACGCTACTTCGTTACCGGAGCCGGTAGCTCCCACAGGCTTGCCCGGCCGACATTGCGGAGAGATTTCCACTCGCCCGGAAGGTGCGGGGCCGCCTGCGCGATCTCATGTGGCAGCAACGGATGGCCCCGGAAAACTCCATGCTGACGCGGCGCATCTGGTCGCGGAACTCCACTGCGCCCTTTTAACTCACCCGCAGCGATGCGGCCCAAAAAAAGAAAAGCTCGGGAACGAGTCCCGAGCTCCAAAATAATTCCCCGGCAACGTCCTACTCTCCCACGCGGTCTACCGCGAAGTACCATCGGGGCTGAAGGGCTTAACGGCCGTGTTCGGAATGGGAACGGGTGTGGCCCCTGCGCGCTAGTCGTCAGCGTAAACGTGTGCCTGCCCCACGGGCAGGCGACGACCTAAGGATCATGGATGGGGGGATCGCGAAACCAAGAAAATTGGAAGAGATCAAACTTCACGGGCGATTAGTACCGCTCGGCTGAAG
>JANMBR010000254.1:0-1636 GCA_031360505.1 Acidobacteriota bacterium
AAAGTGTCTTACGTCCACGTTCCGCCCGAGTACGCGAAGAAGCAGATGGTCACCGACGGCGTGCCGCGCTGGCTCGTGGACGACATGATCATCCTCTTCGCTTCGTTTCGGGAAGGCTACGGTTCCGCGGTGACGAACACCTTTGCCGAGGTCACGAAGAGGCGGCCGCGCACGTTCCGGCAGTTCGCGAAGGATCACGCGCGCGTGTTCTCCGAGGGCAAGTGAGGCCGGCGGCCGTCCTCGCGATTCTGGCGATGGCGAGTGCAGCGCGGGCGGCGGACCCGGGCTCGCCGTTCGGGCCGCCGTCCCGCACTGCGCTCGGCGCGGCGCGGCAGCCTTCGGCGCTCGCTGCCGGAGACTTCAACGGGGACGGAAAGACGGACGTTGTGGTCGCGAGCGAGGGGGCCAACGATGTGGTCGTTCTCCTCGGTGACGGACGGGGCGGCCTTCGCCAGGCAGCGTCCGCTGCAGCGGGAGCGAACCCGGGCGAGATCTTCGTCGGAGATTTCAATCGGGACGGCCGCCCGGATCTGGCGATCGCCAACCACGACACGAGCTTCGTCACGATCCTCCTCGGCGACGGAAAGGGGGGCCTTCGCCCCGCACCCGGGTCGCCACTCACGGTCCACAGCAAGCCGCATCCGCACACCGTGGACGGCTGCGACGCCGACGGCGACGGGAACCTCGATCTCGTCATCGACAGCTGGGAGGAGAACGGGCTCACGCTTCTCCTCGGGGACGGGAAGGGCGGATTCCGGACGCCCGGTTCGCGGATCGAGGTCGGACGTAAGCCCTACCGGAATCTCAAGCTTCGGGATCTGAACGGGGACGGCAAGTGCGACATCGTCGCGCCGAGCTACGGCCAGGGCGTCGTCACGGTGCTCCTCGGCGACGGGCGCGGGCATTTCCAGGCCGGCGCTCCGATTCCAGCGGGCCCGGCGCCCTTCACCGTGGGTGTCGGCGACCTGAACCGCGACGGCATCCTGGATCTCGCGTTCTCGAACTATTCAGGACAGATCTCCGACCCGAGCGACGACGCGATCACGTTCCTGCTCGGCGACGGGAAGGGCGGCTTTCCTCGATTGAGCCCGCGCATCGCGACGGGCCGCGGACCGTTTCAGCTCTCCGCGGGCGACGTCAACGGCGACGGCTTCAGCGACGTCGCGACCGCGGACTACGGGAGCTCGGGCCTGACCGTCGCCCTCGGAGGGCCGGACGGATTGTCCCCAACCCGGACGCTTCGCGTGCCCGCGCCCGACAAGCCCGAACGCGTGCTGCTGGTGGACTTGAACGGTGATCACAAAGCGGACGCCGTCGCGACGAGCAGCGAAGGCCGCGACGTCATCGTGCTCCTGGCGAAGTGATCTCATGACCTCGAAGCGCGCCGGAGTCCTCACCCGCGTCCGCAGGCTCGGCGGGGGCTCGGGCCTCGGGTAAGATCCGCCTCCGAACTCTCGGGGGAGGTTCCCATGCCCGCTCTGATCCCGCCGACCTACGAAGATGCCACGCTCGTGCTCCGGCTCTACGAGCTGCGCCGCGAGGACAAGCTGCGCGAGGCCCGCGAGTGGTTCCGCGCGAAGTTCTTCCCGCAGTCGTACGAGGACGTCAAGACCGTGGCGCTCTCGGCAGGCGCCGA
>JANMBR010000088.1:0-7212 GCA_031360505.1 Acidobacteriota bacterium
TGTCGGACCAGATGGATTCGTTCGACGAGCCCGGTTCGTCGGAGGCGCCCCGGCGGGAAGTGCATCTCAAGGACTACTGGGACATCCTTCTCAAGAGGTACCGGCTCATTGCTCTGTGCATCGGTCTCGGACTCGTCGCAGGAGTCGTTGCGACGGTCCTGACGCGGCCGGTCTACAAGGCGACGGCGGTCCTCGATGTCGTGAAACAACAGTCCAATCCGCTCGGGTTCGGCGCGAACCAGGGCATGGGGAACGATGTCGAGTTCCTGCCGAGCCAGATCCAGCTCATGCAGAGCCGCGAGATCGGCGAGAGGGTGGTCAAGAAGCTCAACCTGCTCGCCGATCCCGACTTCAACCCGAAGCACTACCGAAAATACCAGCCGGATGCGAAAGGCAAGGCCAGGACCCCTCCGGAGGAAGACATCGTCAGCGCGGCAATCGACGTGCAGGGCAACATCGATGCGCTGATCGTGCGTCCGACGACCCTGGTGCAGTTGGCCTACGATGCCCCGACCGCGAAGCTCGCGGCCGCGATCGCCAACGAGATTGCCGAAGCCTACATCCAGTGGAACGTCGAGTCCCGCTATCGGACGATGGGTCAATCCTCCCAGTTCCTCGCGGCGCAGATCGAGCAGGCCAAGGGCGAGATCGACGCCAAGGAGAAGGAGCTGCTCGCCTATGGACGGCTGAAGGAGATGGTCTCGCCCGACCTCCAGAGCAACCCGGTCGTTCAAAAGCTCAACTCCCTCAACACGGACCTCGCTTCGGCGACGGCCGACCGGGTCTCCAAGGAGGCCCACTACGAGGAGGTCCGGAACACGCCGGCCGACACGTTGGCCGACGTCGCCTCCGGCGGCGCCATCTCGCAGCAGCGCGCGGAGCTGCAGAAGATGGAGCGGGACTACGGCGACAAGCTCAGCATCTACAAGCCGGAGTGGCCCGCAATGCAGCAGGCGAAGGCCCAGATCGAGCAGGTCCGTAAGAACGTCGAGACGCTGAAGGCGGAGACCGCCGCCAGGGCCATCGGGGCCGCCCGCACCGAGTATCTGATTGCCCTGCGGCGCGAGCAGAGCGTGAAGGGGATGGCCAGGTCGCAGAGGACGGAGGCGCTCGGACAGGGCACCGATGCCATCGAGTACCGGAACCAGAAGGTCGAGATCGACACGAAGCGGGCTCTCCTCGACAGCCTGCTCAAGCAGCAGGGCGAGACGGACGTCATCTCCCGCCTTCGCGACGAGCAGATCACGAACATTCGCATCGTAGACCGGGCGCTGCCTCCCCCCGAGCCCTTCAAGCCTTCCTACAAGAAGAACCTCCTCATGGCGCTCTTCGTCGGAGCGGGATTGGGCGTTGGCCTCGCCTTCCTGCTGGCCCAGCTCGACCGCAGTCTGCGCACGCCCGAGCAGGTCGAGCAGTACCTCCAGCTTCCCGCGCTCGGAGTGATCCCGGCCTACGAGGCGCTGTCTCCCGGCCGAGAGGGGTCGCGGCGCGGGTTCCGGCGCAAGGCACCGGCGGCGTCGGCGCAGGGCAAGGCAACCATCGAGCTGCTGCCCCACGAGGAGCCGCGATCCGTCATCGCGGAAGCCTATCGGGCCTTTCGTACTGCGCTGCTGCTGTCCAGGGCGGGGGGCGTTCGGACGGTCGCCGTCACCTCCGGGTTTCCCCAGGAGGGCAAAACGGTCACGGCGGTCAATCTCGCCGTCGTGCTCGGGCAGCTCGGCCGGCGCGTGCTGCTGGTCGACGCGGACCTCCACAAGGCCCGAATCCACGAGGTCTTTCACATTTCCAATCGCGTCGGCCTCGTTTCGATTCTGGCCGAAAACATCGAGCCTTCGCGGGCGATCGTGAAGACGAGCTATCCGGGCGTATTCGTCGTTCCGGCGGGGCCCGAGACTCCGAACCCGTCCGGCCTGCTCTCTTCGGACGCCATGCGCAAGTTCCTGGAGCTGGCCGCCACCAACTTCGATCACGTCATCGTGGACACGCCGCCGGTCCTTCTCGTCTCCGACACGCTGGTCTTCGCCCAGCAGACCGATGGCGTGCTGCTCTGCGTTCGGGGAGGAGTGACGACTCGCGACCAGGCGATCCGGACCCGCGACCGCATCCACCGCGCCGGCGCCTTGCTGCTTGGAGTCCTGATCAACGCGCTGGAGCCCGAACCGGGCGGCTACTACGACAAGCCGTACGGCTACGAGTACGGGGGCGAGCGGCCTCGCGAGGGCGAAGAGGCCCCGGAGCCGCGCGCCGTCCAGACCAGTTGAAGCCCCCGCTCCCGGCGTGATCGAGCTCCACTTCCACTGCCTCCCGGGGCTCGACGACGGCCCCGCGGATTGGGATGAAGCCGTCGCCCTGTGTCGTGCGGCCGCCCGGGAGGGGACCACCCGGATCGTCGCGACGCCGCACGTCCTTCGAGGCGATTGGGTCAACGAAGACGTCGGGGTGCGCGACGAGTTGCTCCTTCGTCTGAACGCCCTGCTCGAGGGCCGGCCCGCCATCCTGCCCGGTTGTGAATATTTCTTTTCGACGGATGCGATGGCGCTGCTCGACGACGGCGAGGTGGGTCCCCTGACCCGGCTGAATCGCTCGCGGTACCTCCTCGTCGAACTGCCCCCGGAAGCGCCGCCCTGGAGCGTCGAGGCCGCTTTCCACGAGTTCCGGATCTCCGGCGTCACGCCGGTGATCGCGCACCCCGAGCGGAACGCGATCTTTCGACGGGAGCCGGAACGGCTCGAGCGTCTCGTGTCGCGGGGCGCGTTGTGCCAGGTGACGGCCGGCAGCCTTCTCGGGGAATTCGGCGAGCGGGCCGCAGAATGCTGCGACGAGCTTTTCCGCCGGGGCCTGATTCATTTCGTCGCTTCCGACGCGCACAACCTGGATCGCCGCCCGCCGCGCCTGGCCGCCGCCCGCGAGCACGTTCGCAGGCGTTGGGGCACGGAGGCCGAGGCCGGCCTTTTCGAGGCGAATCCTGCGGCCCTCATCGCTTCCGAGCCGATTCCGTGGTCCGGCGCACGTTCTCAGGCGATACGCTCGAGGCCGTCATGAGCGCGTCCGCCCTGCCTGGAATGGTCCCGAGGGTCAATGCCAATGCTCGGAGACAGACCCTCCTGGCAACGGCGTGCCTGGGCCTGGCGGTCCTCGCTGGCGCATCGTTCGGGCGCGATCTCGTCTTGCGCCGCAGGGCCGCGAGCCTGCTTTCCGAGGTCGGCCTCGCGACCCGACCCGCGATTGTCGAAAGCCTCGCCCTGTGCGAGCGGGGTGATCTGGCAGCCGCGTTTGCGACGGAAGCGGCCCTCGCCGAGCTGGCTCCCGGCGGAAACTCGAGCGGGGCATCGGCCCGCTACGAGACGCGCGGACGGGCCACCCTCACCGCGGCGCGCGACCTTGCCGAGATCGCTGTCGCGGAGCGGCCCGGATGGGCGCCTCATCGGCTTCTTCTCGGCCGGGCCGGGTACGCCCTTTGGGACCTCGAGGCGCGGCCCGAGGCCGCGGCGGCGCAAGCCTGGCTGGAGGCCTTTCGGACGGCCGGGCAGGGTGCTCCGGGTCTCGATCTGATCTGGGCGACCGCGGCCGACGCCTCGATCGCGGGCTGGCCCCGGCTTTCCCCAGGCGAGCGCGAGAAGGCCATTCCCGTGTTTCGCCGCGCCTTCCTTTCCGCCGGATATGTCCGTCAGGCCTTCCCCGGCGCCTGGCGGGTGTTGGGAGAGAGGGCCGTAGAGTTGCTGCCGGACTCGGTTGACCCTCTGAGGGAGGGGGCCGCGGCGCTTCGGGCAATGGAACAGGCGCACGCCGCGCAGGGCCTCGAGCAGCGGCGCGGACGGCTCGAAGCGAGCGGGGGCGAGTGACCCGGGACCCGAAGGGCCCATGTTATACTGGCCGTTCAAATCAACAAGGCCCTTTCCCTCCAGAGAGATAAGCCGTTTGGGGAGGGGGCAGCGAGGATGCGTCAGTGCCGCTGCTAAAACGGGGGCCGGAGATATTTCCTCCGGCCTTATTCGACCTGGCCGAAGACGAGTCGCCCTGGTTTGTCGCTCACACGCGCAGCCGGCAGGAGAAGGCTCTGGCCCGCTACTTGATGCCTCTGGAGGTCGCCTTCTACCTGCCCTCGAGCGAGAACCACGTACAGCGGGGGGGCAGGAACTTCGTGTCCTATCTCCCGCTCTTTCCGGGATATCTGTTTTTAAGGGGCTCTGCCGCAGAGAGGGCGGCGGCGGTTCGCAGCAACATGATCGTCCGCCTTCTCGAGGCGCCCGACCAGGGGCTGCTCCATGAGGAGCTTCGGGACTTGCGTCGGCTGCAGGTTTCCGGAGCGACGCTCGTGCCCGCTCCCGCAATGTTTCCCGGAGACGCCGTCCGTGTCAGGCAGGGCCCGTTTCGCGGTTACACCGGCACGGTGATGAGCGAGCAGGGGCGGCTGCGGCTGATCGTCTCTATCTCGATGCTGCGCCAGTCCGTGGCGGTCGAGTTCGACAGGGTCAGTCTTTCTCTGGCCGATCGGCCTTCATCCAGAGTCGTCAGGAGCGCCGCCGTCGCTTAGGAACGGTGGTGCCAGGGAAATAGCGGGATTCTCTCGTTCGGTGTGTACACCGACGGGGGCGGAGCCCGCCGGGAGGGAAAGGGTGATCCAGTGACGGAAAACTTGCTCGAGTCGGCCCTTGGGGAACGCATCCAGGGGCGGACGGCGCTCGTGGGAATCATCGGTCTCGGGTATGTCGGCCTTCCGCTGGCCCTGACCTTCGCCGAAAAGGGTTTCACGGTTCTCGGTTTCGACGTGGATTCCGCCAAGGTCGAGGCGCTCGGCGCCGGTCGAAGCTACATCAAGCATCTGGACGGGCGCCGTTTGACCGAGGCGCTCGTGGCGGGCCGCCTGGGCTCATCGGCGGACTTTCGACGGCTCGGCGAGCCGGATGTCCTCGTCATCTGTGTGCCGACGCCCCTGACTCCCCAGCGCGAACCGGACATGAGCTACGTCATCAACACCGTCCAGCAGATCCGTGCGCGGCTGCGGCCGGGCCAGCTGGTCGTCCTCGAGTCCACGACCTACCCGGGCACGACCGACGAGCTCGTGCGCGGGATCCTCGAGGAATCCGGGCTGCACTGCGGCAAGGATTTCTTCCTCGCGTTTTCGCCGGAGCGGGAGGACCCGGGCAACGGAAGCTTCAGCACCGCGACGATCCCGAAGATCGTGGGCGGAGTGGATCGGGCCGGCGGCGATCTCGCGCAGGCGCTCTACGACCAGATCGTCGTCCGGACGGTCCGCGTGGCCAGCGCCCGCGAAGCGGAAGCCGCCAAGCTCGTCGAGAACATCTTCCGCGCCGTCAACATCGCCCTCGTCAACGAGCTCAAGATCGTGTTCGACAAGATGGGGATCGACGTCTGGAACGTGCTCGACGCGGCGGCCACCAAGCCCTTCGGATTCATGCGCTTCAATCCCGGACCCGGCTGGGGCGGTCACTGCATTCCGCTCGACCCCTTCTACCTGTCGTGGAAGGCCCGCGAGTTCGGGATCACCCCGAAGTTCATCGAGCTCGCCGGCGAGGTCAACGTGCACATGCCCGAGTACGTCCTCGAGAAGATGACGCTCGCCCTGAACGAGCGGCGCAAGGCCGTCCGGGGCAGCCGTGTTCTCGTCCTCGGCATCGCCTACAA
This sequence comes from Acidobacteriota bacterium, assembly GCA_031360505.1. Classification (GTDB taxonomy): domain Bacteria; phylum Acidobacteriota; class Thermoanaerobaculia; order UBA5066; family Gp7-AA6; genus DAHUXD01. The sequence continues at coordinate 5,647 of JANMBR010000088.1, forward strand.
GAAGGACATCGACGATCCACGCGAGAGCCCGGCGTTCGAGATCATCGAGGGACTTCATCGGCTCGGCGCGGAGGTTTCGTATCACGATCCCCACGTGCCGAAGGCGCCGCGGATGCGTTCGTGGCCGGACCTGCCGCCGATGGTTTCCCTCCCGCTGACGGCCGATGCTCTCGCCGCCCACGACGCCGTCGTGATCGTGACCGACCACTCCGCGGTGGACTACGCGCTGGTCGCCGCCCACGCCCCTCTCGTCATAGACACTCGAGGAATTTATCGCCAGCCGGCGTCGAACGTCGTCAAAGCCTGATTTCCCATCCACCAATACTGGACAACCAACAGTAAGGACCTTCATGAACAGCGACACGAACTTCTCCGGTGCCAGGGTTCTCGTGACGGGCGGCGCCGGCTTCATCGGCTCGCACCTCGTGGACGCGCTGCTCGGACGCGGCGCTCGCGTACGGGTTCTCGATGACCTCTCCAACGGAAAGAGAGCGAACCTCGCTCATTGCGCGGACCGCATCGAGTTTGTCGAAGGCGACATTCGTGATCCCGGGACCTGCGCGGGAGCCTGCCGGGAAGTGGGCGTCGTGTTCCACCAGGCCGCGCTCGGCTCGGTGCCCCGTTCGATGAAGGACCCGTCCTCGAGCATCGCCGTCAATGTCGGTGGGACGGCGAACGTTTTCGCGGCGGCGCGGGACGCCGGCGTGCGCCGCGTGGTGTACGCGTCCTCGTCGAGCGTCTATGGGGACAGCACCCGGTTGCCCAAGCGCGAAGGGGAGGAGGGCCGCCCCCTGTCGCCGTACGCGCTGTCCAAGGTGGTCGACGAGGAGCTCGCCGAGGTCTTCGCCCGTTGCTACGGGCTCGAGCTCGTGGGTCTGCGGTACTTCAACGTCTACGGCCCGCGGCAGGACCCGGACGGGCCGTACGCGGCGGTGGTCCCGCTCTTCTTCCGGGCATACCTGACAGGAGCGGCGCCGATCATCTTCGGCGACGGCGCGCAGAGCCGCGACTTCACCTTCGTGGCGGATGCCGTGGCGGCCAACCTCCTGGGCGCGGCCGCGCCGTCGTCCGCCTGCGGCAAGGCGTACAACGTCGCCGGGGGAAACCAGACGTCGGTCAACGACCTCGCGGAGGCGGTCCGGCAGGCCGTCGGGGCAGGGCCCCCACCGAAGCACGAGCCGCCGCGCGCGGGCGACGTCCTTCATTCCGCGGCCGACCTGTCGCTTTCCGGCCGCGAGCTCGGATACGCGCCGCGCGTCGGCCTTGCGGAAGGCCTGCGGCGGTCCCTGGATCACTATCGCGGCGCAGCGGGTGCGGCCAGCCGATGAGCGACGTCGCGATCCGGGTCAAGGACCTGGGCAAGGAGTACCGCATCGGCGCGAAGGTCGAGAAGTACAAGACCCTTCGCGATTCGTTTGCGGCCTTCGCCGCGGCACCGCTGCGGCGCTTCGCGCGGACCTCCCGCCGCGGCGACGAGCTCATCTGGGCGCTCCAGGACGTGAACTTCGACATTCGGCCCGGGGAGGTCGTCGGCCTCATCGGGCGCAACGGCGCCGGGAAGAGCAC
>JANMBR010000097.1:0-4860 GCA_031360505.1 Acidobacteriota bacterium
ACGATCCCGCGGACTCCGTCCGCTTCCAGGACGAGGCGCTCGACCGCGGGCCGCTCGGAGACGTGGGGCACAGGGGCGACCGGCGTCGTCTCGTCCACGAGCCGATCCCCGGTGTTGCCGTACACCCAGGTTCCGCTCGTGTAGATCAGCGTCTTTGGCTGGGGTCCCCTCTTGCGCGCGGCCGCCAGCAGTCCGTGGACGGCGTTTCGCTCGAACGCGAATGCGCCGGTACCGTACTCGGCCGCGGCGTGGACGAGGACGGAGCAGGACTCGGCCACGGCCACGAAGCCCTCCGGCTTTCCGAGATCGCCGAGGACCGGATGGACTTCGGCGCGAGCAAGGGCGACCGCTTTCTCCGCGCTGCGCGCCAGGCCCCAGACCTGGTGCCCCGCCCGTCGAAAGGCCGTGGACACCGCGAGCCCGATGGTTCCGGTCGCGCCGGTGACGAAGACCCTCACTGGACCCGAGCTCCCGGCGCAAGAACCACCGGAACTTCCAGGCGCGACGCCCGGGAAGGTGCCCGGTGGATCCGGTGCGTTGCGGCTCGGAACTCCGACGCTTTCGCCTCGAAGATCGACGGCGTGAACGTCTGTGGATTTCGGTCGATGAGCGGGAACCACGTGCTCTGAACCTGCACCATGATCCTGTGTCCTTTCCGGAACGTGTAGTTCTGCGTGTGGAGGCTGAAGGCGTATTCGAGGACGGCGTCGGGCGTGATCGCCTCGGGCTTCTCGAAATTCTTGCGATAGCGGCCCCGAAAGACCTCGTTGGAAACCATGAGCTCGAACCCGGCCGTCTCCCAGTTCTCCGGATCGTACTCCGGGTAGACGTCGATCAGCTTCACGACCCAATCCGCGTCGCTGCCCGTCGTCGAGGCGAACAGACGCGCCTTCACCTCACCGGCGATCGTCACCTCCGATTCGAGCGGCGCGGTCTCCCACGAAAGCACGTCCGGCCGATCCGACACGAACCGCTGGTCTTCGACGAGCCAGGTCGGCCATTTCGACCCGTGCGGAAAGTACGTCGTCTGGATCGGGCGATGGCGATACGGGACGGGATGAGCGGGATCCGACAGGTACTCGTCGAACGCCTCGGCGCTGGAAGGGGTCGTGGGCGGATCGAACGAGAGCGTCGCGCCCGGACCCAAGTAGAGGCTCCTGGCCTCCACGTTCTGCACCGGGGGCCACGCGGACCAGCGTCGCCAGCGATTCGACCCCGCCTCGAACGTCAGCGCCTCCGGAAGGTCGAGCCGACCGCGGTCCTTGAGAAAGTACGCGAAGAACGGAGCCTGGATCTCGTCGCGGAAATACTTTGCCGTGGCCCCGTCGAATGCGATTGCTCCCAGCCGATCCCCCGCGCCGCCGCCCCATCCGCCGTGGTTCCAGGGCCCGACGACGAGAAAGTTCAGGTTGTGCGGGTCCTGCTTCTCGAGCGCTTCGTAGATCGCCAGGGGCCCGTAGAAATCCTCCTGGTCCCACCACCCCGCCACGTTCAGTGTTGGAACTCGGACCTCGCGCAGGTGCGGCACCATCGTCTGCCGCTTCCAGAAGGCGTCGTAGTCCGGGTGCGCCACGAAGTCGTTCCAGGTCGGAATCTCGCCGTGGAAGTACTTCGCGTTCACGTTCGACAGGGGCCCGAGCGCGAGGTACCAGTCGTAGGTGTCGTACCGCGTGAAGCGGAACTGCTCGAGCTTCTTCGCGCTCTCGAGCTCGAAGGCATACTCGAAGGCGTAGCTCAGGCGAAAAGCGCCGTTGTGGTGGAAATCGTCGCCGAGCCACATGTCGGCCGGCGACGCCTGAGGCGAGATCGCCTTGAGCGCCGGGTGCGGCTCGAGCGCCGCCATGATCGTGGTCCAGCCCTCGTAGGAAATGCCGAGCATCCCAACCCGGCCGTTGTTCGGCGGCACGTTCTTCACGAGCCAGTCGATCGTGTCCCAGGTGTCCGTCCCCTCGTCGAGCGACCGAGTATCGCCCGGCGCGCGGGCGGGGCGCTGCATCACGAACACGCCTTCTGAGCCGAACTTCCCGCGGATGTCCTGGAACGCAAAAATGTACCCGTCCTCGGCGAGCGCCTTGAGGTACGACTTGAACGTGCCGTCGGAATCCTCGACCCCGTAGGGTGTGCGCTGCAGGATGATCGGCAGCGGCCCGGCCGCGCCCTTCGGCTTGAAGATTTTCGTGTGCAGCCGCACGCCGTCCCGCATCGGAATCATTGAGTCGGAGACCACGAAGCGCCCATCGGGAGAGACCGTGCCCTCGCGCGGGAGGCTGAAGACCCCCGTGGAGAGGAACGAAAGAGCGAACAGCCCCGCGCCGAGCGCCGGGCCAACCCCAGTATGAAGCGCTCGACCGGCGGCCCTTTTGCCGAGGGGCATGGTCCTCGCCGTCCTTTCTATCGAAAAAGCGCGGTATTCATATCCCGATTTGCCGCAGGGGACAAGAACGGCGGTAGTCCGGCAAGCCCGTTCTCCGGAGATAGCGCATGCACTCGTCCGCCTTCGCCGCCGGAACTGCGCCGTGCCACAGGCGGGCGATCACGAGCCCTCCTCCCCGTCCCGGAAGCGCCGCAGCGCGGCGACGACCTCGGCCGCGGCGCGGGCGGGTCGGCCGTCGACGTTCGTGAAGATGTGTTCCGTCGCGCCCTCCGCAAGCAGGTCGCCTCCGGGGTTGACGACCTCGTAGGCAAACGTGCAGCCGCGCCGGCCGAGCGCGGTCATCCGCGTCTGCACCCGAACGCAATCGTCGTAGCTCGACTGGCGGCGGAATGCGCACTCGACGCGCGTGACCGGAATGAAGATTCCCGAGCGCTCCATCTCCGCGTATGGCAGGCCCGCCGCACGGCACCACTCGGTGCGGCCGATCTCGAACCAGACCAGGTAGTGCGCGTGGTAGACGATGCCCATCTGGTCCGTCTCGGAGTAACGGACTCGCAAGTCCGTCGGGACGGCGCGCAGGCTCAAAACCGGTCGGCCAGGCGCTGGCGCACGATGTTGGGCACGAGGCCGGTCACGTCGCCTCCGAGCCGCGCGAGCTCCTTGACGAGCCGGCTCGACACGTAGGAGTACTCCTCCTTGGCCATCAGAAACACGGTTTCGATCGAGGGCGCGAGTCGCCGGTTCATCAGCGCCATCTGGAGCTCGTATTCGTAGTCGGACACGGCGCGCAAGCCGCGCACGATGATCGTGGCTCCCGAGCGCATCGTGTAATCGACGAGCAGCCCCGAGAAGGCGGCCACCGAGATCGAGGGATCGCCGCCCACGATCCCGCGGATCATACCGATCCGATCCTCCACCGAGAACAGCGGCGTCTTCTGGTCCTGCTCGAGGATTGCGACGATCACGCGGTCGGCGATCCGGCGCGCGCGCGCCAGGATGTCGAGGTGGCCATTCGTCAGGGGGTCGAACGAACCGGGATAAACGGCGATGCGCTCCGTCATGCGTTCCTCCCGCCTTCCGTCGTCACCGTGCGCAGCCCTTCGGCCAGCAGATTATAGGCGGACACCGTGAGAAAGAGCGCCAGGCCCGGGAACAGCGCGATCCACCACGCCTCCTCGATCCAGTTCGCCGAGGAAGACAGGATCCCTCCCCAGGAAACGGCGGGGGCCGGCAGGCCCACGCCGAGGAACGAAAGCGAAGCCTCCGCCAGGATCGCCCAGCCCACCCCGAAGGCCGCCGACACGATGAGCGGGGGCAGCGCGTTCGGAAGCAGGTGACGCAGGAGGATCCGCGGGGTGGACGCCCCCATGGCGCGCGCCGCCCGCGTGTAATCGAGCTCCTTCATCTTCAGGATCTCGGCGCGCGCAAACCTCGCGTCGCCCGCCCAGCTCGTCAGGCCGATCGCCGCGATCACCGTCGCCGGCGAGGGCGGCAGGAACGCCGCGAGCGCGAGCAGCAGGAAGAGGACTGGAAAGCAGAGCATGACCTCGATCAGCCGCGAGAGAACGATGTCCACGGCGCCGCCGAAGTAACCCGCCGCTGCTCCGACCGTAAATCCCACGCCGAGCGACACCCCCGCCGCGACGAGGCCGATCGCCAGCGAGATGGGCGTCGCGTTCACGATGCGGGCGAAAACGTCTCGGCCGAGGTCGTCGGTTCCGCACGGATGCGCGAGTGAGGGCGGCTGGAACCGCTCGTCCAGGTGGATCGATCGCGCGCGTTCCCGCAAGAGCGGTGAGCATGCGGCCACGAGCCAGAGGAGGACCACGACGGAGAGGGCCACGCGCGCGCTCGCCGGAAGGCGCCTGCGACCCAGAAGCGGCAACGGCATCGTCGCGTTCTCCTAACCCGCCGCGCCGTCGCGGACGCGCGGGTCGACCGCGGCGACGGCGATGTCGGACACGAGCGTGGCGAGCAGGGTCACGACCGCCGAGAGCAGCGAAAGCGCGAGGATCACCGGATAGTCGCGCGCGAGGATGGAGTCCAGGTACAGGCGGCCGAGGCCGGGCCACGCGAAGATCCGCTCGATGATGACGCTTCCGGACAGGAGGGCCGGAAGCAGCAGGCCGAAGAGTGTGATGATCGGCAAGAGGGCGTTTCGCAACGCGTGGCCCCAGAGGGCCTGGCCGCGCGAGGCGCCGCGCGCGCGGGCGGCGAGCACGTAATCGGTCGTGCGGGCCTCCGCGACTCCGGAGCGCACCAGGCGCGCTACGAAAGCGAGGGTCCCATAGGTCAGGCACGTCACCGGGAGCACGAGGTGGGCGAGGCGGTCGCCCAGGCCCGCGAGGCCTGCCGGCGTGGCGTCCGCGGCCGTCCCGTAGAGGGGAAGCCACCGCAGCCGCACCGCGAAGAGTGTCTGCAGCAGCAGGGCGGCCCAGAACGTGGGCATCGAGTACATCGCGAAGAGCACCGCTCCGGAAGTCCGG
>JANMBR010000101.1:0-1703 GCA_031360505.1 Acidobacteriota bacterium
CCGTCCGCGTCGCAGCCCGATGCCGCCCGCGAGCAGATCGACGAACCCGCGCAGGCGCCAGAGCGCGTTGCCGTAGTACCAGCCGTTCGCTCCGCCGATGCGCTGGATGGGGCCAAAGGCCTGCGCCGCCGAAACCGGAACGGTCGTGGACCGCGTGTCGACGAGGCGCGTTCCGCGCCGCTCGCCTCCGTAGCTCTCCTTCAAGCCTCCCGAGGAGACGGCGTCGGACCAGCGCGTCACGGCGAATTCACGGTCTTCGTTCGAGAGAGCGCGCGCGATGGCTTCGCGCGGGCCCCGGGGCGTCACCGAGAACGCCGACATCGCCGCCGGATCGCGCACCAGCGTGGGATTGCGGAGGCTGTCCACGAGCTTGCGTCCGACCCTGGCGTAGAGGGGGGTGACGAGGCCGAGCCAGAGGCTCGACAAGCGCGGCGTCAGCAGCGGCACCGGGATCAGGAGTCGCTTTAACCCCCGCTGCCGGGCATACTCGCGCATGAGATCGCCATAGGTCAGGCGGTCGGGGCCGCCGATTTCGTAAGTCCGCTCCTTGCCGGGCGCGAGGTCCAGGGCGCCGACGAGGTACGCGATGACGTCTTCGATGGCGATGGGCTGGGTCTCGACCGCGACCCAGCGCGGACAGATCATTACGGGAAGCCGCTCGACGAGGGCCCGGATCATCTCGAAGGAGAGGCTTCCCGACCCGATCACGACGGAGGCGCGCAGCTCGACGACGGGCACACCCGACTCTCTCAGAATGTCGCCAGTTTCCTGGCGGCTCTTCAGGTGCGCGGAGAGCCCGCTCGCCGAGTCGCCGAGCCCGCCGAGATAGATCAAGCGGCGCACGCCGGCCCGCCTCGCCGCCTCGCCGAAGATGCGCGCGGCCTCCCGATCGCGCGCGGCGAAATCCTCGCCGGCCCCCATCGAGTGGATGAGGTAGTACGCCGCGGCGACGCCGTCGAGCGCTCGCGCCACGGCAGCCGCGTCGAGGGCGTCGCCTTCCACGATCTCGGTCGAGGCCGCAACGCGGCCGCGCAGCGTCCCGGGCCGCCGGACGAGGCAGCGCAGGGCCGCACCGCGCCGCTCGAGCTCCGCCCGAAGCCGGCCGCCCACGTAGCCGGTCGCCCCAGTCAAGAGAATGCGGTCCACGAACCCATCCTAGTCTTCGAGCCCCGCGAAGGTTGGGTCCTGTCCAGTTGCGGCTACGATGCTCCCGTGCCGCGCGTGCTCCTTCTCCTGCCGACGACGACCTATCGGACGCCGGATTTTCTCGCTGCGGCGGAAAAGCTCGGCCTGGACGTGACGGTCGCCTCCGAGGAAGCCAGCACGTTGGAGCGCCTCAATCCCTCGGGGCTCCTGACTCTCGATTTTGCGGATCCCGCTGGGTGCGCCGACCGGGTTGCCGCCTTCTCGTCGGAAACGCGCATCGATGCCGTCGTGGGTGTGGACGAGCGGACGGCGGTCGTGGCGGCCGCGGTGGCAGTGCGGCTCTGCTTGGCGCACAACTCGGTGAGCTCGGTCGCCGCGGCTAGCAACAAGGCGGTGATGCGGGAGCGGCTCGCCGCGCAACACGTGCCGTCGCCGCGGCACCGGCTTCGTCGCGTGGATGAGGATCCGGAAGCGGCGGCGCGCGAGGCACCCTATCCGTGCGTCCTCAAACCGACCTTTCTGTCGGCCAGCCGCGGCGTGATCCGCGCCGACGATGC
>JANMBR010000144.1:0-4607 GCA_031360505.1 Acidobacteriota bacterium
CCTCGGCGCCTCGATCGCGCTCGACGGAGCCGTGCGCAAGAGCGCGCTGCTCTTCGGCGAGACGACCGGCCGCGCCCTGATTTCCTTCGCGCCGGAGAACGAGACCGCGGTCCGCGCCCTCGCCGGCGAGAAGGGCGTCCCCTTTTCGGCCGCCGGCTGGGTCGGCGGCGACCGCCTCCGGATCGAAGTGCGCGGCCGCGAGCTCATCGACGAGCCCGTCACGGAGCTCACCAACCTCTGGCGCACCGCCTTCGCCCACGCCCTCGAATCGGCCGACGTCCTGTAGGTCGGGCCTCTCGACCCTGCGTTCACGCGGCTACCGAATGACGCGAACCCTTGCCCCGACTTTCAGCTTTTTCCAGTCCAGATCGGCGGTCAGGACGGGCGCCGAGAGCAAGATGCCGAGGGCAAGGCATGCTCGGTCGCCCATCGATAGTCCGTGGGCTCGCGTTGCCCGGCGCAGGGTCCCGGCGGAATAGGCGGCGGTGGTATCGAAGGGGTGGACCTCGAGGCCGAGGCCGTCGAGGGCGATGCGGATTGCCGACTCCGGCATTCCGCGCTCGGAGAGCTTTGCGACGACCTCGGACAGGTTGACCGCACTGACGGCTGCTTCGGCCAAACTCTCTTCGACGACGCGGCTTCCGGGTTCCCCGTTGAGCAGGGCCAGGATCGCGGAAGCATCGAGGACGATTCTAGCCACGATCCCTCTCTCGTTTGCGCTCTTCGATCAACTCGGAGGCCAGCTTCCTTCCCGATGGGATGTGCTTGCGCACCAGGGCCTGGGCCTGTCGGACGGCCTGACGGGGCGTCATGACGCGCACCTCTCCGCCGTCCAGAATGAGGACGACCTCGTCGCCCACCTCGACGCCGATGGTCTTGCGGTAACGGGCCGGAATGACGACTCTGCCACCAAGGCCTATCCGTGTCCGCGTTTCAAGCATGTGCCACCTCGACGCAATATTACCATTTATATTAGGAAATGGCACATCCCCTCATGCCCGACGAGCGCGGGCCAGGATCCGGCGGAAGGTGAAGAAGAACGGACGCTGGTCCGGTACCGTCGCGAAAAGCCTTTCGCGGTAGCGTTCGAGAAAGCGCGCGTAGAGTTCCGGCGAGAGCCTCCGGCGGTACTCGGACAGCAAGGAGCCCTCCACCCACGCGACGATTCCTTCGCGCGAGTCAAGGCGGTGTCCATAGACCTGAAGGCGCACCGTCTGCTCCCGGTATCCAAGGCGGTCGAGGATTACGGCGTACGCTTCGGGCGATAGAACGTGGCGAGAGTGCGTCGATCCGCCAAGTGCGCCCGCGAAGGGTTGCTCGGCGGCGACATGCTCCGCGGCGCGGTGCGAAGCGTGATCCCAGTTATCCGGGACTTGGAACGCCAGCTGGCCGCCGGGCTTGACGTAGCGGGTCAGCCGCCCGAGCAGCTCCGGATGGTCTGGTAGCCAGTGGAGCGAGGCGTTTGAGAAAACGAGATCGTACGGCTCGGCGGGCACGAACCCGTCGATGTCGCCGCGATCGAACCGCAGGCCGCGGCCGGCGTATGCCGCCGCCTCCGCGAGCATCGCTTCGGATGAGTCCATCCCGAGAGTCTGTGCCGCGCCGGTGCGGCGGTGGAGCTCGGCCGTGAGCTCGCCGGGTCCGCAGCCGAGGTCGACCGCCCGTCCGCCCGGAATCGGCGCCACGAGATCCAAAAGATCGTAGAACGGCTGCGCGCGTTCTGCAGCGAAACGCGCGTATCTCTCGGGGTCCCAGGTGTCGCGGATCAGTACTTCACCCTCTCGAGGTAGAGCCCCGACGGCGGGGCGGTCCACTTTGCCGTGGTCGCCGACTTTTCGCGCAGCAGCTTCTCGACGCCCGCTGCATCCATGTTCCCGCGGCCTACCTCGACAAGCGTTCCGGCGAGGCGGCGGACCATCTTCCAGAGAAAGTGGGAGGCGGTGATCCGGAAGTGGATCTCCTGGCCGACTTCCGCAACGTCGCACTTCTCGACGACGACGAGGGTCGATTCCTGGCCGTCGGGGTTTTCGCAGAACGATCGGAAGTCGTGTCGCCCCTCGAAGAGTTTCGCGGCGCGGCGCATCGCGGCGAAATCCAGCCGGTCCTTGACCCACCAGACGAACGGCTTGTCGAAGGCGGTGCGGCGGCGCGAGATGCGGTAGAGGTACGTCCGGCTCGTGGCGCTGTGGCGGGAGTGGAATTGCGGGGGGGCCTTCTCGACGAGGACGACGTTGATGTCGGGAGGCAGGCGCTCGTTCAAGCCCCAGGCGACCTCGGCCTCGGGCATCGGCTTCTGCGCCTTCAAATGCGCCACCTGTGCCAGCGCGTGCACCCCCGCGTCGGTGCGGCCCGCGCCACTCAGTGTCGCGTCGGCTCCGAGCAGCTCGTGCGCCGCGCGCAGCAGCATGCCCTGCACCGTGCGGTCGGTGTTCTTCTGGGACTGCCAGCCGCGGTAGCGCGTTCCGTCATACTCGAGCGTGAGCTTCCAGGTCGGCACCGGCGCATCTTATGGCCGGAAGCGCCCTACCGATGGAGCTGCATCGTGCCTCCCGGGATGTAGCCGCCTCGCTGGTCGTGCAGGGCGATTTCGAGAGTGGACCCCGAGAGCGTTCCCGTGACGGTGCTCCCGCTTCGGAAAGCATACCTTCCGGAGCTGCTGTCGATGGTTCCGTGGAGACTCGGCCCGTCGAACGTCGCGTGAATGACGACGTTCTGAGTGCCACAGCCGTTCTGGAGGGCATCCAGAGTGCCGTCGACCGTCGAATCCTGCTGCGTGAAGGTCGCTTGCGCGGGGACGTTGCTCTCGCAGTCCACGAAGTCGAAGGAATTGAAGGTCCCGGTCCACGCTCCGGCGATGTTGACAGCGGTCGGAGTGGGCGTTGGCTCCACGCGAACACCCGTGATGGTGTTCGCGTCCTTGCAGGCGAGCATCAGATCGACGAGCGCCGCCGCAAGAATCGGGAGGATCGAGAGTCTGCATCTGTTCCTGTTCATCGTCTTGCTCCTTCAAAGGGGGTTCCCGGAACAACATTGTCGGGCTGGCTGGTTGGCTCTGGAATCGAGAACTCCGTGATCGTCTGCGCGCCCGTGCTCCCGGGCGCGGCCGCTAGAAAGGCGACTGCCAGCATCACCGAAACGCCCTTGGTTCGACCGCTCATGTCTATCTCCCTTCGGTCATCGTGTGCGTGCACGATGAATCGGAGCGAGAGTGGAAGTCCTCAGGATGGAATACGCGTCTCCTAGGATTTCGACGCGATGCGGCAACCCGGACATAATCCAACCGCCATGACGCGCGCCGCGATCGCTCCTCCACCCCCCGGCCATCGCGACACGGTCGTGGACGGCGTGCGCTGGCGCTCGCGCGAAACGCCTGGGCGCGGCGACCCGGTCGTCTACGTGCACGGGCTGCTCGCATCGTCGGCGAGCTGGCAGGACGTCCTCGCGTCGGCCTCTGCCGGGCGACCGGCGATTGCGGTGGATTTGCCCGGCTTCGGCCGGTCGGACCGTCCGTGGCCGTTTGACTACTCCGTGGAGGGCGCCGCGCGAGCGCTCGTCGCCTATCTCGACGAGCGGGGGATCTCACGCGCGGCGCTCGTGGGCAACTCCCTCGGCGGCGCGGTCGCGATGCGCGTCGCGGCGGAGCATCCGGAGCGCGTCACGCACCTGGTTCTTGCTGCGGCGGCCTCGGCGGAGGCGCCCATCAATTGGCCGGTGGCCATGCTCCGCGCGCGTCCGATCGGCGAGGCAGCCCTGGCGTGCGCGCGGCGGCCGTTCGTCGCCTACGGCCTGCGGCACTGGCTCTTTGCCGACGCGGCGCGCGTCAATGACAACGCGATCGACGATGCCTGGGTTCCGCTGACGATTCCGGGAACGCGGCGAGCCGCGCTGGCCGCGATCCGGACCGACCGCAGCCGGTTTCGGGGCCTCGAGGCCCGCATTCGCGTCCGCGCGCTCATTGTGTGGGGCGCGGAGGATCGCCTTCTGCCCGCGCGCGAGGGCGTGCGACTGGCCGCGCGGATCGCCGGCTCGCGCCTCGTCGTCCTTCCCCGATCCGGCCACCTCCCGCAGCGCGAGCAGCCCGAGGCGTTCTCGCGCGCCGTCGCCCCGTTTCTGAAAATCCAAAACTGAAGCCGGAAGCGTCTACGCCCCGCACCGCTCGATCACCTTCGCGGTGATCGCACCCGAGGTCGGCGGGCCTTCGCCGAGGCCGAGCGTGTGGAGCGTCTCGTGGATGACGATGGTCGCCGTGTAGCCGAAGTTCGCCCGCTGCCAGTAAGAGAACTGGCTCCAGCAGACGTGCACGGCGCGGCTTCCCGGAGACGTCCATGCGAGCACGCGCTCGCTCTCGCATGGCTCGGTCGTGCTGCCGTCGTAAAAGAGAACGAAGCCGAGGTATGTGGGCAGCGTCTGTCCGATCGCACGCAGGTTGGCTTCGAGCGTGCGCCCCCGAGCGTCCGTGAAGTCGGCGAGCACTTCCTGGCAGCGGCTGTCCGAGAGCCGGCGCACGGCCTCCTCGAGCGTGCCGCGCATTGCGTCGCCGAGCTTGCGGTCCACGAAGAAGGGGGCCGAAAGCGACGGGGCGCCGGCCGCCGGAAGCGCGTTGGTGG
>JANMBR010000152.1:0-1828 GCA_031360505.1 Acidobacteriota bacterium
CCGCGCTGCGGCACGCCCGGCTCGACCTCGTACTGGTCGAACTGCTTGACGACGCAGGCCGTCTTCTCCTGGAACTTCTTCAAGTCGGCTTCGCTCCACCAGTTCTGGAGCCGCCCCGAGGCGTCGTACTGGGAGCCCTGGTCGTCGAAGCCGTGGCTGATCTCGTGCCCGATCACAACGCCAATCGCGCCGTAGTTGACGGCGTCGTTGGCCGACATGCTGAAGGCCGGCGGCTGGAGGATGGCGGCGGGAAACACGATCTCGTTCAAGAGCGGGTTGTAGTACGCATTCGAGGTCGGCGGCGTCATGCCCCAGCGGCCGCGGTCGACCGGCTTGCCGATCGTCGCGAGCCCGTCGTCGACATTGAACTTGCGCCCCGCGAGGACGTCGTCCCAATAGGAAGTCCGGGTGATCGAGACCTTGCTGTAATCCTTCCAGTTGTCCGGGTAACCGATCTTCGGGTTGAAGGTCGAGAGCTTCTCGAGCGCCTTCTTCTTCGTCTCCGCACTCATCCAGTCCAGCCCTTCGATCGTCTGTCCCATCGCCAGGCGCAGGTTCTTGACCAGCTCCTGCATCCGGGCCTTGGCCTCGGGCGGGAAGTACTTTTCGACGTACTTCTTGCCGAGCGCCTCGCCGAGCAGGTTGTCGGTGGACTCGGCGCAGCGCTTCCAGCGCGGCTTCAATTCCTTCGAGCCGTTCAGGTACGCGCCGTTGAACGCGAAGTCCTCCTGGACGAAAGCGTCGGAGAGCGACGCCGCGGCCGAGTCGAGCAGGTGCCATTCGAGGTACGTCTTCCAGTCGGCCAGGGAGATCGACCCGAGCTGCTTGTTGACCTCCTCCATGAAGCGCGGCTCCGCGACGTTGACGTCGCCCTGTGCGATCCCGAGCGCCTTGAACGACGCCGCCCAGTCGAAGCGCGGCGTGAGCTTGTGCAGGTCAATCATCGACATCTTGTGATCCGTCGCCTTGGGATCGCGCAACGCGACGTTGTCGAGCGACGCTTGGGCCAGCTGCGTCTCCATCCGCATCACGGTCGCCGCGGCGGCCTTGGCCTGCGCTTCGGTCGAACCGGCCAGACGGAACATGCTCGCGACGTGGGCGACGTACTTCTCCCGGGCTTGCTTGAATCGCGGCTCCGGCTTCACGTAGTAGTCGCGTTCGGGAAGGCCGAGGCCGCTCGCGGAGATCTGCGCGAGGACGTCGGTCGGGTTGTGGTTGTCCGAGCCGGCCGCGACGGCGAACGGAACGGGGATGGCGATCTGCTGGAAGCGCGTGATCATGCGCTCGACGTCGCCGACGCTCCTCATGGCGCGGATCTCGGCAAGCAGCGGCACGAGCGGCTTGATGCCGAGCCGGTTGGCCGCGGCCTCGTTCATGCAGGCGCCGTAGAAGTCGCCAATGAGCTGTTCGATGCTGCCTCTGGGCGGGTTCTTGACGGCCGCAGCCTCCTCGAGGATCCCCTTCAACCGGTCCTTCGACTCCTCGCCCGCCTGCCAGCGGCGGCTCCAGCGCGACATCGAGAGTGGGATGGGGTTGATCGCGCGCCAGGCCCCGTTGGAGAACTCGAAAAAGTCGGAGCAGGCCTCGACGTTGCGGTTCATGTCCGAGAGCTCGATGCCCTTCTGGCCGCCCTCCTGCGCCAGCGTGGCGGCGGAGGCGAGGAACAGGCAAAGCAGGTTTCTGACGTAGCGCATGCGAATCTCCTTGAGTCGATGTGTTATTCGCGGTTGATACGTCCGGACCGGGCCGAAGTTCAGCGGCCGGCATAAGATTCCGGGCGCCCCGATGACTATAGATCGAGCCCGCCTCAAGGCCCTCCTGGCGCATG
>JANMBR010000260.1:0-2884 GCA_031360505.1 Acidobacteriota bacterium
GGGCGCGGCTCCCGGTGCGGCGCAGGCGGTGAACGCGCCCCCCGGCCTCTCGGGCGTCGACGCCGTGTACGGGACGGATCTGCTCGCCGAGCAGATGGTCAACAAGTACCACCGGCGCGGCCTGCGCATCCTCTTCACTCCCATGGCGCCAGCCGAGGGCGCCTCGATGAGCCGGGACCTCGCCCTGCGCAGCATCGCCGAGGTCGGCTCGGACCCGTTCGACGGTCTGCCCTCGCGGGAGGGCCGGTTCGTCGAGCTCGTGCGCGAGCGCTTCCCGGTCTTCGAGGTGCGCGACCTCTCGCCGACGCTCGACGACCTGCGCCTCATTAAGAGCGCGCGCGAGCTCGTCCTGATCCGCAACGCCACGAAGCTCGCGGGCCTGGCGATCCTCGAGGGCATGCGCTCGACGCGGCCCGGTCAGTACGAGCACGAGCTCGACGCCGTCGGCAAGTTCGTCTTCTGGAGGAACGGCGCGCAGGGCGACGCCTACTTCTCGCTCATCGCCAGCGGCCACAACGCCTGGTGGCCGCACTACAACGCCGGCAAACGCAAGATGGAGGACGGCGATTTCCTGCTGATGGACTACGCGCCCGACTACGACTACTACGAGGCCGACGTCACGCGGATGTTTCCGGTCAACGGGAAATTCTCCCAGGAGCAGCGCGAGCTGTACGGCTTCTACCTCGCCTGCTACCGGGCGATCTTGAAAGCCATCGCGCCGGGCAAGACCGGAGCGCAGGTGATCGGAGAGGCCGGCGCCGCGATGGATCCGATCCTCGCCGCCGCGAAGTTCTCCAAGCCCTCCCACCGCAAGGCCGCCGAAGACTTCGTGGCGAAGTACAAGAAGAGCGCTGAGAGCGAGTACCCCTATCTCGGCCACTGGGTCGGCATGGCGACGCATGACGACGGCCCGCACGGAGGGCCGCTCAAGCCCGGCATGGTCTTCACGATCGAGCCCGCGCTGACGGTGCCCGAGGAGAAGATCTACGTGAGGCTCGAGGACATGATCTTCATCACGGACAAGGGCGCCGAGACGATCTCGAACGACGCGCCGTGGGACATCGATGCGATCGAGAAGGTGATGAAGGAAGAGGGGATGCTGGAGCGCTATCCGAGGGTGATTCCGCCGCCCGCGAAATAGCTCCTAACTACCCGGCTCCACCACCACCGGCTGCGGGGCGGGCGGGATTTCGGGCTTCGGCTCTCCCGCCTCCCAGTCGACGAAGCCGCTGATCTCGACCGCGTTCGCTGCGCCGCGCACCGATTCGATCGTCAATGGAAGTCCCGGCGGCATCTGGAAGAGCTTCAGGTCGGTATAGCTCTTCGTCAGGAACGGGGCCAGGAAATTGATCACGAAGCCGACGACGCCTTTGCAGTGCGTCTCGACCTTGACGTCCCGCAGGATGAAGGCCCGAGCCGGCTTGTCGACGAAGAGGTTCGCCGAGGCGATCGGCGCGCAGTACTGGGAAAAGAGTTTTTTCAATCGATTCGAAGAACGCTTCTCCGCCGTCACCTCGATCGACAGTGTGAAGCACGACTCGCCGCAGGGCCGGAAGATCTTCGGCACGATCGCAAAGTCGACGTGCTTGACCGCGAGGTCCTGCTGCCACTTCGCCGCGAGGGCAGCAAGCGCCGCCTGCTCGATGGGGTCCCACGGCGCCTTGAAGACGTAGGTGCCCGTGACCTCTCCGTCCTCGCCGCCCGCATCCTTGAGCACGAGCGAAGTGGCGAACGGCCCGTGGAAGTCGAGCATCAGCTTCTTTTCTGGAATCTCGTCGATCGGGTACTTGACGACGAACGGATAGTCGAGCTGATAGTCGAACGTGATCTCGAGCGGGCCCGTCGCCTTCCCGTCCACGATCGTGAGCCCCGGCGTCTTCACGTGGATGTCGGAGGCCGAAATCGTCGCGCCCTTGCGCGACAGCGCTCCGGTCTTTCCCGCGAGATCCAGCTTTGCCACGCCCGAGAACTTGCCGGCGGACGTGACCCTGACCTGCGTGACGTCGAAAGTCGAGCCATGGTCGAGCTCGACCCCCATGCCACCCGGGACGACAAACTTGCCGGCGTCGAGCTCGAAGAAAACGTCGTCGGCCGAGAAGGACGAGGCGAGCTTGCCGTCCTCGCCGGTCTTCACCTGGTAGGCGCCGCCCACGAGACGGCCCTTCGCAATCGTGCACGTGTTCTTGTCGAACTCCATCTGCCCGTCCTCGATCTCGCCGTCGATGTGGCCGGAAAACTCGACGTAGTTCGGCGCGCCGTCGCGCCCGGGGCGCAGGATGCCCTTCTCGATGTCGATCCGGACGGCTTCCCCGGACACCGGCTGCGCGGCCGTGCGGAAGGAGAGAAACGGCCGCAGCGCCATGGGGCGGTCCGCGAACGCCGTCAAAGTGATCCGGTTGATGCGCACTTCCCGAACGAGGTCGGTGAACGCGGGAGTCGGCACGGGCGGCGGCCCGGGCGCCGGTGCCGCGGCCGGGGTGGTCGCCGGCTTCTTGCCGCCGAGGATCTCGCCCTTCAGGACAGACGGCACGTCCGTGCGCAGCTCGAGCTTGCGGACGGCCGAACGCGCGATCCCGCCGAAGATCGCGACGATCGGCCTCCAGATTCCGAGGCCCTTGAACTTGAGGTCCGTGATTCCCTTCGGCGACTCGAACTCGAGCGATTCGATCGAGACCTTGGGACGCAGCCCCTTGCCGCGCACGATCAGCCGGCCGTTCGCGACGCCGAAGTGCATCTTCGTGATCACGCCGTCAATGGCGTCCGCCGTAATGCTCGTGCGCGGAGCGCCTTCGACTTCGAGCGTGTACTTGGGAATTGCGGGGACGCTGCCCGCGAGCAGATCCGCCTCGACGTCGATGTGCCCGTCCTTGACGAGGGCGCCGAG
>JANMBR010000187.1:0-25086 GCA_031360505.1 Acidobacteriota bacterium
CCACCCGTCGCCTCGGCCGGGGCCGGACGAGGCCCGGCGGGTGGACAGGTCGAATCGATCGAGGAGCGCATCCGCCGGCGCTCGTCCCCTCTGGTCCGCAAGATCGCCCAGGAGCACGCGATCGAGGTCGGAGAAGTGGACGGCACCGGCATTCACAACCGGGTGACGAAGAACGACATTCTTTCCTACCTCGAGAACCGCAAGGTGGCCTCGGCGCCGGCCGCGGCGGCAGCCGCCCTGGAAGCCCCGTTTCCCATGGTTGGACGGGCCGAGCCGGCCCCCGCTCTGGCGCCCGCGCCGCGCTCTGCCATCTCCGTGACCGAGCGCGACGAGGTCGTGGCGATGACGAAGATCCGCAAGATTACGGCCGAGAACATGATCCTCTCCAAGAGGACGTCGGCGCACGTCACGACCGTCTTCCAGGTCGACTACACCAACATCGCGAAGATCCGGGCCAGGCACAAGGACGCCTTCCTCGAGAAGAACGGCGTCAAGCTCACGTACCTGCCCTTCATCTTCCGCGCCGTGATCCAGAGCCTGCGCCAGTTCCCACAGGTCAACGCCTCGATCGACGGCGAGTCGATCGTGTACCACAGGGACATCCACCTCGGGATGGCGGTCGCCCTCGACTGGGGCCTGATCGTCCCCGTCATCAAGAACGCCGACGAGAAGTCGATCCTCGGACTCGCGCGCGCCACGCAGGACCTCGCGGAGCGCGCGCGCTCCAAGCGCCTGAAGCCCGAGGAGATCCAGGGCGGCACGTTCACGGTCACCAACCCGGGCGGATTCGGCTCGCTCTTCGGGACCCCGATCATTCCGCAGCCGCAGGTCGCCATCCTCGGCGTCGGTGCGATCGAGAAGCGCCCCGTCGTCGTCGCCGACGAGCACGGCCAGGACGCGCTCGGCATCCGCACGGTCGGATACCTCGCGCTCTCCTTCGACCATCGCCTGATCGACGGCGCGGACGCGGACAAGTTCATGGCGAGCGTCAAGACGACGCTCGAATCCGGAGAGTTCGACCTCGGATAGACCGCCTCCGGTCCCCCGGCTCGGACGCAGAGCGAGCGCGGCGATTTTCTTCGCCGCGTTCGCCGTCCGGGTCGTTGCGACGGCCATCACCGGCTTCTCCACGGTCCAGTTCCCGGACGCGCCCGCGTACATCCTGGGCGCTCGCGCGCTTGCCGAGACGGGCCAGTACCCCCGGCGGACCGACCCCCTGCTCCACATTTTCCGGCCGCCCGGGTATCCCGCGTTTCTCGCCGCCGTGACGCTCTGCCACCCGGATCGGATTCCGGCCGCCAAGCTCGCCAACGACGCCCTCGGGGCATTTGCCGCACTGGTCCTCGCCGCGCTCTCGGCGCGCATCTTTCGCCGACGCAGCCTCGCCATCGCCACCGGATTTGCCGCGGCGCTCTGCCCCACCCAGGTCCTCGTCGCCATGGACATCCAATCGGAGACGCTCTTCATCGCGCTCCTGCTCTCTGCGGCGTACCTCTTGCTCGCCGCAGCCGATCGCCCCTCGTCGAACCTCGCCCTGCTCGCCGGAGCGTTTCTCGCGGCAGCCGCCCTGACGCGATCCTCCGCGCTCGTGCTTGCCCCGCTCCTGCTCGGGGTCCTCTGGGACCTCCGCTATCCGTTCCGGGCGCGCGCGCACATTGCCCTGTCGGCGCTGCTCGGCTTTGGCTGCGTGCTGCTTCCCTGGACGGCGCGCAACGCGCTGGTTTTCCACGAGCTCATTCTCGTCAACGACGGCGCCGGCTGCGTCTTCTACGGCCGCAACGCCGACGTCGCCCTGGAAGCCGCGAACGCGCGCAACCGGGCAGAGCTCGACCGGGCCGCAACCCGGATCGACGTCACGCTGCGGGAAAAGATCGCGGCCCTCTCCGCCGAGGTGCACGATTCCCCGGCGAAGCTTTCCCGCGCGCTGACCGAGGCGGCCCTCGCAGAGCGGCGGGCGAACCCCGTGGGGACGGCGCGCCTGCTCGCCTGGAAGGTGAAGACCTGGCTGCGCCCCTACCCGGACCCGCGCTTCTGGCCGCGCTGGGCCGTCCTCGGCGTCGGCGCCTACTTCGTCTCTCTGTTCGTCCTTGCCGGCGTCGGCCTGGCGAGGGCGGACCGCCGCGGCGTCGGGCTTTTCTGCGCCCTCTTTCTCGGGGTCACGATGCTCGTGCACGTCGCGCTCGAGGTCAACTGGAGATACCGCACGACGTACTGGGACCCGGTCCTGCTCCTCTATGCCTGCTACGCCGCCGCGACACTGTTCGCCCCGCGCCGAGGCCGTTCGAAGGGCGCGGCATGATCGCCGGCGTTCTGGTGCGCGCGCGCACGCTCGCGTATCGCCTCGCCGGCCCCGCCGAGCGCGCGTGGCGCAGCATCTCGGGCAAGACGCCTCTGCCTCCGCTCTGGCTGCGCCGCCATACCGGCCCCGTCGCGCGCTTCGAGAGCGCCGCGCGAGAGACGGCGGAGTTCCTCGATCGCCTCGCGCTCGTGCGCCCGGACGATTGCGTCCTCGACATCGGGTGCGGCGCAGGAGCCATGGTCCCGGAATTCGCACGGCGGCTCGGACCGCGGGGCCGGTATGTCGGCTTCGACGTGCACGCGCCCTCGATCCTCTGGTGCCGCGAGCACTACGCCAACGACCCCCGGCTCGCATTCGAGCTCGCGGCCGTCGCCTCGGCCTATGGCCAGGCCTCCGGCCCGCCGGTCGCAAGCTTCCGGTTTCCCGTCGACGACGGCCAGGCGGACCTCGTTCTCGCCAAGTCCGTCTTCACGCACCTGCTCGCGCCGGAGGCGAGCCACTACCTCGCGGAATCGTGCCGCGTGTTGAGGCCCGGCAGCGCCGCCGTCGTCACCGCATTTCTCTTTGACGCGAGCGGACCGACGCTGCCGCTCGTGCGCCGCGCGTTCCCGTTCGGCGACCCGGATGGGACCGTGCGATGGCGGCTCTCGGCGCGGCCGACCGCCGCGGTCGCCTGGGAGAAGTCCGCCTTCGAGCGCATGGTCCGGGAGGCGGGACTGCGCGTCCAGTGGATCTCTCCGGGCTATTTCCCCGGCGGCGAGCGGGTCACGGGCCAGGACACGCTGCTGCTCGGGCGCTGAGGGGGCCGAGCGGTAGACTGCTTCCGATGGAAGCCCTGGCAGCCCGCCGCGAAACCCCGCGCCTGCGCGCCGAGTGGCTCGGCCGGATCGACTACGACCGCGCGCTGGCGCTGCAGGGCGAGGCGGCGGCGGCCGTCGCGGCAGGCGGCGAGGAGCGGCTCTTCCTGCTCGAGCACGAGCCGGTCTACACGCTCGGCCGTAACGCCACCGCTGCCGACATCCTCTTCACGCCGGAGCGCCGCGCCGAGCTCGGCATCGCGGTGCGGGAATCCAACCGCGGCGGCAAGGTCACGTACCACGGCCCGGGGCAGCTGGTTGGGTATCCGATCCTGAACCTGTCCCCCGACCGTCGCGACGTCAAGCGATACGTCACCGACCTCGAGGAGGTCCTGATCCGCACCCTCGCGGACTTTGGAATTCGGGGCGGGCGGGCGTCCGCGAAGGAGCGCGTCACGTCCGTCTGGGTTGGCAACGACAAGATCGCCGCGATCGGCGTGCACCTCTCGCGCTGGGTCACGACGCACGGGTTCGCCCTGAACGTCACCGAGGAGCCGCTGCCCTTCTTTGCAGGCATCGTTGCCTGCGGCATCACGGACGGCGGGGTCACGACCGTCGAGCGGCTGCTCGGCCGGCCACTCTCGCCCGAGGAGCTGGTCGCTCCTGTGCTCGCCCATTTCGGCGAGGTCTTCGGCCGGGAGATAATCCGCCCGTGAAGAGCGAACTGCCCGCCTATGGCGGCGCATCCCGCCTCGAGCGGCCCGCGTGGCTGAAGGTCCGCCTGAACACCACCGGCGAGTACGAAGAGGTTCGCGCCATGATGCGCCGGCTCTCGCTCGTAACGGTGTGCGAAGAGGCTCGCTGCCCGAACATCCACGAGTGCTGGGCCAGCGAGCGCACGGCGACGTTCATGCTCATGGGCGACATCTGCACGCGGCACTGCGGCTTCTGCGCGGTCGGCAAGGGACGCCCCGGCTCCCTCGACCCCGAGGAGCCGGAGCGCGTCGCCGAGGCGGTGAAGGAGCTTGGCCTCGCGCACGCCGTCGTGACGTCCGTCAACCGCGACGATCTGCAGAACGGCGGCGCCGAACATTTCGCGGCGACGATCCGGGCGATCCGGCGCACCACACCCGGATGCACGGTGGAGGTCCTGATCCCCGACTTCCAGGGCAACGCCGACGCGCTCGAGCGGGTCCTCGACGAAGCTCCGGAGATTCTGAACCACAACATGGAAACCGTGGCGCGCCTCTACCGCCGCGTTCGCCCGGACGCGAAATACGCGCAATCGCTTGCGCTGATTTCCCGCGCCGCCCAACGGCGCACGCAAGATGGGCTCGCGATGCGCACCAAGTCCGGGCTCATGGTCGGCCTCGGCGAGACCGAGGACGAGGTCCTCGCGCTGCTGCGCGACCTGCGCGCCTCGGGCTGCGACATCGCCACGATCGGCCAGTACCTGCAACCGCACGAACGGCGCCTGCCGATCGAGCGCTACTACACACCGGAGGAGTTCGAGCGCCTTCGGCGCGAGGGCGAGGCGATGGGCTTTTCGCGCGTCGAAGCCGGTCCGCTCGTCCGCTCCTCGTACCACGCCCGCCGCGCCCTCGAAGGGCCGACGGCGTAAGGATTCCGCATGCGCCAGCGCTCCCGGCTCACGGTCCTTCTCTCTGTTCTCGCCGCCCTTGCGGCCGGCGCCGCGCCGGCAGAGACGCGCGGAGCCGTCCAGACGAAGAAGGTGGACCCCGTCTACCCCGAGAACCTGCTCAAGACCGGGCGCCAGGGCAACGTGCTCCTCGCCGGCCGCATCGACGCGAAGGGCCAGATCGGCGATCTGCGCGTCGTCGCGACGAGCAACAATGCCCTCGTCCAGCCGGCCATCGAAGCGGTCCAGCAGTGGCGGTTCCGGCCGGCCACGAAGGACGGCAAGCCGATCGAGATCTTCGCCAACGTCGCCGTCCGGTTTCGGATCCAGGGCGACCAACACGGCCACATCGATCTGCCCATCCTCGGAGACATCGCGATCTTCCCAGCCGACGCGGCGGGCAAGAAGACCGCGCCCGAGGGATTCCCGATCCATCGCGGCAAGGATCCGGCGCTGCGTGCGGAGGCGGTGGTCGATCTGCCTGCCTCGGGCGAGGCGCGCACGCTGACCGTGAAGATCGAAGCGCTGTCCTCGAAGGGGCGCAAGGTCCCGATCTTCCAACCGCCCGTCGCCGTCGCGGCGGGAGCGACCGAAGTCCGCATCCCGATCGTGGTGCCGATCGGAAAGGACTGGGAGGATGGCGTGTGGGCGCTGCAGTTCAACGTCAACGGGTTGCCCGCGGGCGGTGGGCAGTTCTGGATCGCAGCCGACCCCGACCATTTCCAGTTCGTGATTCCCCGGTCGTGAGCTTTGACCGCGCCCTGCTCGCCGGCGCAGCCGCGTGTGGGCTCGCCGCGGCTCTGGGCTGCGCGAGCGCGGGCCCCGCCGCCGCCGCGCCGCCCTGCGCCGGACTCTCCCCTCCCGCGTTGCTCGTGGCCGGGCCCGTCAATCTGCCCCAGACCTACGTTTCGGCCCGACTCGCGGCCGATGTCATCGAGGAAATCGTCGTCGGACGCGACGGCGCGGTCCTCGGAGTCCAGCTCGTTGCGGCTTCGATCTCGCCGCTTGCCCCGTTCGCCGAGGCTTCACTCCACCATGCGGAGTTCGCCCCGGGCAGGATCGAGGGCAACCCGGTCGCCGTACGCGGATGGATCCGGATGCCCATCGGCGGAATCGTCAAGTCCAGGCGCAGGGATCCCGCCTACGACAGCCTGCGCGCTTTCGTCCCGGGCGGCGCCTCGCGCGAGGCGAGGTGGCAACTCGCGGGGAGCCTCGAGCGTCTCGAGATCGTCGCCCACATTGGAAGCGACGTGCCGCAGGGCGCGGTCGTCGTTGCCGTTGCTCCCGGGGGAGGCGAGCAGACGCTCCTCACGATTCCGGCCTCAGCACCGCCGCTCGAGATTCGCGAAACCGTGAAGACCGGCCGATTCCTTTGGGCCGCGGGCGACTACCGCCTGGAACTGCGTGCTGCGGGCAAGCCGCTTGCCGCGACGACCGTCACGGTCGCGGCCGGATTCGAGACCGCGATCGTCAACGCGTGCGAACCTCTCGTCGGGCCCGAAAAAACAGGGCCGGGGAAGACCCCGGCCCGCACACGATAGCCTCGCCTCCCGGCGTGAAGTTCAGTGTAGCGCGGTCCTGCCCTACTGGAAGTCCCGAATGTCGCGGAAGGGAGTTTCGGGGTCGCGAAAGTCGGGCCGGTAGTAGCGGTTGGCCGTATCGAGCTCCTGCTGGTAGCCGTTGAAGAGGCCGTTCGACTCGAGCGCCGCCAGCGCCTGCCCCCACTCACGGTCGGTGATCGAACGGTTGAGCGCGCTGTATTTCTCGTTCGCCGCGGCCCTGTGGATCGGGTAGTACTGGGCCATCAACGAAATGGCGACGTTCGGAGACAGGGTCTCCGCGATCCACGACAGCGATTCGGAGACGCCGGCGGCCCCGTTGGGCAGAACGAGCAGCCGCACGAGCAGGCCGCTCTTGAGCAGCCCTTCCTCGTCGATGTCGAGGCGCGAGCCCTTCTGCCGGAACATCTCGACGAGCGCCGCACGCGCCCGCGCCGGGTAATCGGGCACCTTGGAGTAGAGCGAGCCCGCGCCCGCGTCGGCGTACTTGAAGTCGGGGAGGTAGACGTCGACGAGACAATCGAGCAGGCGCAGGACCTCGACCGAGTCGTAGGCGTTGGTGTTGTAGACGATCGGAAGGCGCAGCCCTCCGCGCGCGGCGAGGAGCACGGCCTTCGCCATCTGGGGCGCAAAGTGGGTCGGCGAGACGAACCCGATGTTGTGGCAGCCCCCCTCCTGCAGCGACAGCATCATCTCGGCGAGGCGCTCGACGGTGATCTCGTTCATCTTCTGGGTCGGGTAGTCCTGGCTGATCTGGTAGTTCTGGCAGTAGACGCAGCGCAGGTTGCAGTTGCCGAAGAAAATGTTCCCGGCGCCGCGCGTGCCCGAGAGCGACGGCTCCTCCCCGAAATGGGGAGTGAAGGAAGACACGATCGGATGCTCGCCCGAGGCGCACGAGGCCCGCACGCCGGCCAGACGGTCGTTCCCGCAGTCGCGCGGGCAGACCGTGCACGCGCGCAGCAGCGCGTAGAGCTTCTCCACGCGGTCGGCCAGCTCCCCCGTCTCGAGAAGGCGCAGATACCCAGGCTCGTGCATCGCGGGAAAGCTTAGCATCGGGCCACGCCGGAATCCTGGGCGACCCGCCGGATAAGGCGAAGGCCGAGACTGTAGACTAGCGGGCAATGCGGGATATTCTGGCATGGGCCCTCGCGACCGAGCTCGTGGGCCTCGCCATCCTTCCCCTCCTGCGCTGCTTCTTCGACAACCGGCGCGATGCGGCCCTGCTTTCGCGGCCAATCGGCCTGGCCGTCGTCGCGTACCTCGGATGGCTCCTCTCGCTCCTGACGCCGCTCGGGTTCCAGCGCCTCACGCTCATCATCGCGCTCGCGGCGGTGGCGGCCGTCTCGTACTTCGTCCGGCGCCGCTCGGCGTCCGGGTCGCCCGCGGCCGCGCCCTGGTGGTGGTGGGAGTGGGGCGACGAGGAGAAGCTCGGGGCGATCCTCTTCTGGGCCTCGACCGGCATCTTCGTCCTCATCCGGGCGGCGGGACCGGCCATCCTCGGCGCTGAGAAATTCATGGACCTCGCCTTCCTGAACTCGCTCGCGCGCTACCCCGCCATGCCGCCGGGCGATCCCTGGATGGCCGGCAAGACGATCAATTACTACTACTGGGGCTACCTGCTCGCGGCCGCCCAGGCTCAGCTCTCCGGGGTTGCGCCGCTGACCGCGTACAACCTGTCGGTCGCGAGCTTCGCCGGCTTCTCGTTTGCGGCGGCGGCCTCCCTCGGCCTGCGCCTCTCGAAGGGCCGGCTCGGCGTCGGGATCGCCGCGGGCGCGGGCGCAGTCTTCGCCGGAAACCTCGCCGGCGCGCTCGATGCCTGGAGCGCCCCCTTTGCCGCCGACTTCGACTACTGGCACGCATCCCGCGTGATCGGCCCGGATGGTTTCAAGACCATCAACGAGTTCCCGTTTTTCACGTTCTTCCACGCGGACCTGCATCCGCATCTGCTCGCGTTCCCGTTCTTCATTGCCGCCTTCGTCGTCGCGCACCGCTGGGTCGAGGCGGGCAGCGGGAAGGGAACCCGCGCGTGGCCTTCGATGCTGCTCGTGGCGCTGGTGGCGGGGACGGCGCGCTCGGCAAACTTCTGGAACCTGCCAGCGATGGGGATCCTGCTCGTGGTGTGCGGCGTGTTCCTGACCACGCGCGGGCAGCGCCTGCCATCCGCGGTCCCGGCGGTCCTCGGCGGCCTCGCCGGCGTCGGAGTGCTGCTCGCCTCGTGGATCCTCTTCTACCCTTACACTTCCTCGTTCCAGCTCGAGAACAAGGGGCTCGGCCGCACGACGATGTTCTCGGGCCTGATCGAGTTCGCGGGGGTGTGGGGCATCCTCTTCGCCGTCTGCGCGGTCGGCCTGTGGCCGCGGGCCGCGGAGGACTCGGAAGAAGCGCGGCGCCGGCGGGATCTCGGCCTTGTGATCGCGGCGGCCGTCTCGCTGGTTTTGGGGCTAGCGCTCCAGATGCCCGCCATGACGATCGTCCTCTTCCTCGGCCTGCTTGCCGCGCGAGCCGCGTGGAAGAGCCTGCACTCCCCGGAAGGCGACGGCGCCGGCGTTTTCGCGGCCTTCCTGGTCCTCCTCGGTCTGGGAATGATCGGTGGCTGCGAGCTCGTCTACTTCAAGGACTCGTACGGCCAGGACCTGCAGCGGATGAACACGATCTTCAAGTTCTACCACCAGGCGTGGCCCTTGATCGCCATCGGGGGCGCCGTCTTTGCCGGGCGCGCCCTGCCGGCGGGAGGCCGCAAGCGCCTGCCGCAACGCGCCCTTCTGACCGCCTGCGCGCTCTGCGCGGCGCTCTGGCCGCTGAACGCGGCCGTATCGCGCATGCGGCAGAAGGATGGACCGCTCTCGCTCGACGCGCGCGGTCCGCTTGCCCGACGCTCCGGCGGCGACGCCGCGGTGATCGACTGGCTCCTCCACAACGCGCGAGTCGGCTCCGTCGTCCTCGAAGCCTCGGGAGACCCCTACTCGGAGTTCGCGCGCATGGCGTCGCACACCGGGATCCCGACCGTGCTCGGCTGGGCCAACCACGAGGGCCTCTGGCGATCGAACGAGCCGGACGTGGCCGACCGGCTCGCGCGGATCAAGCTTTTCTACACGACGCCGGACCCCCGCATCGCCTGGGACACCATCCAGCGCTACGGCGTGACGTACGTCATCCTCGGCGACATGGAGAGGCGCCTCTACGGCGGCTCGGCGGCGGTCGCGAACTTCCCGTTCCTCTCGCCGGTCTTCAGCTCGGGCGGCACGACGATCTTCTCCGTCGCTCGCGCCCAGCGATGAAGATCCTGATGGCGCTCGACTACTACCGACCGAACTATTCCGGGCTCACGCTCGTCGCCGAACAGCTGGCCGGGGGGCTCGCTCGCCGCGGCCACACAGTCTCCGTCCTGACGCATCAACACAGGCCCGAGCTGCCGCTCGAGAGCGTCGAGGACGGCGTGCGCGTCGTCCGCGCGACCGTCGCGGGCCGGCTGGGCAAGGCGCTCGTCTCCCCCGCGATCCTCGCGCGAGCCCTGCGCGAAGTGCCCCGGTCCGACGTCCTCCACCTGCATGCCCCGCTCGTCAACGCGGTGCCTCTGGCCTTGATCGCCTCGACGCTGCGCGTGCCGATCGTCGTCACGTATCACTGCGACCTCCAGACGCCGTCCGGCCTCGGCCAGCGCTTCGTCGAAGTCGTGGCGCGCGCCTCGCAACACTTCGCGCTCGAGCGAGCCAGCCGCGTCATCACGAATACGGAGGACTACGCGCGCCACACGCGCCCGCTCGTGGACCGGGCCGAGAAGGTCGGATGGATCCTCCCGCCCGTGCAGGAGCCCGCCGCGACGGGGCGCTCCGCGGACGAAGTGCGGCGCCTTCTCAAGATCGCCGGTCGACCCGTCGTGTTCTTTCTCGGGCGCTTTGCCGAGGAGAAGGGGCTTCCCGTCCTGTTGACCGCGTTCCCCGAGATTCGCCGCCGTTTCCCCGACGCGGCCCTGGTGCTCGCCGGCGCTCAGAAGGTGGCCGGCGAGTCGGTGCTCGACCAGGTTGCGCCCCTGCTCGCGGATTCGTCCTCGGGCGTGCTTGCGACCGGCACGGTCTCGCCCGAGACGCTGTCCGATCTTTTTACGATCGCGGACGTCCTGGTCCTTCCTTCGATCAATTCGACCGAGTCGTTCGGCCTGGTCCAGGTGGAAGCGATGCTGCGGGGCGTGCCCGTCGTCGCCTCGGATCTGCCGGGCGTGCGGCAGCCCGTCCGGATGACCGGCATGGGCGAGATTGCGCGGCCGGGCGATGCAAGAGACCTCGCCCACCGGACCCTCGCCGTCCTCGAGGCGCCCGAGCGGTACCGACGCTCCCATGCCGAGATCCAGGCGCTCTTCTCGCAGGAGCGCACGCTCTCCGAGTACGAGGCCGTGTACCGCTCCGTCGCGGGTGCGGGAGGATGAGGCCCGACGAGGCGACCGAGCGGATCCTGCGCGCTCATCTGCGGGAAATGCCGTTCCATCGCGTGCTCATCCGCACGATCGAGGCGCGGATCCTGCTCGAAACGACGCTGCCCCGGCCGGTCCTCGACATCGGCTCGGGCGATGGGCACTTCGGATCGATTCTCTTTCCCGACGGCGCGGACGTGGGCCTCGACCGCGGCCTTGCCGACCTCGCCGAGTCGCGTGGCCGCGGCGTGTACCGGCTGCTCGTCCTTGCCGACTCGGGCGCGATGCCTTTTGCGGACGGCCACTTCTCCTCGGCCGTCTCGAACTGCGTCTTCGAGCACATCCCCGACATCGATCGGACCATCGGCGAGATCGCGCGTGTGCTCAAGCCGGGCGGGGTCCTCGCGTGCACCGTCATCGGCGACCGCTTCTCGGAGCTCTTGACGGACGAGGGCGCGTGGCGGCGCTGGGGCCTCGGCAGCATCCACCGCGCGTACCTCGACTGGTACAACCGCAACGCGGCGCACTTCCACTTCGACTCACCTCAGGTGTGGACCGCGCGCTTTGCCCGCGCGGGTCTCGCGGTCAAGAGCTGGCGTTACTACCTGTCGCCCGAGGCGACTCGCCTCATGCACCGCGATCACTACCTGAGCATCCCGCACCTGGTCGCTCGCAAGCTCACCGGGCGCTGGGTTCCCTTCCCGGCGTTGACCGACACGGCCTTCTGGGTCCAGCGCTTCGGGCGCCTTGCGGAGGAGCCGGCGCCCAAGGTTGGCTCATGCATCGCGTTCACATGCACGCGGAGGACGGATTCTCCTGTAGAATGAGCGCTTTAGACGCGATGCGCTTGCCAAAGAGATCCTGAAAACAGTGTCCACGAGCCTCTCTCGGGAGCGCGCGCGCGCGATCCTTTTTGGCCTGCTTCTGGTCGGCGGCATTTTCCGCTTCCAGGGGCTCGCCTGGGACGCCGGCCACCACCTTCATCCGGACGAGCGCTTCATCTCGATGGTCGAGGAGAAGATCGCCTTTCCGAAGTCGGCCCGCGAGTACTTCGATTCGACGCGCTCGAGCCTGAACCCCTACAACCGGGGCGAGGGCTCCTTCGTCTACGGCAGCCTGCCGATGGTGCTGGCCAAGGCGATCGCGCAGCCCTTTGGCAAGGCCGGCTATGACGGCACGTACCGCATCGGCCGTGCCCTCTCCGGCGTGTTCGATCTGCTGACGGTCTGGATCGTCTATCGCCTCACCCGGCGCTTCACCAACCGGCGCGCCGCGCTGCTTTCGGCCGGGTTGATGGCCTTCTGCGTCCTCGGAATCCAGCTGTCGCACTTCTGGGCCGTGGACACGTACCTGACGACGTTTTCCGCCGCGGCCCTGCTCGGCGCGGTGCGGATCGCGCAGGGGCGGTCGGGACGCGGCAGCGACGCCCTCACCGGGATCGCCATCGGCCTCGCCGTCGCATGCAAGATCACGGCGCTCGCGCTGCTGCTGCCCATCGGGCTCGCCGTCCTCGTGCGCCTGCTCGGCGAAGGCAGGCCTTTCGTGCGGGCGTTGGGGCGCGCGGTTCTGCGCGGAATCCTGATCCTCGTGCCCGCGGCCCTGGTCGTCCGGGTCTTCCTGCCGTATGTCTTTCTGGGGCCGGGAGTGCTTTCGTTCCGCCTGGATCCGAGGTGGATCGCCGACTTGCAGCGCATCTCCCAGCTCTCGAAGTCCGTAGCCGGATTCCCGCCAGCGCTCCAGTGGGCCGGCCGCACGCTCTTCTTTCCGATCGAGAACTTCGTGCTCTGGGGCGCAGGCGTCTTCTTCGGGATCTCCGCCCTCGTCGCCGTGGCGTGGAGCTTCGCTGGAATCGTGCGGAGGCGGGCCTTCGATCTGGCGCCGCTTTCGTTCTACGTCCTCTTCCTCTTCGGGTACCACGGCTTCACCATGGTGAAGTCGGTTCGCTACTTCTATCCGGCCTACCCGAGCCTCGCGGTGTTGACGGGGGTCCTCTTCTCGTCGCTGCTGACCCGCTCCAGGGCGCCGCGCCTGTGGCGCGCGGCCGCCGTCGCCGTTCTCGGCGGCACGTTGCTCTGGGCGCTGGCGTTCACCGCCATCTACCGGCGCCCGCAGACGCGGGTCGAGGCGACGCGCTGGATCTACACGCACGTGCCCGCCGGAAAGAAGATCGTCAACGAATCGTGGGACGACGGGCTGCCGCTGCCAATGCCCGGCTACGACCCGGGTTCCTACGCGGGCCCGCAGGCGATGCCGCTCTTCGATCCCGATTCGCCGCAGAAGGCGGAGCTCGTCGTCCGAACGCTGACCGAAGCGGACTGGGTCTCGGTCACCTCGAACCGGGTCTACGGCAACGTCACGCGCGTGCCGGCCGTCTTTCCCATGTCGATCGCGTACTACCGCGGGCTCTTCGACGGGAGCCTCGGCTTCGAGCGGGCCGCGGACTTCACGTCCTACCCCTCGCTCGGCCCCCTCAAGATCTCCGACGACGGCGCGGAGGAGCAGTTCACCGTCTACGACCACCCGCGGGTTCTCCTCTTCAAGAAAACCGCGAAGTTCTCGGCGCCTGCGGTGCGTCGCCTGCTCCTCGGCACGATGCCCAAGACCCCGCCCACGATGAACGACTGGGAGCGCTGGCCCACAGCGTTGCGCCATGTCAGCGCGCCCGTGCGCCCGGACCACCGCGCCAGCGTCGAGCGCGCGCCCTCGGTCGAGCCGTCGGACACCGGCTCGAGCTCGCTCGCAGCGGCGATCGCCTGGTACCTCGCGATGCTGCTCGTCGGGACCGCCGCCCTGCCGATCGCGTGGACGCTCTTCCCGCGCCTCCAGGACCGCGGCTTCGGGTTCGCCCGGCTGATCGGCCTCGTGCTCGCGACCTACGCGATGACGGTCGGCCTCACGTTCCGCGTGATGGGAAACGGCCGGGCCGCGGCCATTCTGTGTCTGGCCGGCCTCGCCTTCGTCTCGGCGGTGCTCGCGCTGCGCGAGCGTCACGACCTCATGCGTTTTCTACGCGAGCATCGGCGCGCCCTCGTGCAGAGCGAGATCGTGTTCGCCGCCGGATTCCTCCTTTTCCTCGGGCTGCGGGCGCTCAACCCCGAGATCTACTGGGGCGAGAAGCCCATGGACTTCTCGATCCTCAACATCCTCGTTCGCACCCGCTCGCTGCCCCCCTCGGACCCGTGGCTGGCGGGCGCGCCTCTGGGCTACTACACGTTCGGCCAGGAGATGGTCGTGTTCCTGACGCTCTTGACCAACCTGTCCACGCGCCTCACCTTCAATCTCGCCTTCGGGATGCTCGGCGGGACGATCCTTCAGGGCGCCTTCTCGCTGGCGCGCAACTGGGGAGGGCGGCTGCGGGCCGGGATCGCCGGCGCCGCGCTGACGCTCGTCGTCGGCAACCTTTCCGGGATGCGGGATTGGCTCGTGAAGAAACGCGCGCTCGACTGGGACTATTTCTGGGCGACCTCGCGCGTCGTCAAGGACACGATCAACGAGTACCCCTTCTGGAGCCTGACGTTCGCCGACCTGCACGCGCACGTCCTGGCGATCCCGATCCTGCTGCTCTTCACCGCCGCGGCCCTGCACCTGGTGCGCCTGCATGGCGACCCCGTCG
Organism: Acidobacteriota bacterium; assembly: GCA_031360505.1. Lineage (GTDB taxonomy): Bacteria > Acidobacteriota > Thermoanaerobaculia > UBA5066 > Gp7-AA6 > DAHUXD01. The sequence goes on from JANMBR010000187.1 coordinate 14,316, forward strand.
CGCCCTGGCGCGCGCGCCTGTCCGGCGCCGTATTGCTCGGGTTCCTCGGCGCCGTGCAGGCGCTGACGAATGCGTGGGATGTTCCGCTGCTCTGCGGCCTGCTCGCCCTGGTCGCCCTGACGGCGGCCCTGATGCCCCAGCGCTTCTCACTCGCGGGACCGGGCCGGGCCGCCGTGGCACTCGCCGTCGCGGCCACCGCGGGCTTCGCGCTCGCCAGACCGCTGTGGGTCCGGGTCGGCGCAGCCCCGGGCATCGGAAAGAACCTCGAAGCATCCGCCGCAGGCGTGGATCAGCTGACCGTGTTCGGGCTCTTCTTCTTCCTCGCCCTCTCCTGGTGGCTCGCCGCCGTGTCGGCGCGCGTGGCGCCTGGCCGCGGCCCGCGCCTGCTGCGCTGGGCGCTCGTGGCCGTCGCCTCGGGAGGGCTCGCGTGGCTCGCCTTGCGCCAGCCCGACTGGTTCCTCGCCTGCGGTGTGCTGCTTTTCCTTGCCGCGTTCTTCGCGCTCTCCGAGACGCGCGACGACCGGCTCGCGATCGGATTTCTCGCGGCCGCGTTCTTCCTCGTGCTCTTCTGTCAGCGCCTCTACATCTACGACCGGATGAACACATTCTTCAAGCTCTACCTCGAGGCCTGGCTGCTCTTTGCGATCGCGACCGCGGTCCTCGTCTTCCGAGCGCGCGAGCGGCGCGGGGCGATCGACCGCTGGATCCTGCCCGCCCGCGCCATGGTCGTGGTCCTGGTGGCCGCCGGGCTCTTCACGACGGTGACGGCGGGCCGCGCGGCCGTCAGCCGGCATTTCGCTCCCTATTCGGGCCCGTCCCTCGACGGACTGCGTTACCTCGAAACGCTCCACCCCGGCGAGTACCGCGCGGTCATCTGGCTGCGCCGCACAATCGAGGGGACTCCCGTGCTGCTCGAAGCGCAGGGCCCGTCCTACCAGGACTTCGGGCGGATCTCGATGCTGACGGGGCTGCCGACGGTGCTCGGCTGGGACTACCACGTAAAGCAGCGGGGTAACTCCGACACCGAGATCGAGGCGCGCCGCCTCGCGGTCAGGGCCATCTACTCGGAGGCGGACTCGGCGCGGGCTGCGCCTTTCCTCAAGCGCTACGGCGTCGGCTACGTCTACGTCGGCTGGCTCGAGCGCAAGACCTACCCCGTGGCCGGCCTCCAGAAGTTCCGGACCGACAGGGCGCTCTTCGAGCCCGCGTACGAGAACCCGGAGACTCAAATCTACCGCGTCGTCGGCGGTCCCGCGCAGGACCTGCTGCTGCCCGCCAAGGAGTCGCTGCCCGAGGCGGCGGCCGCCGCGGGCCAAGCCCAGGACGAGCCGGAGGAGAAGCCCTCCATCCAGGAAAAGGCGGACGCCTCGCAAGCCCCGTTCTCGAATCTGCGTGAGCCGCGCGGCGTCGCGGTGGACGGCCGCGGCCGCGTGTGGGTTGCGGACTTCGGCCACTCTCGCCTGCGGATCTTCGATGCGGAAGGCGGCTCTCTCGGAGGCTGGGGCGGCCGCGGAAGCGGCGAGTACGGCTTCAAGGAGCTCTGCGGCGTCGCGATCGAGGGCGACGCGCTCTACGTCGCGGACACGTGGAACGGCCGCATCCAGGGCTACACGATCGCCGGCCTGCTGCGCGCCTCGGTCGGCGAGCTGTACGGGCCGCGCGGCGTCGCCGTCGCTCCGAACGGCCGCGTCTGGGTCACGGACACGGGCAACCACCGCGTCGTGTCCTACGATCCCCTGCTCGGGGACCCGAAGAGCATCGGAAAGCGCGGCACCAGCGCCGGCGAATTCACGAGCCCCGTCGGAATCGCCGCCTCGCCGTCGGGCCTGATCTACGTCGCCGACGCCGGCAACCAGCGCATCCAGGTCCTCCGGGCTTCGGGCGAGCTCGTCGGGAGCCTTCCGTTCGCGGGATGGGCGGGCAGCGCCGAGCCCGGCCTCGCGGTCGACGCCGACGGGACGATCTATGTAACGGACCCCGGGACGGCCGCCGTCGTCGCGCTCGACCCTTCGGGTGCGGTCCTGCGCCGGATTCTGGCCGACGACGCCGGCCGCAAGTTCGAGAACCCGACCGGTATCGCGGTCGACCGGAAAAACCGTATCCTCTACGTCGTCAACTCCGGAAACGCATCCGTGGCCAAAGTTTCTCTCTCGGACAGGAGGACTCCTTGAACGATGCCGGGCTCGCCGGGGCCTCGGAGCGCTCGCGGCTGACGGCCGGGGCCCTTCTCTTCATCGCGATCCTCTCGATCGCGGCGGGTCTCACGCGCTTCTGGGCGCTCGGCGCGCGGCCGCTCCACCACGACGAATCGATCCACGCCTACCAGTCGTGGACCCTCTCGCGCGGCGGCGACTGGCGCTACGACCCCGCGTACCACGGCCCCTTCCTCTACTACGTCAACGCGCTCGTCTACAAGGTGTTCGGAGCGACCGACTTCACCGCCCGGCTGATGCCCGCGATCTTTGGCCTGATCCTGATCGGATTCGCGTGGCCCTTGCGCCGATGGATCGGAAAGCCCGCGGCCGCGGTGTACGCCGTCCTTGTCCTGACCTCGGCGCACTTCACGTACTTCTCGCGGTTCATCCGGGAGGACCTGTACTCGCTCGTCTTCACGCTCGCAACGATCCTCGCCTTCCAGCGGTTCCTGGAGACGGACCGCTCGAAGTGGCTGATGCTCTCGGCCACTTCCTTCGCGCTGGCGGGAGTCACGAAGGAGAACGCCTACATGACCGGCGTCCTCTTCGTCGCCTACGGGCTCTGGTGCCTCGTGCGCGGCGTCGGTTCGCCCGAGGGCCCGCGGCCGGCAACGGCGCTCACGGGCGGGTTCGCGTGGACCCTCCGGCACATCGTCCCGATCCTCTCGGCCGGGATCCTGTTTCTCATCATCTGGGCCACGATGTACACGGCGTTCGGCAAGTACCCCGGCGACTGGCTCGCGATTCCGAAGGCCGTGAAGTACTGGATGGGCCAGCACGCCATCGCCCGGATCCCCGGCCCCTGGTACTACTACTTTCCGCAGCTCGCGTACTACGACACGGCAATCCTGCTCGCCGCGTGCTTTGCCTTCCCGTGGAAAGAGTGGCGGCGCGATCCCCTCCTGCGCACCGTCCTGCTGCTGGCTCCGATCACGCTCGCCGCAGGGCTCTTCAAGGCGCTTCGCCCGGAGTCTCCGATGCTGCCCGCATGGGGCGCACTGCTGCTGGCGCTCGCGGCCGCGTTCGTCGCGCTCTTTGCCTGGAAGGAACCCGATCCGCCGCAGACGCCGCTCTTCGTGCGCTTCGTCGCCTTCTGGGCAGTGGGATCGCTCGCGATCTATGGCTGGGCGCGCGAGAAAGTTCCCTGGCTCACCGTGCACCCGCTGCTGCCGATCACGATCCTCGCCGCGCTCGGCGTGGTGCGGCTGTGGCAGGAGCGTCGCCGGCCCTGGGCGAGGCTCGCACTGGCGGCGACCGGCCTGCTGCTCGTCGTCAACACGAACGGCACGTACCTCGCCGCCTTCCGCTACGGCGCCCACGACAAGGAGAAGGAGCCCCGCCACGCGGAAATGCTCGCCTACGTCCAGACGTCCAGAGACCTGGTCCGCGCCCTTTCCGCGGTGGACACCGCGAAAGCCCGAGTGGCGGCCGGCCAGCCCGTCGTCACGGTCGTCGGGGAATCGACCTGGCCGTTGACCTGGTATCTGCGCGACGCCACCGTGCAATGGGCTTCACGCATCGACCAGGCGTCGACCCCCATCATCGTCGGCGACTGGGACCCGGAGGGCGCGCTCGAAAAACAGCTGGCCCCGAAGTACGACGCGAAACGCGTGCCGATCCGCGCGTGGTGGTTCCCCGAGCCGTCGAAGGAGGGCGCGGTCACCCGTCCGAGCTTCAAGGACGCGCTGCGCTGGTGGCTCTTCCACGAGATCTGGAGCCCGATCGGGTCGCAGGACGCGACCTTCTTCGTGCGCAAGGACCTCGGCGGCACGGGGCTGCTCGAGCCCCTGCAGCTCCAGGTCCAGGACACTTCCTCGCGCGACTACCCCTCCGACGCCACCGAGCTTCCGGCCCCGCGGGTCTTCGGGGTCGCCGGCCCCGGCTCCGGGCAGTTCGCCGAGCCGCGGGGAGTGGCGGCCGACGGGAGCGGCAACATCTACGTGGCCGACTCGAAGAACAGCCGCATCGAGGTCCTCGATCCCAACGGCGCCTTCCTGCGCGCGCTCGGCACCAAGGGCGCTGGCGAAGGCCAGCTGAACGAGCCCTCCGGCGTCACCGTCGGGCCGGACGGTCAGGTCTTCGTCGCCGACACCTGGAATCACCGGGTCGCGCGCTTTGGTCCGGGGGGAGAGTGGGCGGGCGTCTGGACCGATCCGGAGAAGGCGTTCTTCGGGCCGCGCTCGCTCGTCCTTTCCCGCGGATCGCTCTACGTCTCGGACACCGGGAACAAGCGCATCGTCCGCTTCGACGCCGCGACGGGAGCCGTCACGGGCCGCTGGGGCACGGCAGGCACCGATCCGGGACAGTTCGTCGAGCCCGTCGGCGTGGCTGCCGACTCCTCGGGCCGCATCTACGTGGCCGACACCGGCAACCACCGGATACAGGTCTTCGACGCCGACGGCAAGTTCCTGCGGCAGTTCCCGGTCTACGGCTGGAAGGACTTCTACACCGAACCCTACCTCGCCATCGGCCCGGCCGACAGCGTCCTCGTGACCGACTCCTGGAAGCCCCGCATCGCCCACTACGACGCCTCTGGAGCGTTTACCAAATCCTTCAAGGCCGACGGCCTGAAGCGCCCGACCGGCATCGCGCTCGATGCGTTCGGGCACGTCCTCGTCACCGACCGCGACATGAATCGCGTCCTTTCCTGGCCGCTGGATGCCCTGCGCTAGAAATGCCTTTCCAAGAGGGAGCACGACCGCAATGAACACCACACGCCCGACTGCCCATCCGACAAACGCGCGCCTGCGCGCCGCCCTGACGCTCACCGGTCTTCTCCTCGCTCTCGCCGCCGCCTCCGGGTGCAAGCGCCGTGAGCCGGCGGGCGGAGCGAACGCGGGTCCCGCTCCGGCAGCCCCGTCGGCCACCCCTGTCCCCGCCGCCGACGCACCGCCCGTGATCCGCGACTCCGCGGAATCCGGCAAGCCGGCGTGGGCGGGTCTCGCGGAGCCCAGGGGTGTCGCACTCGACGCGAAGGGCCGGCTCTGGGTCAGCGACTTCGGGCATTCGCGCGTGGCGATTTTCGACGGCTCCGGCGGATCCCTCGGCGGATGGGGCGGCGTGCGCGGCAACGGCAAGTTCCAGATGCAGGACCCGGCGGACGTCGCCGTCCACGGCGATGACGTCTACGTGGCGGACACCTGGAACGGCCGCGTGCAGCACCTGACGACCTCCGGCCAGTTCCGCGACACCTCGGTCGAAGGCCTCTACGGGCCGCGCGGCGTGGCCGTCGCTGCCGACGGCAAGGTCTGGATCGCCGACTCCGGCAACAACCGCATGGCCATCGTCCAAGCAGGCCAGCCCGTTCGGTACGTCGGCAAGACCGGCGCCGGAGCGGACGGCCTCTCCTCCCCCGTCGGCGTGGCCATCTCGGCCTCGGGCCGCGTCTACGTCGCCGACATCGGCAACCACCGCATCCAGGTCCTCGGCGCCGACGGCAAGTTCGAGCGCGCGATCCCGGTCTCCGCGTGGACGAGCCCGATGGAACCGTACCTCGCGGTGGACGACAAGGACAACCTCTTCGCGACAGTCCCAGCCGCGAGCGCCGTCCTCGAGCTCGACCGCTCGGGCAAGGTCCTCCACACGTGGGGCGCGGACGACACCGGCAGGAAGTTCCTGAAGCCCACCGGGCTCGCGCTCGACGCCGGCAACGGCGTGCTCTACGTCGTCGACACCGCGGCCAGCTCGCTCGGGACGATCCACATCCGAGTCCCCGCCGCCGCGAAGAAGCCGTGACGGCGATGCGGCGCGCGGGCAGCCGGGGCGCGCCGCGCTGGATCTACTACCTCTCTTCGATCCCGACGATCCTGCTCGGCATGCGGCCCGTTGGCGGCATCCTGAGGCTCTTCCTCGGGCTTCCGGTCCCCCGCCCCCTCATCGTGCGGCTCGACGGCGGCGTCCGGTTCCGCGTTTCGACGCGGATGGACGTCTGGATCTTGAAGGAGTCGTGCCTCGACCGCGACTACGAGCGGGGCGCGCGGATCGAGCCGGACTGGACCGTCGTCGATGTCGGCGCCGGGATGGGCGACTTCACGGTCCACGCGGCGAGGCTCTGCCCGGGCGGCCGCGTCTACGCCTTCGAGCCCCTTCCCGAATCCTTCGCGCGCCTCGAGGAGCACCTGCGCGTCAACGCGGTCGGCAACGCGAGTGCCTTCCCGGAGGCGATCGCGGGCGCCGACGGGACCCTCGCCCTCTACACCCTCACCGGCCTTTCGGGTCAGCACCGCACGGCGGGGGACGGCGGGAGCCGCTCCGGGGGCGCGATCGCCGTCCCGGCGACGACCCTGTCCTCCGCGTTCGAGCGCCTCGGCATCGCGCGCTGCGACTTTCTCAAGATCGACTGCGAGGGCGCGGAGTTCGAGATCCTCCTCGGTCTTCCCGACGCCGCGCTCGCCCGGATCGCCCGCATCGCCCTCGAGTACCACGACCACGTCACGCCGCACACGCACGAGGAGCTGGAGCGTTTCCTCGAAGCCCGGGGCTTCCGGGTGCGCATCCATCCGAGCCCCGCGTGGCGCGAGCTCGGATTTCTCTACGCCGAGAACGCGGCCCTCGTCCCCTCTCAGCGAACGAGGTAGACGCCGAAGTCTCGATCGTGGTGCGACTGCGGGATGATCCGCGTGGTCCCGCCCGGGTAGAATCGTTCGAGCGTCTTGACGCGTTGCTTGTCGTTCGCCCGGTACACGAAGACGAGCGGCCGCGCCGTCAGCCCTTCCGGCACCTTTCCCGGAAGGATGTTGTTCGTATCGCTCCAGGACGGATCGCCCAGCTCCAGCGCGATGATCCGCGCGTCCACCCAGTAGTCGACGGCCAATAGATACGACTGCCGGATCGGGATTCCCTGGCTCCGGTAGCGGCCGATCACGGTCGCGATCTCGATCGCGTGCTCGATCAACGCGTCGTACGACTCGCCGAGACGCACGAAGTAGGCCTCGGCATTCGTCTCCACCGAGTACCCGGCCCCCGCGAGCAGGGCGCAGAGCCCCGCCACGCGCAGCACGACCCGTTCTCGCAGGAAGCCGTTCCAGAGGTACGCAAAGGCGAGCCCGACGAGAAGAAATACGACCGGCAGAGACGGCCCAGCGCGGTTCAGGCTCGGGTTCTCCTCGGGATAGGCGATCGACAGCGTGGTCGGCAGCGTCAGCAGGAAGAGGGCCGGCAGCAGGGTTGCCCACCGCCACGAACTTCTCAGGGCCATGCGGACCAGCAGGACGAGGCCGGCGAGGAAAAGTCCTCCCGACACGATGTCCAGAAACGGATCGTCCGCCTCCAGCACCGTCCACGTCGACGATCCCTGCCAGTGGAAGGCCTTGGCCATGTTCCAGAGGTTGCCCGCGAAGACGCGCCACGGATTTCCGGCGAGCGACCTCTCCGCGTCGGTGGCGCGCGTGGCGATCCGGGACCAGAAGAACGACCGGTTCTCGCCGAAGAAGGCGAACTTGAGCACCGGCAGGAAGAGCATCGCGGAAGTTGCCGCGACGAGCAGGCCGTCGCCGACAACTCTCCACCGCCGGCACTGCCGGCGCCGGTCGAAGAGCGCAATGCCCAGCGCCAGTGGAACGAGCAGCGGAACGATGCGGAATGACAAGTAGGTGGAAAGGCCGATTCCAATTGCCGCTCCTGTCGCGAGGAGAGAACCGCGGTCCCCGCGCCGCTGGTATCGCAGTACGGCCCACAGCACCAGCGCCGTGAGCGGGATCGGATACATGTACTCGACGCCCTGGCGAGCGAGGGCAACGGACCACTTGCTCCACGCGCCGAACCCTGCCGCCGCCACACCGAGCCAGACGCCGCCGAGTTCTCGGCCGAGCAGGAAGAGGGCGGGAGCCACCAGCAGGCCAAAGACGGCCGTCGCCGTCTTCAGAGTGAGGTAGTTGAGCGGGAGCCCGAGTCCCTTGACCAGGAACGCCGTCCAGTAAAAATGCAGCGGCCCGTTTCCGAGGTTTCGCCAGAAGAAGATGGCGTGCCGCCCCTCGATGAGATCGCGCATGTCCAGCATTTCCTCGGCGTGGTCGCTGATCGGGTTGGATGGCACTCCGGCCAGATCGTGGAACTGGAACCAAACGGCGGCCGCGAGGATGAGCGCCATCGCACCGCGCGCGGCCCATCGCTCGCCCGCGGGCAGCCCGGGCCGAACGGCCGCCGGCGCTCGAGGCGCCCACCAGGCCCAGAACCAGCATCCGATCGCCGCCGCCCACGCGACGACGCCGAGCAAGCGAAACTCCTCCGGCGGCATCTGCCAGCAGCAAACGCCCGCCGCCGCCAGCGCGAGGGTGAGCGGTACGAACCGCGGCCCGCGCGCCGGCGGGTCGAGTGCGCCGAGAAGGTCGTCGGCTGGAGGATCGATCCATGCGACGACGATCCAGATCACCAGCCCGCCCGCGAGAGCTGCGATCGCCCACGGCGGCAGCGCGCGCACTTCCATGGACACCGACGCCGCGATGAGCGCCGCCAGCCCGGCCAGGCCGAGCCATGGCGCCAGCCGTCGCATTCCTGTTCTCGCGTCGGTGTTCGTCAAGTGGGAATCGGTCGCCGGATTTTACCCGCGAACCCCGCCCAAAATGAAACGGCCGGCCCGAAGGCCGGCCGGCAGAAGGCACTCGGAGTCTTTCCTAGTACGGCCAGTAGAGGCCCAACGCTTTCGAGAGGAATACCGCCATCTGCGCGCGCGTGAGAGTCCCGTTGGGACAGTAACTGCCGCCGCCACAGCCACCCGTGATGCCCGAGGCCGCGAGCGCCTCGATGTACTGGTAGCCGAAGTCTGCCGGGGCGACGTCGTTGAAAGTCTGCGTTGCCGGTGCCGGCGAGACCTGCCGCGCCCAATAAAGAGAGACAGACTTGAACTCCCGCGTATTGCCGGCGTTACCGCTCGTGTAGATGAAGACGCTGAGCTGCCCTCCACTCGAGTTTCCGCCGTAGTTGTTCACCGTATAGGAGAAGGGAACAGAAGTCGTCAGACCAAAGCCATTCGACCCAGAAGAATAGGCGGTCGCGATCGAGGCGGCCCCGGGGACAAGGATGCCCGTGAATTCCCAAAGCTCAGCACCAATGTCATTAATCGGGTCGGTGTCGCCGTAGTAGATGTCTAGGAAAGACACCAGACTCCCGCTGGGCAGCTGCACGGGCGCCCAGAGATCATAGAAGTTGGTTCCGAAGGCTGCAGGGTAGATGTAGCCGTTCGCGTCGTAGGTCCACACCTCCCCGCTGGAGACCGGCTGGAAGGCCGATGCGGGGATCTGAAGAACCTGGCAGCACTGAATTCCGAACTGCTCGGGCCCCTGCCCCCCGTGGGTCTCCCGGAAGTGCGCGTTGAAGGCGTCGATCCTGGCCTGCCGCTCCGCAAGAATCGCCTCAGAGTTCGGTTGCGTCGGCTGCTGCATGCCGAGAGCGTTGACAGGCGGCCTGAGGGGCTTCTGGGCGACCGCCATGGATGCCCATGAAATAAGAACCCCACCGCAGACTACCGACTCTAACCATTTCGGCATTGAAACCTCCGCTTTTGGACGATTGTAGGCCGACGGCATCTCGCGGAGCGAGAACTAAGAATGCCCGTCGATGTCCGCCGTCTTCCTCTACGGCAGTCGCGCCGCGAGTTCTTGAACGCGCATGGGGTCAATCGTGCATTCCTGTATTCGCCAATCAGCTGCGTGAAGACACGCCTGACCCCGCGCGACTAGAAGTGCGACGTGATGTGGATCACCCAGTGGCCCGCGCATCCTCTGCTCGTGGGGCACCTTCTTAGGCAGCTCGATCGACCGACGGAGGCGGGAATGAGTCGTCGGCGTGGAGGCGTGCGCCAGAAAACGAAACGGCCGGCCCGAAGGCCGGCCGGAGGAAAGCGACTACCAGCGGCCTACTGCCACTGTAAGCCAAGCGCCTTCGCGAGGAATACTGCCATCTGGCGCCGCGTCAGCGTTCCGTCCGGACAGTAGTTGCCGCCGCCGCAGCCTGCCGTGACACCCGACGCGACGAGAGCTTCGATGTACTGGAAGCCGGGGTCCGAAAGCGGAACGTCGGCGAACGTCGGCGAAACCGGCGCCAGGCTGACCTGGAGCTGATACTCGACGGTCACACCGCCAATGCTGTCGGAACCGTCGGTGGCCAGCGTGGCAAGGCGGATCACGAGCTGGTTGCCATAGCGAGTGTTGTCCACGACGTAGGCCGCCGGGACGAGATCGATGTAGTCGGATCCGCAGCCTGTGGCGCCGGTGTACGTCGCAAGGGCCGCGCAGGAGGCTCCGTAGTAGTTGCAAGAATCGACGCTGCCATGGAGCGTGCCGGTGGCATTCGCGCAGCCGTTGACCACAATGCTGATCAGCTTGGCGCCCGAGGGCAGATGGGGGGTGCCGATGAAGAAGCCGTCGCCGACCGTCCCATAACGCCTGTAGGTTGTCGCGTCGGTGTAGAAGTAGTCGTTGTAGTTGTCGAACCCAGGAACCTGGATCGGGGTGAACTCCGAGGCCCCCATGCGGTAGAAGCTGCTATAGGTGGTTCCGTAGGTGTTCGGCGTCTGAGCCTTGACGATCTGAGCCGGAAGAGAGGGCCCCTTCGGCTTTCCGGTGCTCGGCGCCTCCTGC
>JANMBR010000191.1:0-1751 GCA_031360505.1 Acidobacteriota bacterium
CTACGTCGAGATCCTGCGCAAGATCGAGGAGCGGCGCTACGTCCACCGCCGGGACCGCCGGTTCATTCCGACGGCCCTCGGACGCACGGTCATCGAGCTGCTGATCCCGTACTTCGACGATTTCTTCGAGACCTCCTACACGGCGCGCATGGAAGAGGCCTTGGACGAGGTCGAAGAGGGCAAGCTCTCCTGGACGAAGGCGCTCGCCGAGTTCGACAAGACCTTCACGCGGGACCGAAACCGCGCGCTCAAAGACATGGTGTCGGGCAAGGCGGGGATTCCTCTTGCCGAGGCCAAGAAGCTGAAGCTCTCGGTCGTGCCCGCGATCGACGAGAAGTGCCCGCAGTGCGGCAAGAAGCTCAAGCTGCGCATGGGCAAGAACGGCCTCTTCGTGGCCTGCAGCGGATATCCCGGCTGCACCTACACGCTGAACATCCCCGATCCCGAAGAGGACGTCGTCGACGTTTCGGAGGTCGAGAACACGACCTGCGAAGAGTGCGGCTCGCCGATGAAGCTGCGCCAGAGCCGCACGGGCTCGACCTTCCTCGGCTGCACGGCGTACCCGAAGTGCCGCAACGTCGTCAACGTCGCCGTCGCGGGCGGCAAGGCCGAGGCGCGGCCGGACGAGCCGACAGGAGAGAAGTGCCCGCGCTGCGGCCACGAGCTCGTTCGCCGCCACGGCCGCTACGGCGCGTACGTGTCCTGCTCGAACTACCCGGCGTGCAAGTACAAGCCGCCCAAGCCGATCAAGGACACGGGCGTGCGCTGTCCGAAGGACGGCGGCATCATCGCCGAGCGGCGCGGCCGCTTCCGCCCCTTCTACGGCTGCGTCAACTACCCGAACTGCGACTTCTCGCTCTCGGTGCGGCCGATCCCGGAAGCCTGCCCGCAGTGCGGCAATCCGTACCTGCTCTACCGCGAGCGCAAGTCCGGCAACGTGTTTGCCTGCGACAAGGCCGGCTGCGGATTCGAGAAGCCGCCCGGCGAGATTCCGCCCATCGTCGAGATCATTCCGGAAGTTCCCCTCGAGCCGCCGACTCCGGTTGCCGCCGCCAGGGGTAAATCGAAGGCGAAAGCGAAGCCGAAGACGAAGGCGACGGCCAAGACCGAAGCCAAACCCAGGGCCCCGCGCAGCCGTGCCGCGAAGGGCGCGAAGACCGCAAAGGCCTAACCCCGACACGCCCAGTGAAGGCGCCCTGGGAGAAGTTCTCGCTGCCGGCCGGCGGGACGCCCTGCGCCTCGGGTTGCTCCCCGGAGTTCGTGCGCACGATGCGCGCGGTCTTCGGCCCGCTCGTCGAGCGCGTAGCGAAGTTTCCCGCGGGAACGCACGGATGGTTGATGGCGGAGGTGCCGTCCGAGGGCTCGCTCTCCCACTTCTTCCGCGATCTCGCGGAGCGCCTCGAGCCGTCCGGCTCGCTGTGGGTCGTGTTTCCCAAGAAGCCCTTCATGGCGGAGCTCGCGTTTCCCTACCTGTGGCTGGATGTCCAGAAAGCGGGCCTCGCGGCGGGGCTCGTGGACAACAAGATCGCGGCCTTCTCCACGCGGCTGACCTCGATCCGGTTCGTCATCCCGGTCGCGCGGCGGCGCAAGGCAACGTAGCCGGTCATCGCCGCAGCGCAACGCTCACCGGGTCCGTCGCAACGACTCCCAGAGGGACCTGGGATTGAGGACGGGCAGTGGCGCCCGGGCGCCAAGCTCCAGCAGGTCATTGTCGCCGGTCACGAGAACGTCGGCTTGTCCCGCCACGGCGG